>JBEBTF010000199.1:0-7325 GCA_040393865.1 Planctomicrobium piriforme | reverse complement strand
CCGAGGAGAATCTGGCCGACGGTGTTTACCAGAACTGACAGCCAGGCCGAATGACTTGCCAGCACATGGGTGTCGAAGGCAAATGTTGAATATGTGGTAAATGCTCCGACGAAACCTGCGAGGATGACAGTTCGGGTCTCAGGGCTGATGAGTTGTCGGGTTTCTGCGAGTGACCAGACAAACCCGAAAATCAGGCACCCCAGAATGTTTACGAGGAATGTTCCAATCGGAAACGCGATGCCTGCAGTTCGCTGTATTGAAAGAATCATGGAGTGGCGGGCGAGTGCTCCAATTCCGCCAGCCACAAACAGCAGCAGGTAATGTTTCATAGTTCCCGGTTCCAGTGAGCAATTCCAGACTGTGCCGCTGCTGTGAGGCTTTGGGCCGAATGACAATAAATGAACACTTGTCGAGAAGTGTATGTTATGGCGAGGCAGGCGGAAAATATTCCCCGTCTTCTGCGTCGGAAAGGCTGCTGACGCAATCACATGAGAGACTCAACCGGCTCGAACGAACAGCAGGAAGCTTCTTTGTATCGTCGAATTGGGAATATCAGATCACTCAACTCCAATGCCAGTGGCATGAGGTTCGGCAGACAGATATACTCAGGTCCTTGCCTGACCTGCCAGCCTAAGTCGTGACCAACCTCACTCTGGAGTCAGCATAAGATTGGGCGCCTGCCATTTTTGTTTTGTCTTCTTTCTGACCAGCGGTGGTTCTGATTCTGTCATTTCCAGTTGCTCAAGCGGAAGACCGATTCTGAATGCGGACGTCCGTAGTTGATGTTGTGGCAATCGAGATTTCGCCCGAGATTTCGTCACGCGGAATTTTATCAGGACTGGTGCATTCGAGATTGGGTTAACACGAGAAATTGGGCTCCCTGTCTCACTGCGGCAATCATTCGCAGCATATTCACCAGTGATTTCAGCAACACTTTTCGAACCATATCAGGTCAGAGGACTCGTACATGATCCGGTCGATTTGGCGACGACGTGCCCGTTGCATTGCAGCACTCGTTGCAAGTAGTGTGCTTTTTCAATCCGGGCAGGTGACGGCTCAGGAAAGCAAACCGCTGGAACCGTCTGAAGCACTCAAACAGTTTCAGCTTGAAGATGGCTTGACGATTGAGCTCGTTGCGTCTGAACCACAAGTGGTCGACCCGGTTGCAATCTCGTTCGATCATCTGGGCCGAATGTATGTTGCGGAATACCGCGATTATCCACTGGGGCCGCCTGAAGGCGAAAAACCGCTTTCACGAGTGAAACTGCTGGAAGATACCGACGGCGATGGCGTCTACGAAAAGTCGACGATCTTTGCTGATGTCCCTTGGGTGCAGGGAGTATTGGCCCACGGAAACGGGGTCGTCGTTACAGCATCTCCGTTCGTCTACTATCTGGAAGATACAGACGGAGACGGCAAAGCGGATGTGAAGCAAGAGCTGCTGGAAGGGTTCGGGTTCGGAAATCCCCAGTTGCGAGTCGGCCATCCGAAGCGCGGTCTCGATCAGAAGGTCTATCTGACTAACGGACTGACTGGCGGGAACGTGAAACTGCCAGGTCAGGACGAAAATGTTGCGAAACCTGTGACCATGGGGCGTAGCGATCTCGCCTATGATCCATTGAAGAAGACGTTTGAACTGGTGCCGGGACAGGCTCAGTTCGGGAACACATTCAGTGATTTCGGTGATCGGTTCTTCTGTACAAACCGCAATCCTGTGATTTACGCGCCTCTCTCGATGAAGACGCTGAATCGCAATCCGTTTGCCCCGATTCTGACACCACAGGAAGACGTTGCTCCTTCAGGGGGGGCGTCTCGCGTCTATCCGAAAATCGAAACTAAGACGACTGCGATCAGCCATGCAGGAACTCACACCGCAGCGTGTGGAACTCATGTTTATCGTGGCAGTCAGTTTGGCTACGACACGACAAATGACTTCAACGTCTTTGTCTGTGAACCGACCGGAAGTCTTGTAACTCGGACAATTCTGAATCCGAAAGGGACTTCTTTTACGTCACGTCGTCCGTACGAACGTAAAGACTTCCTGACTTCAACCGATCCATGGTTCCGTCCAGTCAGTCTTGCTGACGGACCTGATGGATCGCTCTATCTGGCTGATATGTACCGTGAGGTGATCGAGCATCCTCAGTACATGCCACCGGGCCTGGCTGAAACATTGCGTCTGCGTGAAGGGGAGAATCGCGGACGGATCTATCGTATTCGTCGTACCGACAAGAAGTTTGAGAAATGGAATCCGGCCAGCAATACCGAGGGCTATCTCGCTTTGTTGCAGGATAAAAACGGCTGGCGTCGTGATCTTGGTCAGCGTCGCCTGCTGGAAACTGCAACCAAAGAGAACGCGGCTCAGATCATTGCCGGGGCAGAGGCTCTTGTTTCGAATCAAGATCCACGAGTTGCTGTTCAGGCTCTCTGGACACTGGCAGGGTTGGAACGTCAGGGACTTCTCGGACGTGAGCAGCTTCAGAAAGTCGTTCAACAGTCCATTCAGAGCGAGAACCCTCATGTCGTCGAGCACGCCATTCGAGTAGCATCATTTCTGGAACTGCCACCGGATCTTCTCAAAGGTCTGAAGGCAAGTGATCCACAGATGACCGATCGCGTTGCGATGTTCTGGATCGATGCCGTTGCGACCTCCTCAACTGAACAGGTACAGGACGAAATCGGTAAACTGGTCGCTCGTGCTGCCGGTGATCGCTGGATTCAGCAGCTTGCTGTGACGTTGCCACCAGAGCATTCCGCGTCGTTGCTGACTCAGCTGCTGAAATCGCAGAAGTTTCTGACTGAAGGTTCGGATGCAGAACGAGAGTTGATCTCGTATCTCGCCAATATTATTGGTCGTCGCGCAGTCAAAGAAGAACTTGCCGAAGTCCTGACTGAAGTTTTGAAGCAGAAGTCTGATAACCTGCCATGGTGGCGATCAGCAACCCTGTTTGGAATTCAACAGGGATTGCTCGCAGGCAAAGGTCTCGATGGCAAGAAGAACCTGGCTCAACTCGCTGCATTGCCGGACGAACAAATTGCCCAGCCAGCGAAAGACGCGATTGCTGCAATGGCTCTCGCAGTGAAAACCGTTGCTGATCCAAAGGCAAATCTTGTTGAACGTCGGGCGGCTATTCCAGCATTGAATTTTATCGCTGTTGAAGAGGCCACCCCAATCGTTCACAAGCTGATGACTTCGGATGAGGATGCGTCCATCCAGCGTGCCACGTTCACTGCACTGGCAGGTCGGGCTCGTGAACCGCTCGTGAAAGAGATGTTCGGAGTTTGGGGACAACTCGGCCCGAACAGTCGGGCACTGGTGATCGAAGTTGCTCTCGCTCATCCAGTGACATCCAAGCTGTTGCTGGAAGCGATGGTCGAAGGCAAGATTTCTCCAGCGTTGCTGACGATCGAACAACGTGATCCGTTGTTGATGAGCCGCAATACCGAGCTGAATTCACTTGCTGTGAAACTCTTCGGACAGGCGACTTCAACAGACCGCGCTGCGGTGATTGAAAAGTACAAGGGAGCTTTGACGGCCAAAGGCGATGTTGAACGTGGTCGTGCGGTCTTCCGTCGTATCTGTGCCCAGTGTCACAAAGTTGGCAATGAAGGGGCCGTGGTAGGACCGGAATTGTCGGACATTCGTGCTAAGGGTAACGAGACCTTGCTGTCCGATATTCTCGATCCAAGCCGGGCAATTGAGCCTCGCTGGACCAGCTATATCGCAGTGATGGAAGACGGCCGCGTTATCAACGGCTTGCTTGTTCGTGAGAGCAGCAGTGGTGTTGTGATCCGCAAAGCTCAGGGAATCGAAGACACTCTGCCACGCAACGAGATCGAAGTTCTCAAAGCAGCAGAGCAGTCGTTGATGCCAAGCGGAATCGAACGCGAAGTCGACGTTCAACAAATGGCCGACTTGCTGGCATTTTTGAAGTCAGACAAATAGCCGGAATTGATCCGTCGAAACTTTGGTTGAACGTACTCCTCCCCCTTGTCTGCTTTGGCGGACAAGGGGGATTTTTATTGAATGGAGTCAGTATTTTGATCAGCTACGTGAGAGGGCCTGACGCTCTCACGTCTGATTACTGTTTGATTGCAACCAGTTCTGGAAACAGACGGTGAAGCTCTGCCAGGCGTGAATCATGATCCGGTTGAATTGTCGGGGGCAGGAGAGAATCGGTTTCCACTTCCTGATTGAGTGTGACCCAACTGTGGCAGCCATCGTAGATCGGGCTGGTCGGAAGAAGTCGAGTTTCCGGTAAACTGCGGACATCGACGGTCAAAAGAAAAATGCCTGGCTGGCGATATCGAAATCGGGTCAGAAGGGCATCTTCTGTCAAAATGTGAAATGGCTTTAGTTGAGCCAGTCTTTCTTCGTTGGTCATCCAACAGACGCCTGTGATTCGGCAATAATGACGAATCGGAAGCTTTCCTGCTGGTGGAGACTGTTGCAATGTTACCTGAGCCGCTGGCTGAAATTCCTCACGGACACTATCGAGCGACTGGTGGAACCCTGTTGGAAAGAGCCAGAATTCCTGATGTTCCGGGGTAAATCCATCCGGTCCCTCGTGAATGCCTCCTTTACGAAAAAGGATCAGTTGTTCACCTGCCGCGAGTGAATCGCACACGACGGCCCATTCTTTTAGGGCGATTCGAGAGCGTCCCATACTGCTGGCTCCTGAAATTGCTTGGCTGTGGACGAGAGGAGAACCGGAGGTTTTGGCGTGGACAGTGTTGCCTTTTGGCAACGCGTCGATGCGACTCTCCCCTGATTTTGGAAACTTTGCCAGAAGCTGCCGCACTCTGCAAGCTGTTCAGGCTGCCAGAGAGACTGCGTGCTAGGTTTGCGACAAGTCGTTATTGGGGTTAAGGGCCTATTGCGATCCAAGCCAGCGGGCGTCCGGGACACGGTTCTCTCAGTTCTCTGCCGATCTCATTTCGGGAGAGAGGAGCAACCGGTCTGGCAACCGTGAATTGCCAGGCATCGTCAGTCTCAGGTTCGAAATCTCCTCATCAACAGCTCGCCCCATTCCAACATTGGTGGTCCTGCTATGTCCTGGAAAGTGAAAGCCCATACTCTCGCCGTTCTGAGCCGAATTCCGGCGGGACGTTCGATCTATCACAAGTTGCAGAAAGTCGCGGGGACTAATCGCCTGCAACTGCAACGCGATCTGAAGCGTGCATTTGAACTGGTGAACCTCGTTCAACAAAGTGGCGAAACAATCGAGGGGAAGGTTTGCCTCGAAGTCGGAACCGGCTGGCGGCCTCTTGTCCCGTTCGTCTTTATTCTCGGGGGGGCCAAAGGGGTCATCACCGTCGATGTGAACCCGTGGCTGACTCTCGATTATGCATTCGAGACATGGGATGCCCTGAGCGAATGTCTTGAAGAGATCGCGGCCGAATGCGGGATTCCGCATGACGAAGTGCAGGAGCGTTTCCGCAAACTGTCCGGACAGGTGAACGCGAAATCACTGCAAGGGTTCCTGCAACCTATGCAGATTGAATACGTTTATCCCGGCGATGCAAGGAAAACAGGCCTGCCGGAGGAAACGATCGATATCGTCTTCAGCTCGAATGTGCTGGAGCATATCCCGCGTGATATTCAGACAGAGATTCATCAGGAGTCTTTGCGAATTCTCAAGCCGGGAGGGATTGTCGTTCACCGCTTCAATCCGCAGGACCACTATTCGACAGTCGACTCCTCGATCACCAACTCAAACTTCATCCAGTATTCCGCCAAAGAATGGAACTGGTATGGAGGAAGTGGTCTCGCGTATCACAACCGCCTGCGTTCCCGCGATTACCGGGAGATGTTTCAGGAGTCTGGTCTGGAAGTTGAAATCTGCCGCGAACGAGTTGATCCACGTTCTTTAGCAGCGATTCAAAACGGGGACCTCAAAGTTCATCCAGAGTTCAGTCAGTACACCCCGGAAGAACTTGCGATCGATTACATGTGGGTGTCGGCACGCAAGCCGAAAGTTGCGGTGGAAAAGTCGCATTTGCCTTCTCTCACCGCACAATATTGAACCGGTTTCTTCGTGTGATCTGATTGAATCGAAGTGATTCACACCCGGCGTTTCATGCGGTTTGAACCATTTTCTGCACTGATGTTATTATGATGCTGGCACTTCAAATCGCGTTCTGGACCGCCTGTGGATTCGTCCTGTACGGGTATGTTGGCTATCCCATTCTTCTCGGATTGATCGCGAAATTTCGAAAGCCTCAGTCTGTTCCTGATTTGGTTGCTCGTTCACCTGAAGACTGGCCGCGAGTCTCGTTGATCATTGCTGCTTACAAAGAAGAGGCGATGATCCTGCAGCGAATTGCGAACGCACTGCAGATGGACTATCCGGCCGATCGATTAGAGATTCTGATTGGTGTCGATGGGAATGAGGACCTGACAGGGGAACTTGTCAGCACCGTCGACGATTCGAGAGTGAAGCTGCAGCAGTTTCCTCAACGTCGGGGTAAGCCTTCCGTACTCAATGACTGTGCGGCGATGGCCACGGGAGAATTGATTGCCTTTTCTGACGCCAACACCTTTTGGGAGCCGAATGCCCTCAAGTTGCTTGTTCGCCATTTTCAGAACGCCAGTGTCGGCGGTGTCTGTGGGCAACTGATTCTGACCGACGCGACAACAGGCAAGAATTCCGATGGGCTCTATTGGAAATACGAAAACTGTTTGAAACGTTGGGAAGGCCGTATCGGAGCATTGCTGGGTTTCAACGGTGCAATCTACGTCATTCAAAAATCACTTTGGCAACCGATTCCTGCCCAAACGATTGTCGATGATTTCCTGATCGGGATGCAGATTTACCTGCAAGACAAAACGCTCGTCTTCGAAGAAGATGCCATTGCGAACGAAGAGACCGCCCCATCGATTCACGCCGAGTTCCAACGGCGAGCCAGAATTGGAGCAGGGGGATTTCAAAGTCTGTGCTGGCTGAGTTCGCTGCTGAATCCGAAGTACGGGTCAGTTGCCTTCGCCTTCTGGTCTCACAAAGTCGTTCGTTGGGTCTGCCCATTCATGATGTTTGTTGCCTTGGTGACAAACGCCGCTCTGGTTGCTCAAGGACAGACAGGTTATGAGTGGTTGTTGCTGGCACAGGGATTGTTCTATTCCATTGCCTGCCTGGGGCGATTCTTACCGGGGAACGCAGCGTCCGTTCGGCTGGTGCGTTTGAGTTCCATGTTTGTGAGTATGAACGCCGCACTGGCTGTTGGCTTCTGGCGTTGGATCAGCAAACGTCAGAAAGGCACCTGGGCACGAACCGCGAGATCTGTCGAAATTCAAAAGCAAGATAAAGTGACAACATCGGTTTAGA
>JBEBTF010000198.1:0-7350 GCA_040393865.1 Planctomicrobium piriforme | reverse complement strand
TTCTGCCGTTTGAAGTTGTTGAAGCACCTGTGTCATTGTCGGTCGATCAACTGGAGCTGACGAGAGCATCGGAACGATGAGTGATTGCCATTCGAGAGGAATGTCAGCAATCAACGTTGTTGCCAGATTCTCCTGCCGCAACTTCAAGAGAATCGAAAGTGGAGACTGTTCAGGCATTGCCCGACGACCAGTCACCATTTCAAAGAAAATCAGCCCCAACGCAAAGACATCCGAAGCCGATCCAGCAATCTGTCCTGATGCCTGTTCAGGAGACATATAGGCCGGGGTTCCGGAAATCGTCGCGGCGGCAGTCTGATCGGGAGCAACAATGATCATCGTCTGATCCGCATTGTCAGACGACGCCTCCGAAGAAGTCTTCGTATTCTTGATGGACTCGGAAGCGGAGCGCCGGTGACTTCGCGATAATCCAAAGTCCAGGATTTTGGGATGATCCCCAGAGGTCACCACAATATTCGCAGGCTTCAAATCTCCATGCAGGATCCCCTGCTGGTGAGCCGCAAGAATTCCGGACGCCATGCCAATCGCGAGTCGGAGAAACCGGGTTGGCTCCAATGGCCCTTGCTCCAGCAATTCTCCGAGTGGAACTCCATGAAGACGTTCCATCACAATGATGGGCATGCCGTCGACTTCATCGACAGAATAAATCGTACAAACATTCGGGTGATTCAATCTGGCTGCGGAACGTGCTTCAAGAATCGCTTCTGCTCTCGCATCGACTCCTTGGGAATGAAGCACTTTCAACGCGACGACTCGCTCCAGCCTCGTATCCCAGGCTTCAAACACATTGCCGAATGAACCAGCCCCAAGCTGCTCACGGATGCGATAATGGCCAAGCGCGGTCCCCGACCTCAACAGGGCTTCGGCATCAAACAGACCATCAGCACTGGTCCATCCTGCTGGACAAAGTCCGCCCACCTGCAATGCATCCAATACGCGAAGCGTTTCGTCCGTGTTTCGACCGACGCTCAAGTTTTGGACGACGGTATACTGCAGCGTCCCATCAGGATCGATAATGAACAAGCCACGGAGCGCAACTTCGTTCTTCGCATCCCAAACACCGTACTGAGCAGCAACCCGTCCGGCGACATCGGCTCCCAGTGGGAAGCGTAACGGCCCCAGTCCACCATCGGCGGGCGGCGTCCTCAACCACTCCTGATGCATTTCAACAGAGTCACTGCTGATCCCCAGGATTTCGCAGTTACGCTGCTGAAAATCTTCGAGTCGCGCGCTGAAGGCGGTCAACTCTGTTGGGCAAACAAAAGAAAAGTCGCGAGGGTAGAAAAGTAGGATCAACCAGCGGCCCACAAAGTCCGAACGACGAACAACCTGGACCTGATCGCCTCCGGCAGCAACAAACTCCAAGGCAAATTCTGGTGCCGTCTGACCAACAGACGCAACGGCACTCTGAACTGCCACAGTCGAATCATCGCTCCTCGTCTCTGGAGTTCCTGAGTCCGGCATGATCCGATATGACCTGTGAGAGAGGAGAGGTTGCAATCAGTCGCTTTGGAGGCCCATCCATCCAACGACGTCAGCAGGCTGCTTCTCGGGGAGCGTCACCCGACATTCAACCTGACACCCCTATCATAGTCGTCACTGCATCAGGAGACGATTGAACAGCTAGAGCAGTTTGCTCTACCGAGTGCCCGCGTAGCGGCCGTTTCGACTAATCGAACGCAACTCGCCGCGTGGCGGAAACGTAGAAATGATTTCGCAAGGTACTCTAACTGAACACAGCACTATCTGGTCAGAGTCTTGTCGAGATCCGACTCCAGCTGCGTGATATCGACATTGATACTGCGAACGATCCCATCGCGATCCACCAGCCAATACTGTGGAACATCTTTAATTCCATAATGACGAGCAACCAGATTTTGCTCCCCACGCTTTTCGACGTCGGAGAAGAAGATCTGCGGCCAGTCCAGCTTGTGTTGCTGCACAAACTGGTTGACAGCCAGTTCATCCCGATCGAGATTCACACCCACCGCACGAATGCGGTTGTTGTGCTTGGAAAGAGCGGTCTGAATCAGCGGCAGATCTTCCTGAAACTTGCCAGAGTTGGAAGTCCAGAACGCAATGAGAACCATCTGTCCTTTCAACTGATTCGCGGAAACAAATCCTCCATTCAGAAGTGTTCCGCCGAACTCCGTCAGATGCTCACCGGGCAGGCGCAAGCGTCGCAGTGAACTTTCCACCTGTTGGAAGTACGGAGTCTGCGAATAGGTTTGTTCGAGCCATGCGTAGCAAGTTTCCGCTTCTGCATCGTACTTCAGCTTTTCACACATCTGGCCAGCCAGAACCAGATTCATCGCAGCCCGATTTGTTTCCTGCGGGAAATTCGTTGCGAACTTCTGGGCTTCGCGAGCATAGGCCAAGGTCCATTTCGGAACCGGCTGCTCGGATTGGGTCGCCATGTTCTGAATCAATTCCAGCACACGAGAGGCGGATTCGATCGCCGCAAACGAGGTAGGATCTTTTTCGAACAATGTCTCAGCATCTTCGGCCAGTTTTTGGGCCTGATCTGCATCACCCGCCGCTGCCAGTTGCATGCGTGCATCACACAGGCACAGAATTGCAGCGTTGAACTGTTCGGTCATCCCTGGCTTGTCGAAGGTTTTAACGATCACCTCAGACGCCAGTTTCACAATCTCCCGATTGCGACGCAGTGAGTCCTGATTGGGTTCGACGGCGCCAGTCACAACAGCATGGGTTGCACTGGTCACAGCATTTTTTGGTTCGGAAGAAGTGACTCGCAGTTTGGCGATCTCATTCAACAGCCATTCCACAGAGCCTTTGGCCGGTTGCGGATTTGGATCTGGTCGAGCCTCTTCCTTGGTTGCAGCCGTCAGTTGAATCTCCCCGCGATGAACAGACTTCACCGCCGGCATCTCAGTTTGCTCTGGTGCAACAGGCGTTGCTTCAGGAGTCACCTGCTGGAATTCTGCCGTCTCTGGGGTCGAAGAAGTCCCGCACCCGGCAAACCCCAGCGCGAGCCCCAAGGTGACAGTTCCCCATGTCGCGCGTGATGACAACGCGGAATTCGTGCCGACTGTCCGCACTCGATTCGAAATCCATTTCGACATGACAACGCACTCCTTGCTCTTCCGTGAGCATGTTCCGAAAAAATTCACCGCGTCGTTGTCTCCAGAAGACTGTCTCTGGAAAACCACGTTTATCACCAGGATTCAGACATCATGATCAAAAAATGATGAGTGTGATGATCAACATGGACGATGCACGGCGTACGATGCACGAGAGGCCCAATGGGATGAACTTCACCGCGAAACAATTTGCTTCGCGATCTCTTCGGCTGGAATACCGAAATGAAGTTCACACCGCTCGATATCAAGTGTTGCAATCTGATTCAGTTTCAGGCTGCAACAGTCAGGTTTTAAGCAATTTCTACAAAATGAATCAAGATCCGTTCCCGACTCACGTTGTGACAGTGGCGATCCCAGACCTCGGGACAGGCACTCTGCCGATTCGCTTCCTCACCTGGCTCGTGCCGATCGGATCGCAAGTCATTACTGGAGAAAGAATTGCTGAAATCCTTGTCGACGGAATCGTTTTCTGCGTCGAGTCCGATCACGATGGCGTCCTGATCGCCCAGTCTGTTCTCCCTGGGACGTTACTGGAGCCGAATGCGGTCATCGGGCGCGTCCAGCTTGCGGAAACACCATAAAATTGAATCTGCGGAAACGAAAACCGGGCGACGTTCTGTCTGAACGTCGCCCGGTTCATGTGAGTCACGAGACCGCTGTGAGATACGCGGCTATTTCAGAAACGGCTCTATTCGTCCCGAGCGACCGGATAAAGCAAACGTCCGCAAACGCTGCAGATCATCAGTTTCCCGCTGTTCATTTGCACCCGATTTTGCGGGGTCAGTGACACAAAGCACTGATTGCACATCCCGTTTTCCGAGGAGGCCATTGCTTCGGCCCCATAGGCTTCCACTAGACGTTGATACTGGACCTTCAACTCGCTCGGAATGATGGTTTCAACTTCGCTGATCTTGGCGCGAAGATGTTTCTCACGGTCGCGCAGTTCAACAGATTTGACTTCAAAATCTGCCGAGTACGCTTTCAGTTCTTCGTTCAGATCTGCAATCTGCTTCTTGGCCGCCGCGACATCCTGAGTCCGGGCATCCACCCGATCAAGCCACTCTAGAATTTCGTCTTCGAGCACCGCTTTGGCAACACGGTCAGCTTCCATCTGTCCTTTGATAATATCGTATTCACGATTGGACGAGGCGGTATTCAGCTTCCCTTGCAGATCGTGCAGGTGGGCTTCCTTCGATTTCAGATCGAGATTCTTGCGATCCACAGCCGAGCGGGCGTCTTTCAGTTCCTGCTCACGCAGTCCCAACTGCTGTTCCGCTTCTGCAATTCGCGTCTGGCGAACCTTAATCTGGCGCGGACCTTTAGCCAGTTGATCAAGAATGTCCTTGAGTCGAACATGCAAAGAGTGAAGGTGACCGAACTGCGCACCTGCTGACGCCATAAAGGCACTCCGTTGACGAATTGAAAAGAGCAATCCGGGGCGTTTGCCCCTTCTACTTCAGGCGTTCAGTCAAACATCCAGGATGTTCGACCGGATGTGACCGACAAAGCGAACACATCAACCTCAATGAATTCTTCAACTGAAGAACACTGATCCAGTCTGGCAGATTTTGAGTCTTTTTTCCAATCTCAATATCCTCTTCCTCTCTGAATCAACGAGGGAAAATCGGATCAGGGAATAGGGGCACCAACCGGAATTTCACGTGAACAGCCGCTGCTTTGTCACGATCACTGGTTGTGAAGGTAGGCTTCGAGCTGTTTGAGCAACGGATCAATCGTCCGGCCTTGAATCTGGTGCGGAGGCTTCCATGGCAACCATTCGCTGCCTAAATGCTCGGTGTGTTCGATCTCGTGCTCTTGCTCAACCCGAGCAAGAAAGATCGTCAACTTTTTCAGATAGGTCTGCTCCTTATTACCACCATACCGGGCAGCGGAAACTTCGTATTCCTGAATGTACTGGAACGCCTCATCCAGCTGGACAAGACTGCGATGGATTCCCGTCTCCTCTTCCATTTCCCTCAATGCACATTCAATCTCTGTCTCACCAGGATCAACGTGTCCTTTGGGAAGATCCCAGCGGTCGGCATGTCGCATCAGCAGAAACGACTTAATCGGGTCACCGCACACCAGAATGACACCACATGACCGAGGTTCTTTACTCTTCGCCATACAAACCTTCACTTTGACCGAGACAGAAAACACAAACGAAAAAACGGGAAGAGCACTCCAGACTCACGCTGCCTGCAGGCGACGCCACGGCAGGCGTTCCCACGGAAATGAACTCAAAAACTTCCCAGTCTGCTCCTCTATTTTGGCAACAACCATCCTGTGCCTCAAACGAATGTTTTGATCCGATCGACAGGGGCCTGACCGAATCTGACACTAGCAGATTCCCCCATCCAAGGGACGCTCCCGATGTTTGTCGCCAGGCGAATATTGCCGATCTTGAGTCGATTTTATTCGATTTCGTCCACAAAAGTGTCGTTTTCCTCCATTTTCACCGGCAACGTCTTGTTGTGATCGTTCGAAGGGGACTACTAACCCGCTGCTCGGTCAGAAATGGCCGTACGCGGAATTCGATGTCACCTTCAACTTGATTACAAGTTATGCCGCGACTTTCCCATACCCCCAATCGGTTTCGTTCGCTGCTCCGACCGGTCAATCCCATGTTCGGTCGATTGCTCGTCGTAATTGCATGCATCGCAACCGTTCTGACCTGCACTCCAGCTCAAGCTCAGGACGAATCTGGTGCGCTCGCGTTTCCAGACCTCGAACCAGAGCCGTCCCTAGGCGGAGCAGGCGGAACGTTTACCCGTCCTGTTGAGAAGAACCCTACTGGCGCTGGAATTGACGGGCGAATCGGGTTCATTGGTCTCAAGACCTTCGGTCGTTCGGACAGTATCGCTCCGATCGAACTGTTCCCGTACGTGATGTCCGAAAGTGCCATCTTCTTCGGGGACTTGCGAGGATTCATCTCAACCGAAGGTGATCTCGGAGCAAATATCGGGATGGGGTTTCGATTCATCGAACCCACCGATACCGCGTTGTTTGGAGCCAACTTCTTCTACGATGCGGATGGAACCAGCGGGGAAGTGTTCCACCAGTTGTCGGTCGGTTGGGAAGCGCGAACAGAGATGTTCGGAGCATACGGGAACGTCTACTTCCCGGTCGGCGCAAAGAATCGCATTCTGGAACAGCAGATTCTGAACCCACGTTTCGATGAAAACGACATTCTGTTCGATGTCCGCAGTCGCACCGGTCAGGCCATGTCAGGTCTTGATCTGAACGTGCAGATGTTTCTGCCAGGTGACTTTGCCAGAGACCATCAAATTCAGGCAACTGCCGGTTGGTACGGGTTCAATGGAGACGGAGCCGAAGACATCAACGGTGTTCAGGTTCAACTTCAGGGAAACATCACTCCGTCTCTGACTCTTCTCACCTCATTTACGCACGACAAAACATTCGGAACAAATGTCGCAGTCGGGGGCTTCTTTCAGTTTGGAAGTCGCAGCCTGCCTGATATCGATCTGCAAGGGCAACTGCGTCGATACGTTCAGCGTAACTATAACGTGATTGTCTCGCAGAAATCCCAGATCGAAACCGGCGTCGAAGCAATCAATCCTTTGACTGGATCAAAGTATGTGGTTCGCCACGTTGGAGCAGTCAACGGGACACCAGATGGAACAGAAGACGATCCATACGCAACCATCGGCGATGCTCAGACCGCTGGCGGTGACATCATCTTTGTTCATGCAGGCACAACGCTCAACGAGAATGTTGTGATCGGTGATGGACAATACATCTTCGGTGAAGGAGCCGATGTCACACTGACTGACGCCAACTATGGTTCATTCAACCTGCCTGGCGGGGACAGCACTGGCGCAGCTCCAACGATCACAGGACCAAACAACGATCCGATCTTTACTATAGGAAACAACTCGCGTCTGGCGGGATTCAAGATCGAGAACGCAGCAGGTCGCGGGATTTATGCCAAAGATGTCGAGAACTTCATCGTCGAACAGGTCGCGATTCTGAATTCGACAGACGAAGCAATCTATGTCGAAAACACAAAAGCCGGCACCATTTCCAATGTCTCGATCATTGGAAGCGGAAGCGACGGAATCAAGATTGTTGACATTGATGACGTGCTGACTGTCCACAACATCTATGTCGAAAATGCCGCCGGAAACGGTGTCCATGTCGATGGCGGTCTCGGCCTGATCTCGTTCACTGGTCAGACCATCATCAAAGACGCAGGCGATGCCGCCTT
>JBEBTF010000197.1:0-7358 GCA_040393865.1 Planctomicrobium piriforme | reverse complement strand
CTTGGCTCCTCGGGAAAGGAAGTGGTGGTACACCTCCTCAACGTAGACCAAGCCTATTTTTGTTCCTACACCAGTAAAAAAATCCACTCCCATTGCGATGTGGGGTTATTTATTCTCCTCGGAAAACATCATAACCCATAAGACTTAGCGAAAAGAATAAATACGGACGGATGTCTGGAGACTTTGCAGAGGCGGAGTTAAGGATGGAACTGGGCCGATGAGTGAATTCACTGAGATCATACAAGCCATCGAAGCCGGTGACCCGCAGGCTTCTGATCAACTTTTGCCCGTAGTTTATGACGAACTGCGAAAATTAGCTGGCGTCTATCTGGCTCAGGAACAGCCGGGCCAAACTCTGCAAGCAACCGCCTTGGTGCACGAAGCCTATCTGCGGTTGACCGACGGCGAGAAACCGGCCTCCTGGAACAGTCGGGGGCATTTCTTTGCCGCCGCTGCGATCGCCATCCGCCGCATTCTCATCGAAAACGCCAATCGCAAACGGCGCCCCAAACATGGAGGCAACCTCGTCAAACAACCACTCAATGACGACCTTCCTCTGGTTCACGTGAGTTTTCAGGAAGATTTGCTTGATCTGCATGCGGCGCTGGAAAAATTTGCTGATGTTCATCCTGAAGCGGCCCAGGTCGTGGATCTGGTCTATTTCTGCGGCCTGACATTGCCGGAAACCGCAGAAGTGATGGCAATTTCTCCGCGCACGGTCAGTCGGCATTGGGAATACGCCCGGACTTGGCTCCTGCGAGAAATGCGGGGCTGATCAGAATTTCTCGAAAAATTCTGAAATTCCTTGGCAAGACCGCCGGGGAAAAATCGCACTGATCTGTAGACGTGTGGCAATCCGCTGCTCTGTTCGCATGTCGTCCGGGGTGATCACGCACCCGGTCTGACATGCTGAAAAATGGCGTTGGCGAAGGCTCTGGATGCAGAAAAATCTAAACCTATTCGTTCTCACCCTTTTGTGCTGTCTGGGCAGTGGCGGCTGTGGAGCAGCAGCGGACACTCCTTCTGATCACAGCGGATCCTCTGGTAGTTCTTGGTGGGGTTTTCTCGCCTTTCTCCTCTTTGTGCTGCTTCCAACCGTAGTCACTTTAGTGGCAATATGGTTACAGAAACGAGACAAGCGGATCGCTGAGTTCATCTCGGAATATCCACATCTCGCTACCATCTTGAGATCTGTAAGACACTTATTAGGACCAACCTGTCTCGCATACGTCGAACATCCCATTGTACGATTTGCGCTAAGGCCATTTCTGTTTTACATGTGCTTCGTCTTCTCGGGGGTAATTTCATTTAGCCTGTTTGTGGGAGATCGCGCCGCAAACTCAGGATTTCTCTCTTTTATGGCGTTCACTCTGTGGTTCATCTTGCTGTTCGGATTTACCTGCTTTAGTCGCTGGAGTAAATTTTATGGATACAGTCGTTGTTGGCTATACTGGCGTAATGGAACCGTAGTCGGCCCCTTTTCCATGAGGCAGCTCATTCAGCTTTACAGTTCCGAGAAGCTCAATTCCGACACTCCCGTCCGCCAGATCAAGGATTCAGAATGGTATGTCGGCGTGCCATTGGAAGGTCGGCCTCATCGTCTGTTGTATGGGCTTCTCTGGGGAGGACTTGCCCTGATTGTCGGTTTTCCGCTCTGCATGGGGATGTTTGGCCACGTCAAGGGGCGAACTCTGAGCGTCGATCAGATTTTCAGGGAACTCGAACCAGAAGAAGTGGGACGCCTTCACGGACTGACAGATCAACAGATGATGAACGCCGGGCTTATTCGAGTAGCGGCAGCCGTCGGCGAGTATGTGCCGAACCCATTTGAAGACAATGCCGGGCGGATTGGAAGAGCCCTTGATGAAGGTTTTGACATGCTGACCAGTCGAGCCGAAAAAGCACAAAATCGAACATTGGGCTTTACTGCACTGATCGTCCTCCTCGCCGCTGCGGGAGGAGCAGCCTCGGCACCTGTGCCGATACAATTGATCAAAGAACGTCAAATGGAAGTACAAAGACGGACCTCATTAGATGAAAACATGCCGACTAATGGAACGCAGGGCATTGCTATTGGAAAGAATATGGATGCTATGATAATGATCATCGCGATAGTGGCAGGAGCCACAATATGCATTGCGTGCCTATTGGCGTTCATGGACGCTAAAAAACATAGCAATGCATTGTCCAAGGAATTGGAATCGGATGGTACGAACATTCGTTAAGCGAAAGTCGCACCGGCAGGATGTGCGGTGATATGCTCTTACCGGATCAGCAGTCACTGATAACCAACGACGTTTGACTTTCACCGGAAAAGGCGGCTGGAGCTCCGGGCCATCCGAATCAAAAACTTCGGAAGTCCCAGCCACTTTTTCCGGTCTTGGTGCGGAAACCATGAATGAACAAGAGATCTTTCTGAGTGCTTTGGAAATTTCCGACGTCAACGAGCGCGCCCAGTTTCTCGACAAGGCTTGCGGAAACGATTCTGCTCTTCGCAAGCAGGTCGAATCTTTGCTGAAAGTTCATGGTCGTCAGGGTGAGTTTCTTGAGACGCCTGCGCTTCAGCAACTGGCCGATCAGGTGGCTTCTGGTCAGAAAGCAGCCCCTCAAGCGAAATCATCCTCAGTGCGGGGGAATGACCAGGCGGAATGCGACCTCCCTTTCTTGGAACCATCATCCGTTTCTGGCTCGCTCGGCCGATTGCAGCACTTTGAAATACGAAAGGTGCTCGGTCGAGGTGCCTTTGGCATTGTGCTGAAGGCGTTTGACAAAAAATTGCATCGAATTGTTGCCATCAAGGTGATGATGCCGGAACTGGCGACCACATCTCCCGCTCGCAAACGATTTCTTCGGGAAGCGCGCTCCGTCGCAGCAATGCGTCATGAAAACATCGTCAGCATCTACGCCGTCGAAGATAAGCCGCTCCCGTTTCTGGTAATGGAGTTTATTGACGGGCAAACGCTTCAGCAAAAACTGGATCAGACGGGCCCTCTGGAAATCCTCGATATCCTTAAGATCGGCCGCCAGATCGCCTACGGACTAGAAGCAGCGCATCACAAAGGGCTGATTCACCGGGACATCAAGCCTGCCAATATCTTGCTGGAAAATGGTAGCGAACGCGTCATTCTCACCGACTTCGGACTCGCGCGTGCTGCAGATGATGCCAGCTTATCGCAAAGCGGGTTGATTGCCGGAACGCCGCTCTACATGTCCCCGGAGCAGGCCCTGGGACGCAAGATTGATGAGCGATCCGATCTGTTTAGCATCGGTAGTGTATTATACGCGATGTGCACCGGTCGCCCGCCGTTTCGGGCTCCGAACGCAGCGGCAGTCATTCGCCGTGTGGCTTATGAGCAACCTCGCTCCATTCAGGAAGTTATTCCGGAAACGCCGTCCTGGCTGGTGGCCATTATTGCCAAACTGCACGCAAAGAATCCTGGCCATCGATTTCATTCGTCATGTCATCTGAGGACCTGCCTTGAACACAGCTTAAACCGTCTTCGACAAGGGCAGCCAGGCTCTTTTGATCTATCTACCAGTGAACCTGACACCGTCGTCGCCCCCGAAGAAGACCCGAAAAAAACAGAACAGGATTCGTTCGAGGACACGCTCTGGTCACGTTGGCTGCAAAACGCAGCTTGGCGGTGGCTCTTTCTGGGGGGAGGGGTCTTGATCGTCGCGTCCCTTCTACTGATTACTAAGACTCGATCATCACCTAATTCTCTTAAAAATGCTGTCGTTTCGGCGGGCAATTCTCCGGTTGAAATCACGAAGGCCCCCGACAGAGATTCAGCGAATCCGAAACCAAATTCGTCCGTAGATACTGGCGATTCAAGTCAATCAGTCCCCAATCGATATGTCAACAAATTCGGTATGGAATTCGTCCGTGTTCCCAAAGGATTCGCCTGGATTGGTGGCGAGAGAGGTGTCAACGGAAAGCAGTTCGTCAGCTTCGGCGACGACTTCTATCTTGGTGCGACTGAAGTCACGCAGTCGCAATGGAAGTCAATTATGAAAGAAAATCCCAGTCACTTTCAAAGACACAGTGCGGACCCGGCAGGCATTCTAATGAATGTCTCAGATGAGGAGATTGACCGATTTCCCGTGGAGTCGATGACCTGGCATGAAGCCCAGGACTTTCTAAAACTGTTGAATCTGGTAGCTGACGAGGCGGACTGGATTTACAGGTTGCCAACAGATGCGGAATGGGAATATGCCTGCCGTGGCGGCCCCATGAAATCACCAGAAGAGTCCGCGTTCGACTATCACTTCGACAAACCTTCGAATGACCTGCAGCCTCATCAGGCTCACACATTATTGGATCAGATCCATCGGCCATTCCCTGTCGGCAGCCTTCCTCCTAATTCACTCGGGCTTTATGACATGATCGGCAATGTCTGTGAATTGAGTCAGGATCTTCATTATTCGCAGGAAGATGGCTCCCAGGGAAATTATCGGCTGGGAGGTGGATTTTATCTCCTTCCGACGAGTAACCGAATTGTGACACGCTGGACGGCAGGCGTCGACGTACGGGATCGAATGGCAGGATTGCGAGTTGCTCGCGTCCCTGCTGCGACGGCCTGGTCGAGCGAGCCGGATGCGCTCGCAGCAAGGTATATCATTTCCATTGGCGGCGGTGTGAAGATCAGCGGATCGGACCAGATGATAAACGATATTGCAAATCTGCCAGCCACCCGCTTCAAACTCCATGAGATTGATCTTCAGGGAAATCAGCGATTAACAACAGAGGGACTGAAGATTCTCGAACGGGTCGATCAAGTCACTGTTGCGAATTTGAACTTCACGAACGTCACTGACGAAGGCGTTACGACCCTGAGAAACTGCCGCAATCTCGAACGACTGCTCCTGACGGGGGTTCCTGTTGACGGATCGTTTCTGATTCAACTCGATCGTTGTCAGAATATTCATGCGATGTACATGGCTGACACACAGTTCACAGATGAAGCCATGAAGAATGTTGCCAAGCTGTCGAAGCTACGCAATATCATGCTTTGCCGCAGTAAGGTGACGAACTCCGGGCTGGCTAAGCTGTCGGCCAATCAAAACCTGGTACAACTGACCATCAATCGATCTGCTATCACCAATGAGGGATTGCCGGTTCTCAGCACTCTGAAACACCTTAATTATCTGGATTTGACAGACGATCGGATTGGCGACGACGGCGTTCAACAATTCCTGCACCACCCACTTCGATTTCTCTACCTGTCCGGCACGGACATCACGGACGCCAGCCTGAAAGAACTCGCCAAAATGACAACGCTGGAGGACGTCAATTTCAGTGACACCAAGGTCACCGTGGACGGCATCGATGAATTTAAACGACGCCTTCCCAAATGCAAAGTCCGGGCCAACGCGAAGAAACAATGAATCCTCTCCTGGCAAATCACTTGAATTCATGGACAAACAATTTGTTGAACAGGGGTTAAAAGTGAGTGCGATGAACAAGAGTCTGAAGACCTGTCCAGTATGGCTGCTGGTGTATCTTTTCGTCATACATTCCGCTGTCGCAGCGGATCCGATTCGAGAGCAACTGGAACAAGCCAAGGTCAAATTTCACTCAGACCAAGAGGAATATCGCACTGCCGTTACGACATTCTTGGAAAAACGCGAAGAAGCCGCTCGAAAAACCGGAAACAAGACATTGGTCGATCACTTCAAAAGTAAGCGGCAGGCATTTGATGAAAACGGCAAAACTCCCGATTCTCTGCCAACCTCGATCAGATCCCAGCAAGCTCGTGCTCTTGCCACTTTGGAAACGGCCTATCGAACTGCAATCAAGGAATACACGAAAGCAGGTCAGGATGAACAGGCAAACGCTGCTGAACGAGAATGGAAGGCGACTCTCAGTGGCATTTTTCTCCCTGCAGATGCGACCAAGTTTGACGGCAAACTCTACAAGATTTTTAGCGAACGACTGACGTGGAGTGCGGCAAGGAGAAAATGCGAATCTATGGGTGGGCAATTGGCTGTGATCAAGTCCAAAGAACAAGATCGCTTCCTGTTACAACTTGCACAAAAATGCGACGTTGATGAAGTTTATCTTGGTGCCACCGACGAGGTCAGTGAAGGAGCATGGCTATGGGTTACTGGAGAGAAGATGACTTATCAAAACTGGGGCCCGCTACAACCGACAAACAGCCGTGGCATAGAACATTATATGGCACTACGCATTAGGCACCGTAACAAGGATTACATTGGCAAGTGGAACGATCTTCCCGATCGAATTCCCGATCTCAAAGTTGGATACATCTGCCAGTGGGACTGATTCGTTGGCTCCATTTCAATCTCCGGGCAGCTCTCAAAGGCTATCCGAGAAGGTTGTTTACGATGCAAGTCTGTATTGAAACGGTGACTCTGTGTCTTTGGGTTCCAGGCGTTTGAGCATCTGGTGAATGCAGCTGAGCTGGATCATGGCCTCACTCGATGACGTTGTGCGTTCGTAGTCTTTGCTCAATCGCCGGGACCGCCCCAGCCAGGTGGAGAAGTATTCAAACACGCTGCTGCGGGGAGGCAGATCGTGGGGAAGCATGTCCCATTGGCAACCACTGCGTTCCAGATACAGCAGAGCATTGATCACTTCCCGCATGTCCACACCGCGAGGACGACCACCGGGCTTCGCGGGAGGAATGAGATGCGAAATCAGTTCCCATTGAGCATCCGAAAGATCACTGGGATAGGGCTTGCGTGCCAGCATGTGCGTTCCTTTGCGGATCAACCAGACGAATCATCCATGGACAGGCAATAATGTCCTCGCAAACAGAGATTTACCGCAAGATCACTTCTCGGATAGAGTCTTAGTGCTGCCAAGATTTCGAGTCCAGCATCCGTGATTTCTGTCCGCTGAAGATCCAGCATCGTCAGACTGCTGGAAAACGGAAGCAGGAGCTTCAGGTCTTCATCATTCACCGGCGTGTCAGCAGGGCCATCAATGCAGCCATCGTTACACCAATAGACATTGACGCTCATCCAGACGCGATTCAGGTTCAGCGGGGAACTGGCATCTGCCTCAAAGTGGGCAGGAATGTTCAATCCATGGACACTCCGTTCCGGCGATTTGCTGACGGCTTCAGTGACCTCATCCAATCGAGCTTCCAATGCTTCCAGCTCTGGAGACGTGATGGCTTGCGTAGAAGCCGCCGGAGCAATGGACTCTTCGGTACTTCGGTGCGGCGGGCGAGTATCCGGCGATGGAGGAGGCTGTGGCGGACGACACTCATCAGCCAGGAGAAAAGCAGCGAACCCGATCCAGATGGGCAAGCGGCGCCGTTCCGAATCAGAACGCCTCCGCAACTCGATCTGTTTCATGTGGAATCCTGACCGATTTGGCGAATCCATCA
>JBEBTF010000196.1:0-7400 GCA_040393865.1 Planctomicrobium piriforme | reverse complement strand
CCGACTGGGGTGTATTGGCCGGTAAATTTCAGCTCGCCAGTCTCGTGATTGACTTTGAATGTCGTGACGTTGTCTGCGCGTTGATTGCAGCAGAACAGGAAATTCTGAGTCGGATCAAAGTTGAAGCTCCGAGGATAATTCCCTCGTGTCCATTCCTCGCCGACATACTTCAGTTCTCCGTTTGCCCCCACGGAGAAGATGCCGATGCTGTCGTAAAGTCGGTTGCCGGTGTAAACAAATTTTCCGTTCTCTGAAACAAGGATCTCTGAGCAGAAGTTGCTTCCAGTAAAACCTGGTGGAAGTGTTGAGAGTGTCTGTCGTGCGGTCAGGCGCCCGGTTTCAGGGTTGTAGTCGAACATGACGACGGTCGAACCTTCTTCCTGAATGGAGTAGAACCATTTTCCGTTCGGGTGGAAGTGGAAGTGGCGTGGTCCATCTCCGGGAGGCAGTGAAACGGAATGTTGGTCCGCAGGAGTCAGCTTGCCATTCTTCGCATCAAACTTCCAGACGAAGATCTTGTCGAGACCCAAGTCGACATGGAGGACGAAACGTCCTGATGGATCTGCCTGAATCTGGTGAGCGTGTGTGCGATCGTGGCCGCTGAATGCAAAGCTTCCCGGAGGAGCGTTGGTGGCACGAGTTGGCCCGATGGTCCCTGAGTCTTCTTTAACATCAGTAGCATTCCCCAGTGATCCGTCTTCAAGAATTGGCAGCACTGAGACTGATCCACCAAAGTAGTTGGCGATCAGGACAAACTTTCCAGAAGGATGAATGCTGACATATGTCGGCCCTGCTCCACCTGAAGAAACGGTGTTCAGAAGCTTAAGTGAACCATCTTTACGGTTGATCTCAAATGCGCTAACTGTCCCCTCTTTCTTGTCGCCGACTCGATCGGTTTCGTTTGCTGAGTAGAGACGAGTTCCTGCGGCATTCACAGCGAGGCAGCTTGGGCTGGTGCCCATTTCAAAGATACCGGCAGGCGTCAAGGCACCGGTTTCTCTGTTCACTTTGAAGTAGTGAATCCCGCGGCCGTTTCCTGGTGGAAGGTCGACCTGCGTTGGCAGCACGTCTTTCAGTGGAGAACTGAAAGTTCCGACATAAGCCATGAGCGGGGCGGCAGACTTCTCTTGGGCTTGAAGTGAATTTGTCAGAAGGGATGCACCCAACAACGTTGCGGAGGTCATAAGAAACAGGCGTCGTGTGTGTGTGGTGTGCGTCATAAGGAACCAGTTTCAATGCTCGGAGGGACGGGAATAAAGATCTCAGATGTGAATGGCAAGGAGTGCGGATCAGCCGCCGCCAACCAGTGTGACAACTTCCAGTTCGTCGCCTTCCTCAAGTTGACATTGGGTGTGCTGAGCACGGGGAACGAGTTGCTTGTTGCGTTCAACGGCGAGGAACCGCGGGTCCAGCTTCAGTTCTGCCAGAAGGTCGGCAACAGTCGACGCGTCTGCAATTTCCCGTGGTTCTCCATTAACCTGAATTTTCATCTCTTTAACTCCGGACTGTTCTCTGTGCACTCATGCTTTGGATGAAACGCAGGCCCTGATCAGTTTGATTGTTTGTGTTGATGTAAGCTTACCAGTTCACATCATTTTCTGTTACTTCGCCGCCACGTGATGAAGTGTCTGCGTCAGTTGTTGAACAGTCGCTCTGTCTGTGAAAAAAGCGAATCAGTCGCCCGAGAGTATAAAGGTCAAAAAGCTTCAGGCCAGTGTCGATCGCTTTCCCATCAACGGGGATAGGTCTGCACCATGGCGTGAGCATGTCGACAACGTCGTAACGGCTCCGACGCGATGTTCCCTGCCATTCCTGAAATCGTTATGCGATCCGGGTAGCCTGATGATCAAAATGGTTTAAGATCAGCAAGGGAGTGCGCCTTTCTTCGCCGTTTTTCTTAAACAGATTCTGTCAGGATATCACCATGGCCAAGCGACAATTGGACGGGGTTCGTGTTCTTTGTTTTGTTGGTGATATTTACGAAGACCTGGAGCTTTGGTATCCCAAATTGCGTCTGGAAGAAGAAGGGGCCCATGTGACAATCGCAGGGTCAGAATCTGGGGTGAAGTACCTCGGTAAGCATGGTTATCCCTGTGTCTCCGACGCGGCAATTGCAGATATGGAGTCAGACGACTTTCATGGCGTCATTTGTCCCGGTGGGTTCATGCCTGATAAATTGAGACGCGATCCCAAGGTTTTGAGTCTGCTGTCTGAATTTGCAGAGACTGGCAAGTTGGTTGCGGCCATCTGCCATGGCGGGTGGATGCCGATCTCTGCAAAGATCTACGGAGGAGTTCGGGTGACTGGCTCACCGGGAATCAAAGATGATCTCGAAAATGCGGGAGCGATTTGGGAAGACGCGTCTGTCGTCGTTGATCGACATTTTATCAGCAGCCGCAAACCTGACGATCTGCCAGATTTCTGTCGTGAGATTATCAGCTTCCTGAAGGAGCGTGTGTAGCGGTGTTTGCGCCACGTTATGCGAAACTATTTTAGAATCCGTTCTCAGCGGAATCTGAAGTCATGTCTCGCAGTTCGAACGTTTGGTTGACGCTTCGTTCGATGGCGGTGCAAAGTCCATCGAGGTCGAGGTCGCTGGCATCATGGCCGAACGGATCTTCAACTTCCTCTGCGACCATTTCCAGGCCGATCATGAAGTAGGCCACAATAATTGTCATCGGGACCGTCCACCAGCGAAAGGTGTCTGCCATTCCCCATGGGAATGTGACAAGTGAAAGACCGATGCACTGTCTGGCGAAAATGCGGTAAAGGCCAATGATGCGTGTGTTGCGAATGCGTTCGCAACCGCCGCAGATATCCAGCAGTCTCAAGAGTTCCTGATCGACTGCACGAAAAGTGGCAGCATCCATCTGGTTGTTTGCCCGCAATTTTGCGATGAGTTTATAGATCTGTTGAACGGTCGCGCTGGGGGCATGGGAGAGTGATGGATTGAGAACGATCGGTCCCTTCTCAACATGGCAGAGTGGAACCCGTAAGTGGTCTTTAAGAATTACGGCATAGTTGCAGATCAGAGAACGTGCAACTTCAGCATCGTCAGGTTGAAGCCGACATTGTGTCGTGAGCTTGACCGCGAAATTCCGGGAGCAGTTGACCAGACCTCCCCAGAGAGTACGTGCTTCCCACCAACGTGAGTAAGCGGCATTTGTTCGAAAAACCAGTAATAGACCTAATACAAAAGCAAACGCGGTGTGAAGGTCTGCCGAGTGGTCGCCGAACGTGTCGTATTGGGAAATCTCTTTAATCGCCGGGATGACAGAATAAAGTCCTGTCAATAAAGAGAGCCCGAGGACTTTTAGAAGTGTCTTGCTGTAAGCCAGTGGAGTGACGATTTCCGCAATAGGAGATGTCGGAAGTGATTTCGCGACCAGAACAGGTCTCTTGAACATAGGTGAAGTAAGCGGAAGTTTTGGAAGGAAGAACTCAGAGAGGCAGCGACGCTTGCATTGCTCCCGTGTTGGGAAATGCAAACGTCGCTGTGTTCTGATACCGGGGACTCAATCGTGCCTGACTACTTG
This sequence comes from Planctomicrobium piriforme, assembly GCA_040393865.1. Lineage (GTDB taxonomy): Bacteria > Planctomycetota > Planctomycetia > Planctomycetales > Planctomycetaceae > Planctomicrobium > Planctomicrobium piriforme_A. The sequence goes on along the minus strand of JBEBTF010000196.1, from coordinate 3,864 downwards.
TAGAGTTCTCGAACTCCGTCTTTGAGTTGATGGAGATGTTTGACTTCTTCGTCAGTTAATGCCCGGTCGAAGACGGCGAGGTCGTCAAGCTTTCCAACATAAGCTGCACCGAGAACAAGCAGCACTTTTTCAGGGTTCCAGCCGAAGGTTAAATCCCAGTTCTGGATGGTGCCGATCAGCTTACCATCGATGAACAGTTTTCCTTGTTGCGTTTTGGATTTGTCGTTTGCATTCTCGATGGTAAAGACAACGTGTGTCCATTTGTTCGAGGCAAATGGAGCGTTGGCTACCTGAATCATTGGTCGCTTAGCGGCTGGAATCTGCTCCCACCCTACGTTCTCTGGGTTCCAGATTTCGAAGAGCGGACGAATGGCGTATCGAAAGAATCGTGGAGTTTCATCTTTGGACCATTCAAGAAAGATGAAGCCTTTCTTCGAGTCGTTTCCGACGATCTGGACTGGATCGCAGTAACCAGGTTCCAGTTCTTTGTCTGGATTCAGGCACAGCCATGTGGAAACCGTCGTGCTCCAGTTTTTATCGTTGTAGTTCAGAACATCTGTTCCCCGATATTCAGGGCGATATCCGCTTTTCTTTGTGAAGTGAAGTGCGTTCCCAAATCGACCGGCTTCTTTTGCGATCGCAACGTCGCTGTTGGGCTCCGCTTGAACCTGTTTGCCACGCTCTGTCACGTAGCAGGTTTTATCACCGCGTGAGTAATCGGCATTCAGGCCTGAGTCGAACGATGCATGCAGGGTCAGTGCTTTGCTGAGTGCTTCTTTGCTGTCAGCAAAACAGACTGAAGTTGACACGGCGATCGTGGCGACGAGCGTCGACAAGAAGAAGTTTTTCATTTGCGGCTCTTCAATAAAACTACGATGCGGACAGACGTGTTGAGTGTAGATGAATTTATAAATCAATCTACCTGAGTCGTTCTAAAAACATCACGAAGAAAACATCTGTCTCAAGGCCGCTTTGCTGCCAGATTCGATAGGGATCTGGCAGGATGCCTGGCTCTGGTTTGCACTGCGTTGTTCAACGACCTGAACCTGCGGATCAACTTATTTTCGCTTCTTCACGCCTGATGCTTTTCGATAGGCAAGGATCGGGCGGGGATCGACTTTCCAGATTCCGTCAACTTTCTGCATCGGGACAGGCTCGGGGAACAGTTCGGACATCACCATTGCTCGATCTTCGTTTACCATCTTGTCATTGACGTTGATTTTCTTCTTGCTTCGAAGTGTCAGTTCTTCCCCGACTTTCAATTGACGAATCGGGAGTTGAGCCACGAGGGCTTTCTGAGTGGCAATTGCCTCTTCCGGCCGTTTTGGGCCTTCGAACAAAAGTTGGAAATCAGAATCTTCCAAGGAATGTGCTTGAGCTTTCTCTGCATCTTGGCTCAAGACTGCCAGCAGAAACGCTCTCACCACTCCCTCTGGAGAATCAATTGCTTCCGATCCGGCTTCGGTGGGCACTCCGATTGGCTTTTCGTCCGCAGCACGCGCACTGATCTGCTGACCTGAAATGGCAAGTACAGCGACTGCGACGCAGAAAACTGGAAGGCGAATGATTCGGACCATGACGGGAACTTTTCGTGGTTCAATTTGAAAATGATGATTCAAGGCAGTGATTATGCTGCACCTTGATGATCGCAGTATCCTCCATTGATGACTTGAACGCCAGAGACAAATTGGTATTTGCTGATACGATTGGCGAGGTGATGTTGAATGAAAGTTAGTGCTTAGCCAATGAAGTTAAAGCTATCAATTCTCGAACAAGTGGGGGTTTTGTTCGTGATTGATTCAATGCTGTGTGATTCGCGGAACCGATGCGAACTCTATTCGTCGATCAATTCCAGACTGACCCATAAGCTCGGATCGGAGTCAATCGGAAAGTCCGTATTAACGGTTAGCGTCTGCATTCCCATTTCTTTGTCGTGAATCACTGCCATGAACCCAAGTCGCTTCTGCGTCGCAGGGTCAAAACCATGCAGTGCTTCCCGTGGCAACCAGACGGCCAGACGATAACCATCATCGAGTTGTTCAGCTTCCGTCAGCAGACTTTCAGGATCAGCTTCCGGCGCGTCTTCTCTCGCTCTGGGAACTGGAACCTGACGTACATGGGGTTCATCTTCGTCCTCCCCTCCCCCTTGAGTTGAGGCAACAAACTGATGGCAGAAGCGGGATGCTCGGTGCTGCGATTGCGTATCGCGAGTGTCGATCCAGACCAGCAGCGACCCCTCGTCTGTGAATTCCTTGTTTTTCTTGCCCTTTGCTCGATCCGGAAGTGAAACTGTGGCCTCAATTGCCAATCCCTCAGGATTCCAGGCAATGGCGAGCTTTGCGAATTCAGGTTCTCCATTCAAAGCTGATGGCCACGGAACCTGACAGATTTCTGGAAGTTTCAGCAGTGGCGATTTTGCACGAGGCAGTTTGTCCTGACGCACGACGGGAATTGTGTAGCGAAACAAAAATGCAGTCGGGATCACGTTCATATCGCGTCAGTCTCTGTTGAATGAATTGCCAGATAAATGGCAACTTCGATTCCCCGTTCGTATCGCAGTGTCAGGCCGTTTCGGTCAACCAGTGAAAGCCGAAATTCTGAAAACAGGATGCCAAGTTTATCGGAACTGGCGTAAGTCCCGACGAGAATGGCAGATTTCACCATCGGAGTGATGGATCGGGAAAATTTCACATAAATCGACCGGTCGAATTTGCGGTCTATGACGTTATCAGGTAACAGTTGTGGATTCAAAGCCCTTGGTGCGTCCGGTGAAATTCTGACTGGCAGGACTTTCATGGGATTATTGGATATTTGCCCCCCGATTCTGGAGTGAGATGATGTCTCAAAATTCCGATAACAACGGCCTTTCACGACGCGACTGGATGAAAATTTCCGGTGCAGGAGTCGCCGCAATGGCAGCATCACAAGCAGTTCCGGTCTATTCCGCAGAAAACCCTGTGGCGAAAAATGGTCGGATCAAGCAGTCCATCGTTCACTGGTGCTATGCTCCTGCATGGCCAAAACTTGATGATATGTGTCAGGCTGCGGTCAAACTTGGGGTGAAAAGTATCGAACTGATTGAACCGGAACACTGGCCAACTCTGAAGAAGTATGGTCTGACCTGTGCCATTGCTCCGAGCCATGGATTCCCGACCGGGTACAACAACAAAGGGGAATGGGCTCGTTGTAATGAGATTCTCAAAAAGCGAATCTCTGAATCCGCTGACTTTGGTGTGAAGAGCGTCATCACATTCACCGGGATGGCAAACGGGATCTCTCGTGAAGAAGGTGCCGACAATTGCGTCGAAGGCCTGAAAGAGATTGTCGGTGTTGCCGAGAAGCATGGCATCACGCTGTGTGTCGAGATGTTGAACACTCGCGACGATAGCCATCCAATGAAAGGCCACCCAGGCTATCAGGGAAATGACGTTGATTATTGCGTCGATATCCTGAAACGAATTGGGTCGCCAAACTGCAAGCTGTTGTTCGATTTCTACCATGTTCAGATTATGAACGGCGATTTGATTCGTCGCGTTCATCAGAACAAAGAGTACCTCGGACACATCCACACTGCTGGAAATCCAGGGCGCGGTGAGCTCGATCAGAAGCAGGAAATCAACTACGCCCCATTGATGCAGGCGCTGCTCGACGTCGGCTACGATGGTTATGTTGGCCAAGAGTTCATCCCGACCCGAAATGCCTGGGATGGTCTCGTTGAGGCCGTCAAACAGTGTGACGTTTAACCGTCTCGTCGATCACGCGGCAGTCCTGTCAACTTGAGACAGGCTCACGTGATCTCGGAATGAAGTGAATTCGCAGGCGTCAGGTGGAGATTCCTACTCCATCTGACGCCTGTGTTTTTAT
>JBEBTF010000195.1:0-7416 GCA_040393865.1 Planctomicrobium piriforme | reverse complement strand
GCAACTCGCCGCGTGGCGGAAGCGTGGAGATCATTTCGCAAGGTGCTCTAAATCGAAAAGTGATCTCGCTGCATTGATTCGTCTTGAATCGACAGTGAATCGAATACATGAAAAAAAGGCGTCTTCCACTTTTGTGGGAGACGCCTTTTGCTTGTTACCGCTTCGAGTTTTGCAGTAAGTGAATGATCATCGCAGATGCGAAATCACTTTGCGCTGATGAGCCCTTCATCTTTGAAGAGCTTGTACTCAACGGCATCGACCAGAGCCAGCCAGCTCGCTTCGATGATGTTCTCACTCACGCCAATTGTGTTCCACACATCGGTGTCATCGGCGCTTTCAATCACAACGCGAACACTGGCTGCTGTTCCACCAGCGGAGTTGATGACGCGCACCTTGTAGTCCACCAATTTCATTTCGGCGAGATTGGGGTATGTCTCAACCAAGGCTTTACGCAGTGCCTGATCGAGAGCGTTAACAGGACCATCCCCTTCGGCAACTTCATGGCGGACAGGACCATCCCCATTGATCTTCAGCTTCACCGTCGCTTCGGTTAACGGCGTCGCTTGCCCCGCAGTTTCGACGTTCACCCGATAGTGCATGCGCTGAAACTTCGGCTCATAAGCCTTCGCCACTTTCTTCACCAGCAGATCGAACGAGGCCTCCGCAGCCTCAAACTGATAACCAACGTTTTCCAGCTCCTGAACCTTAGCCAGAATCGCAGACATCAGTTCTGGATCTTTATCGAGCTTCAGTTTGGTTGTCTTCGCAACAATGTTGGACCGACCAGACAATTCGCTGACCAGAATACGTCGTTCGTTTCCAACAACCTCTGGATTGATGTGCTCATAGCTGTGAGCAAACTTGTTCACAGCATGGACGTGCATTCCCCCTTTATGAGCAAACGCACTTCGTCCGACATAGGCCTGACCAGAACGGAAGTTCATGTTGGCCAGTTCATAGACATAACGAGACAACTCGGTGAAGTGAGTGAGGCCGCTTCCTTGAGTCAGGACTTCGTACCCCTGCTTCTTCAATGCGAGGTTGGCAGCCACACTGATCAGGTCCACGTTTCCACAACGTTCGCCGATCCCGTTGATGGTCCCCTGCACCTGCACGACACCTGCATCGACAGCAGCGAGAGAGTTTGCGACAGCGAGTTCACAGTCGTTGTGACAGTGAATCCCTAATGGCGTCTTGAGATGCTCTTTCACCTTGTTGATGATGTTAACGATCTTCTCTGGAAGACTGCCGCCGTTCGTATCGCAGCAGACGATCGTATCCGCTCCTGCTCTTTCCGCAGCGAGAACGGTCTTGAGTGCGTATTCTGGATTCGCAGTGAACCCGTCGAAGAAGTGTTCGGCGTCATAAAAGACCGTCCGCCCAAGCGATTTCAGATAAGAAATCGAGTCGTAGATCATGGCCAGATTTTCTTCGAGATCAACACGAAGAACTTCCGTCACATGCAGATCCCAAGTCTTTCCGACAACAGTACAGACGGGGGCATTCGAATCACGCAATGCCTGCATCCCGACATCCTGATCCGGTGTCACTCCCTTACGGCGAGTCATCCCGAACGCACACACTTTGGCATGCTTGAGCTGCAGCTGCTGCACTTTCTGGAAGTACTCAAAGTCCTTCTCATTCGAAAGCGGATAGCCCCCTTCAATGAAGTCAAAGCCCAGTTCATCCAGTTTTTGGGTAATCAGGAGTTTATCCTGCAGTGAGAAGTTCACTCCTTCTCCCTGACTTCCGTCACGGAGCGTTGTGTCATACATCTGGATATACATGAGCCATCTCTTACAGTTGGAGACCCAAACGGTCTGTTGTGGACAGTCGGAACTCAGGGCGAATCCCGGTCGATCCCGACTTGATTGATTGCGTGTCACTCAACAAACATTCTGCAAAAAACTTCTGCGATGTCGGCTGAGTGTCTGTTCGCAAGCAGATAATTCCAGAACGAAAAAACCCTCTCCGATCACAAGGATCGGAGAGGGTCTGGAGTTTTCCAGTCGAACTCAAATCCTGCCGTGCGCATCAATAATTCGAATCGCAATAATCTGCGAAATTCGAATGTCAATAATGCTGATTGGCAGGGATTTCATTTGTTTTTTCTTGAAGACAAGCCTCAATTTCAACACGAATCGTCAGACAAATCTATGGGCGTCAGGTAGGAAAGGTCAATCGTGATGCCGAAAAAATCTTTTCTTTGGAGCGAAAATCAACTCCTCCAATACGATTCATCAAACCGATCGGGACAAACAAACTGCCGCGAAATCGACCTACTTCCAGGCGAATTCCTGTCCTGAAAGTCGCTCGTACGCCTCGACATATTTTTCCCGTGTTTTCGCCACAATCTCATCTGGCAGTGTCGGTGGTGGGCTCTCTTTGTCCCAGTCGGTTGACTCCAGCCAATCCCGTACGAACTGCTTGTCGAATGAAGGTTGGTTTTTCCCTGGCTGATACTGGTCCGCAGGCCAAAAACGCGAACTGTCCGGGGTCAAAACTTCGTCAATCAGGACGATTTCGTCTCCGACCAATCCGAACTCAAACTTCGTATCGGCAATGATGATTCCACGGGTCAGGGCTTCCGCCGCCGCACGCTCATACAAACTGATGCTGAATGTCTGCAGATCATCCGCAAGCTCATATCCGACGAGATCTTGCATCTCAGAGATTGAGATATTCTCATCGTGACCCGACTCCGCTTTGGTCGCCGGAGTGAACTGGGCTTCCGGGAGTTTGTCACATTCCTGCAACCCGACCGGAAGTCGAACCCCGGCAAGCGTTCCACTGGAGCGATATTCTTTCCAGCCGGATCCTGCCAGATACCCTCGAACGACGCATTCAATCGGAACGACTTCGGTTTTGCGAACGACCATCGATCGTCCCTGAAGTGCTTCGACATCAACTCCCTCAGGGAGCGGCAGAGTCGTCACATCCAGACTGAGGAGGTGGTCATTCACCTGCAATCGATCAAACCAGACCTTGCTGATCTGGGTTAAAATGCGGCCCTTATCAGGAATTCCCGTCGAAAGTACCCAGTCAAAAGCGCTGATCCGATCCGTAGCCACCAACAGCAGGCGATCGCCGAAATCATAGACGTCGCGAACTTTGCCGCGTCGAACGGGAACACCGGGAATTGAAGATTCGAGAAACGCAGACATGACAAAGCCTGAGGTCAATTGCAACGGGAGCTGATGAAGGATTCGATCAGGCTCCCAGTTTACAATTGACCGAAGGAAATGTCTGCCCTCTCTCACATGGACCGAATTAACTCTTCGCGAGAGCCTGAGTTCCGATGTTCAGATAGGCGTGAACATGGGGAGCTCCGCGGAAGTGACACACGAAGGTCGGTCCTTCAATGCGCCAGACATCCCACTCTTTATCGTTCCCCAGATCCGCTTCCTGATAGAAGGCCATGGACAGCGATTTCATTCCGCCACCAGCCTCGATACAGGCCATCGACTCGGCGACATCCTCAGCGCGGTATGGAGCCAGCAGAGTTTGAATGACCGAACGAAGCAATTCGGCCTGATCCCCAGAGAATTCACTGACTGAAAGCCCGGAAAACTTGCCGGATTTCCCCTGCAGCGGAACCTGATTTTCTGCTGGCGGTTTCACAAGCAATGCTTTCTTTGCCTGATCAGCATTGAGTGCTTTAAACACCTCATTCGCCCGTTGTGTCTGGTAATAGAAGATGTTGTCTTTGACATTCTCTTCCCCATGCCCATAAACGACAGGCCCACCAAACGCGGCCCCTTTCGTACAGTTTCCATCGGCCCGTAATGTCAGATGGCGCCCTGTCATCAGGAACTCGAACTGATCCGATTGAGGGTTACCAAAGAGTGCGATGTGATAACGATCCCACCCCCCGTCATCGTATTCAGTCTGCTCGATGAATCGCTGATGACCATCTTCGCTGGTGATCCCTCGAAAGATTTCGGCAATCAGTCCTTTTTGCTCTTTGGAATAGAACTGCTCATGAATTGCAGGCTTGCTGATCGCCCAGTTCGCATGGGCTTTCTGCCGCAATGCGTTTTGGGCATCAAAGCAGATCACACTTCGCTGCTCAGGCGTCAGAGTCTCATACAATTTCTGAGCGGCAGTCTCGGCAGTGCTGCTGCGAGAAGGTGCGGCATAGGCCCCAGTGAACGGCGCTGTCAGTGAAAGTGTTCCCAATGCGGCAGCAGAAGCTCCGAGTTTTTGCAGAAAATCACGCCGGGAAAAATCAGAAGTCTCGCACTGACATTGTGAACGCTGAAGGTGTGACATCGTTCCGTTCCTGACTGAAGAACATTCATTCGCAATACCAACGACACCCCAAACATAAACAAACTCACATTGGATATCTATTCTGAATTTCGTTTCACTCCCGAATCAGCCGACGAATCAGGAATTCCCCCTCCCCTCAGACTGATTTCCCGATCCCCGATCTCTGAAACACGCGACGAATCGGGCTATACTCCAAACCATGGCCAATCCTCCTCTTTTTCAAATTGTTGAACCCCCGAGGCAGTGTGCCTATCTGCCCGGTGAAGTCGCCTCACTGGAGTACCGCGGCTACCAAGGGCTCTCCCCTGTCGAACTGGAAGAATTCATCAGTCGAGGATGGCGGCGATTTGGAGCCCATCTCTTTCGGCCGGCTTGCAAATCATGTGAACAATGCGTCCCGGTACGGATTGATGTGAACGCGTTTCAGCCATCCAAGAGCCAGCGACGCACGCTTCGACGCAACGAACACATCAGCGTCGAACTTGCGGAAGCCACATTAAGCCGCGATCACATCGAGCTTTACAACACCTGGCATCGCGACATGACTCAACGTCGGGACTGGCCAGACAACCAGACGACCCCTCAGGAGTATGGGCAGGGGTTTCTGACTGGCAACTTTCCCAGTGCCTGCGAACTTCGCTATTTCGATGGCGACAAACTGATCGGAATCGGGCTGATTGATCTGCTTCCCACGGCGATTTCCAGTATCTACTTCTATCACGCCCCAGAATGGAGATCAGCAGGACCAGGGACGTTTTCACTCTTATGCGAAATTGACCTGGCTCGCCAACTCGGACTGGATTACGTCTATTTGGGCTATTGGATCGCAAATTGTCCTTCAATGGCCTACAAAAATCGGTTTCACCCTTATGAAACTCTGCCAGATCGTCCAGGCGACCAGATTTCGCCTCACTGGCAACCGGCAACAAGTGTCGTTCAAGACTGATTTGGCCTGTCAGTCTTCGCGTCTCATGGTAGAGCCAACGGCTCTCAGCTATCATCTGACCGTGACCGGGGATTCGTAACTCACGACTTCCCGGTCGCGGCATGATGGAGCCTGACAGTTCAGTCTCACAGGTTACTCACGTATTACATTTTTGACTGCTCTGGAGTTCGACTATGGATATGCTGTCAACGATTCAAGGTTCCCTGCTCGAAGGGTTCTTCCCCAAAGGATGGGACCTTGCAAAAATCGACGCCTGCATTGCCGATGATCCAAAGGCAATCACCAAGCGACAGCCTTGGTGGAACGAAAAGTTCGAGCTCGTTCCTTGTACCAGTGTCGCCGACTTCGACACACTGATGGGTCACGAAATCGCCATGACCATTCGCCGCGCACGCGAAGCAGGCGAAAAGCTGGCCATGATTCTGCCTGTCGGACCGATGGGCATGTACCGTTGGGCAGTTTACTTCCTCACCGAATGGAATGTGCCTTGCGACCACGTCTATGGCTTCAACATGGACGAATGGGCAGACAAAGACGGCAATACTCTGCCAGGTAACGAGCCAGGTGGCTTCGAAGACGCCATGTCCAAAGCGTTCTATGGTCCACTTGGAAAGCTGACTGTTCCAGAATCTCAGCGCAACTTCGCGACCAAAGAAAACCTGCCAACCTACGCAGAGAAGATCGCTGCCCTTCGTAAAGAAGGTGCGAAACTCGCTGTCGTGTTCGGGATCGGACGAGTCTGTCACATCGCATTCTGGGAACCACAGTTCGCTGGTGAATACGCATCAGAAGCTGAGTGGAAACAGCAGACTCATCGCATCGGCGCCAAACTGCACCCGCTCACCATCGAGCAGAATGCTCTCGGCAGCTTCAAGAGCCGCACCACCAAGATTCCTTGCTACGCCAACACAATTGGCCCAGGCCTGTTCCTGCAAGCCGATTACATCATCGGTGGAGCAGACGGAATCTTCGGCCGCGGAATGCAGTGGCAAGGTCTGAGCCTGTGGATGACTCTTCACCACGGCCCAACTTCATGGATTCCATCCAGCTATATGCCAACCCAAGCTGGGCGCCTCTTCTTCCTGGAAGAACTCGCAGGCCCATTGGTTGCAGAATGTAACTAAGCTGATTGACTCAGCGTCGCGAAGACAACGAGTCTCATTCGAATTCGCCGCAGGTTGTCTCTGACAGCCTGCGGCTTTTTTCATTCCCTATACGAATCACCTCCAAACTCAGTAAAGGTCGAGAAGTGGCACAATATAGGACACGTTTTTAGTACCGGCAAATTTATTATTTGAATCTGTAGACTTTACATTTTGAACAATGATTGAAATGCTGACTTGATGACAAATATCAACGGCCGTGTTCCTTCACGACAACGCGATGCACAAAAGCATCACCACTGAAAGGTCAATAAGGAAATTGTTTTAATCCGTTCGTTTTTAATCCTTTGTTTTAAAAAGAGTTGTGTGCAAGTTCCGGGAAATCCACTACAACTTCGAACCCGACGGAACGCCCTTTGCCATGGATGGAAAGCATGCTCGTCATCACCCCCCGAACACTGCCGCGTACAGAACTGGCCTATGTGGCCTTTAGACTAGCATGCCTCGATACAAGAGAACGTCTGGAGCTTGCCCTCCAGCTCGACATTTGCCCGGACCGTAACTTCGGATTTCTGACCGAGGTTCCCTTCCTCCGCAATGTTCCCGCTCAGGTGCAACTGGCACTGTTAACGGAAACCTGGTCCAAGCACTTGACTCCAGTGCCCCAACCAGCGTCCCTTCTCGACGAAGCAATTCTGTATGCTGCGTGTGAGTGTGCAGCTCGTCTGATTCGCACCGATACCGAAGTCGCCCGACGATATATGTGCCGTGGCCCGATTGAGTGTCAGAGCAGAATTGACAAGAAATTGGCTGAGAATTTGCAATCTCTGCAAACGACTCACGTACAGGAAGGCCTCTTTCTTCTACTCAGTCAGTTCCAGGATATCCCGCCTGTCGACGCTGTCCCTTTAAAGCAGCAACACGGGCTCACCCCTGAAACCTACGAGTGCCTGTTTGAAGTTCTTGGACGCTGGTACGTCTCCTCCGAGATGCTCACAATGGCCAACGGACTCTTGACTCGCGTTGAGATCGAACAACTCGGAGCACTCCTCAACGCTGCTCGTTGTACCCAAAGCCCAATTTGAGCTCAGCGCC
>JBEBTF010000194.1:0-7419 GCA_040393865.1 Planctomicrobium piriforme | reverse complement strand
GTGGTGGAGTGTGAGGCTGCTTGTCCGTAGCCTCCTCCACCAGGAGTTTCGATCATCAGGCGATCACCAGCTGCGACCTGAATTTGTGCCGAGCCAGGTAACGGTTCCTGTTCTGTTGACCCGGCTCGTTGCAGAATATTGCGTCCGAGTGCGCCGGGGGTGCCTCCATTCAACCCGAATGGAGGATAGGGGCCGCGACGCTGAGTCAGCAACGAGACTGTTAATGGTTGCTGAAAACGGAAGACTCTTCGGATTCCGTCTCCCCCGCGATGAAGTCCGTTTCCGCCAGATCCTTTTCGAATCGAGAACTCTTCGATCTGTACGGGATATCGAGACTCGAAGACTTCCACGTCTGTCAGACGTGTGTTGGTCATGTGTGTATGGACCGCATCGGCGCCTGGGGCTGTTGCGGTTGCTCCTGCTCCTCCGCAGATCGTCTCATAGTATCCGAACTGCTTGTTGCCGAATGTCAGATTGTTCATCGTTCCCTGACTGGCTGCCGCTTTGCCCAATGCTCCCAGCAGAACGTCGACGACACGCTGAGATGTCTCGACATTACCTCCCACCATTGCTGGACAGTCTGCCCGATTCTGTCGCGGTGTTGGGTTTAACAGGCACTCTGGCAAGATGATGGTGAGGGGAGACAGAACGCCGGCATTCAATGGGATCGCTTCGTCGATCAGGCAGCGGAAGACGTACATGACGGCCGCGGTGACGATCGCACGATTCGCATTCAGATTGGTCTCAAGAACAGGGCCAGTGCCAGAGAAATCGATCGTGGCCGTTTCATTCTGAATGGTGATGGAAACGGAGATCGGTGAGCCGTCATCCAGATGATCCGTGCAGCGGTATGTTCCATTTGGCAACGCCGCGAGTGCGTTTTGCATCTTGCGTTCGGCGGCTTCCTGAATGAATCTCATATAGCGTTGAACTTGCTCACGCGACGATTGGCGAACGAGATCATTCAGGAGTTTTGTTCCCATCTGGTTCGCTGCAATTTGAGCAGAGACATCAGCGAGATTGTCATCCGGTGAACGGCTAGGCCAAAGACCAGATGTCAGCAGTTTACGGAATTCACTGAGGCGTGAGACTCCTCGTTCTACGATTTTAAAGTTCCGAATCAGGATCCCCTCTTCTCCCAAGGTTCGCGAGAACGGGGGCATACTACCGGGTGTAATTCCACCGATTTCAGCGTGGTGGGCTCGACTCGCCGTTAAGAATAGAAGTTGGCCAGTTGTTTCGTCATGGACTGGTGTGACGACAGTGATGTCCGGCAGGTGAGATCCGCCTGAGTAGGGATCGTTGGAGACGAGCACATCGCCTGGGAAGATGTCAGGATTTTCGTTCAACAGGCAACGTACGGTTTCTCCCATTGCTCCGAGATGAACAGGGATATGGGGGGCGTTGACAACGAGTCCGCCTGAGGAATCGAAGATGGCGCACGAGTAATCCAGCCGCTCTTTCACGTTGGTCGAGATCGACGTTTTTCTCAGGGTGACGCCCATTTGTTCTGCGATGGACGCAAACTGATTATTGAAAATCTCCAGTGTGACAGGATCGGCTGTCTCCTCCACAGAGACTGTTGTGGAACTGGTGAGTGATCCGTTGGATTCGCATTCAGAGGATGCTGAAGGGGCAGACTTCAACTCAAGCAGCAGTTCTCCTGTTGAACGAATTGTGACATGGTAGTCAGGTTCGACCCAGATTGTTGACCCGTGATCACAAACGATGGCTGGCCCTGTGAATGTGTGCCCTGATCTAAACTGATGACGATGGTAGACGGGAGCATCGATCAGACTTCCTGCAAACCACACTGGGGATGTGGACGCAGGTTTCAGTGGATCAGTCGCTGGCTCCAATTTTGGACTCTGTGCTCGGGGAAGGCGCCCAATGACGTCGACAGCGATCGACACGATCTCAAGCTGTCTGTCAGGCTGGGTATAGCCATAAAGCTGCTGGTGCTTCTCTTCGTAGAGACGGCGGAAGTCACCATCCAGCGGTTCATCGACAAACAAGACTGCTTCGACTCCGCGATAACGCAACCCCAGGCTTTTGACGGGAGACGCAATGTCGTTGCGATCGATCCCTTCCTGTTCGACTTCATGAATTAGCCGTTCCGACAGTGCAGCGAAGTCTGACTGCAGCTTGGAAACGGCTTCGACAGAGTATGGCGTCAGGATCGTCTGTTCGGCCCGACGACGGACATCGGCAAGGCCCATTCCATAGGCGCTCATAATGCCAGCGTAGGGATGAATCAGAATGGATGAGATGCCAAGGATTCTGGCAAGTGCACAAGCATGCTGAGCCCCGGCGCCTCCAAAGCAGACAAGAACGTGGTCAGAAGGCCGATACCCTTTACGAATGGAGATCGCCCGAATCGCTCTGGCCATCGTTTCGTTTGCGATGTCGATGAATCCCTGAGCAAGCTGAGCCGGCGTGTAGGTGGTCCGATCCGAAATCGATTCGGAGTGTTGATGATGTGCCATCGATTTCAGGATCACATTGATCTTGTCTTCAACGGCGGTCAGATCAAGGTTGAATGGAAAGTACAGTGGAAGGATTCGTCCCAACAGTAAGTTCATGTCCGTCACTGTGAGAGGCCCGCCACGACCGTAACAGGCGGGACCAGGATCTGCCCCGGCACTTTCTGGTCCGACTTTTAACAGCACACCATCGAAGGTGCAGATACTTCCTCCACCTGCTGCGACGGTTTCGATTGCCAGAAGCGGAGTGGCAATTCGAACACCGGCCTTGGTTGTTTCGGATTCAAGGTCAAATCGCCCATCAAACCGGGAGACGTCAGTGCTGGTGCCTCCCATGTCAAAGCCAATCGCTTTCGGAAAACCTGCTGCTTTGGCGGTTTCCGCGTAGGCGATCACTCCCCCTGCTGGCCCTGAGAGAATGCTGTCTTTTCCGGAGAATGCCAGGCCGTCGATGAGGCCTCCTTGAGACCCCATCAACTTGAGGGTACTGTCCGGTCCGATCGTCCGCCGAATATCGGAGACATAGTCTTGAAGGACTGGATTGAGGTAGGCGTCGAGAACGGTGGTCTCGCCTCTCGGGACCGCTTTGATGACGGGAGCGATCTGATTTGAGCAACTGACGTATTTGAAACCAGCTTCTCTCGCGAGTTCTTCAAGCCGGTTCTCATGAATCGGGTTGCGGTAGGCATGCAACAGGCAGATGGCGATGGTTTCAATCTTTTGACGTTTCAGCTCTGCCAATGTTTCGATGGCTGCCGTTTCGTCCAGAAGAGAGTTGACCGAGCCATCAGCGTTCAGGCGTTCGTTGATCTCGGCCACTGTTGTTGCGAGTGGAGCAAACTTGTGAATGTTGAGAGCAAACAAGTCTGGGCGATCCTGATTGCCAATATGCAGCAGATCGGCGAATCCACGGGTGACAAGAAACGCTGTTCGGGCTCCTTTGCGTTCCAGGAGCGCATTCGTTCCCCGAGTGGTCCCCATACGGATGTCGACTGGAGGGAGTGGTTCGGTGAGATTCTGTTTGAGAATCTGACGAATGCAGATCAACGGCGCGGTTTCATGGCATCGCAACTCATAGGCGCCGCCTGTGAGACCCTCTACAAGGTTGGTTGGAATGGGAGTCGCCAGTTCAAGTGTCCCGGACGACGTCGAGCCGAGAATCTGTGTGGACCAGTTTGTCTGCGACTCAGGGTGGGAAATCGACAGTGTCCAGTTCTTCCAGAAGTCGTCCGGTTCGTTTCTGCGTGAATCGGATATCTGCTCGGTATTTGGGATCGATTCAATATTGCCTTTAATTGCCCCTGAACTCAGTGTCTTCCATTCCACGATGGTTCCGGCAGGGGAGAGGGCGACGCAATCGGTAAATGTTCCGCCGACATCAATCCAGAATTGCCAGCGATGCGTGCATTTCATCGTAAAAATCTTCTTCCTCAGCAGTTGCCATCCCATCAGGCGATATCAATGGCGAACATGTCACTGCAATGACCGTCTGGCGCTATGATGAGCAGTCATTTTTGAGCAGGGATCTGGTGTGATTGATCTATCAGGATAATGTGGACATAGAATCGACGGGAAGCCATCTGAAAAACGAAAGAACAAATCATCGTAACATTGCTTCCGGGACCGGATTCCACGACGATAAAGGTGAAATTCCATTAATGGGTAAGAGAGGCAAACGTGGACGATTCTCACGAACAGTCTGATGAACTTGATCGTCAGTTTGAAATGCGCACCGATCGCGCAGAGAAGATGTTCCTGGATTGCCATTTGCGGTCTGCGGTGCAACTGGCGAAAGAGACCACTCGACAGGCCAAACAGTATCAACGGGCAAACAATTATTTGTATGGCTTGTTTGATCTGATGCGGTTCGGGCATGGGATGCTTGATCCTGTTATGACCCGTGATGCAGCGGTAGAACTCGTCTTGCTGTTGCAGGATGAAGAACAGGCCCGTCGGATTCAGCCTGATCTCGACGAAGGCCTGTATCACTGGATCTGCTCGTGGATGTCCAGTTGCGCTTACGACAATCTGGCCGAAGCAACCGGGATGATGTCGGGCTATAACTCCCCTGGGATGCAGGAGTGTATTAACGACGGGATTCAGGTGTGCCGTCAGACCGGGAAGATGGAGTGCATCAAATGCTTCCGCGAATACGCTGCTGACGTGTATCTCGCTGCCGACGATCTGGCGATGGTTCGGCATCAATGTCAGACATTGATGGAAGTTCGTGACGAGGATAACAATCAGAAAGACCGTCGCTCTTCGACACTTCAGAAATTGGCCTGGGTCAACATTCTTGAAGGGCGTCTCCAACGGGCGTCACGCGATCTCGAACAGGCACTGTTATTCAGCAATGCCGAGAAAGTGTATACGAAACTGCGTTCGACGATCCTTGTGAATATTGATCGTCATGAACTGCGTCTGCTGATCGGCGAAACGGTTGCGCCAGTTCCGGAAGGGCTGCCAGAGTTCGAGGCAGGGGAATGGCCACGACTCGAATTTGAATGCGAAAAGCTGACTGCTCTTTCGGAAGTGATGACCGGTCGATTGGATGAGGGAATTGTCCGCCTCACAGAACTTGATCGTCGTCTGACTGAAATCAAGTCGCTCAAGGACTGGTTCGAAATTCGGTTGCGTCTGATTGCCGCATATCTGCTGCAAGGCAAGAGAGCCCGGGCCATCGCTCTGAGCAAAGGTCTTGAAGCGCGAGCAACAGAGGCTCAGGACTATTTAACGCTTCGCCGATGGAAGCGGTTGATGGACGAGAATGTCGCTCCGTGTGCGATTCCATTGCTGGCCGATCCTGATGCCGGTCCATTCTGTGTGAATAAAGTGCCCGAAGAAATCGCACTGCAGGAGGAGGCCGAGAATCAGGACCTGAATGGATTCGAAGATGATCCCGATGATGACATCATTCAGGAAGTGACACCATTATCAGAGACACTTTCGCAGTACATGCACGAAATCATGGACAGCGAAAAGGATGAAGAAACGCGACGGGACATCCTCGACCAGATGCTGAGTCATGAACCATCTTCAATCGAAGATGCTGGTGACGCGGCGTATCTTGTGCACCTCTCCAGATATGTGATTCAAGGCCCGGAAGATGCGCTGCGAGTCTGGCCATGGGCAGACGCGATTCGTCGACATTTCACCGAAGATGCAACCGTTTTGAGTGTGGTCGCAACCCTGGGACACTTCTTCCGGAACGCTGATCCAGAGAATTTCAGCGAACTGATTAACCCGGAAGACATCGAAAAATGGTTTCGATTGTCGATGTCCATGAATCCGAATCATCCTCGGAATCACTCTCGGGCAGCGAATTATTTTCTTGATGAAAATATGCCCGGTGATGCAGAACGAGCATTCTCTCGGGCGTTTCGACTCGATCGTACGGACGGGGCGACTGCGCATCAGCTTGCGGAACTCTATCGGGAGACAGAGCGTCCACGCGATGCAATGGCTGTGCTGGATATCTGCCTGAGAAAAGGGACGAAGGACGCGAACGTTGCCTGGGAAGCTGCGATGACCGCGTTGCAGCTCAAACAGTATGACATGCAGTTGACGTACCTTGATCGTCATCAGGTGCTCGCAGAGAAAATCCCGGTCTGGCATCACTATTATCGCGGTCTGGCCCTGTTTCATTTAGGGCGCTATGACGAGTGCCTGAAAGAACTGGACGAAGAGATCGCGTTGAATCCGCCGGGGCTGTTTCATATCCACGTGATTCGGGTGTGTGCCTATACCGAAATGGGGCGGTTGGCCGACGCCAGACCAGAGTTGCAGCGTCTTCTTGAGATCCCGTTGTCCAGCGTTGACTACCTTTCGTTTCATGGCCTGGTGCGAGCCGCAGAAGTGTTGTGCGACTCCATCGTCCTGTGGCCGGAAGACGATGTCCTGCGGCATCGGCTCATCCAGAGATTTCTCAGGGCCGGACTGTTGGCTGACAGTTACTTCAACATGCTGCGGCAACCGCGTCAGGAATCAGGCGACATTCATTTTTATCGCGTGCAGATTCAGCAACCGCTTGATGAAGATTGGAAGACGTCGGAAGGGTGTCTGCCTGGTCAGGAAGAATGGCCGGACTATCTGATTGACTGGGGGGTGCTTGCAGAAACGCAGCAGGAAGCGATTGACATGGTTCTTGCGTTTCAGGAACAGTGTGAATCGGCTCTCCCGTTGCTGATGCATGTTGATGCCAGTGAGGAAATCTTTCGTGATCGCCCGGGAGTTGTCTGGCAGGGATATCGACGACATGAACCGATCGGGCTGCACGATGACGATGACTACTCTGATCATGAGCACGATCACGATGATTAAGCCTCTGTCTGAAGACGTGCAGCGACATGATCTGTGGCTCTCGCTTGATGGATGTCAGTCGCTGATCTCGTGGTGTTGATGCCGTTGTTCTGAAAAGATCCTATTGAAAGTAGTTGAAGACAATGTTTCCCTCGACACGCCTCCGCCGACTTCGCCGCCATCCACAACTTCGCGAACTGGTCCGTGAAACGACGCTCAGTCCTCGCGATATGATTCTTCCGTTGTTCGTGAAATTTGGACGCGATCAGAAGGTTCCAATCGGATCGATGCCTGGGAACTTTCAGCTGTCTGTCGATCGGCTGGCGGACGAGATTAAAGAGATTCGAAGTCTGGGGATTCCGGGAATCATCCTGTTTGGAATTCCAGAGAAGAAAGACGCGGTCGGTTCCGATGCGCGATCTGATAACGGAATCATTCAACAGGCGATTCATGAGATCAAATCGGTTGATGATTCGCTGCTGGTGATGACGGATGTCTGCTACTGTGAGTTCACCGACCATGGACATTGTGGAGTGCTGGTTGAGGATCATGGGCATGTCGATGTCGACAATGATCAGACATTAGTGTTGCTTCAGGAGCAGGCTGTCAGTCACGCCAAAGCCGGGGCCGATCTGGT
>JBEBTF010000193.1:0-7470 GCA_040393865.1 Planctomicrobium piriforme | reverse complement strand
TTTTAATCACGTTTTTATTACAACGAAAAACAGAACAGCTCGCACACGAAATTCTTGTCAATAGATTTCCCGAACTTGTATCGCATGGTACGATTAAACCATAACTCATTTCTCAGAAGAGCATTACGAGTCAGAACACAATCTTGAATTGTGAGTTCACACTCAAACTCTTGTAGAAAATCATCGTTACCAAGCGCAAGTTCGCCGAAATAAGCAAAAGAGATACTATCGACAACCACGCCATCTCACGTACCTTACTGATTCAGAATGACGGTGATTGGCATGCAGGCTGCTGTGTTCATCCAGACGAACACAATTGAAGCGCGACAAACTCACAGCCCACACGACTTCCAAGCACTGCAACTAGCCAAATCCGTCATCATTTGAGTTGATGCTGGAATCGAATCCACTTGGACGCCATCTAAAAATGAAATCAGCCCAGATCTACATCGCCCTGAGTGTTGTCGCCCTGATGCTGTCGATCGGAATTGTCGTCAAAAAATCGATCCCGCAGGAAGAGTGGAATCAGTTTTACGCAACCGGACGCATTCCTCCATCGCTGATACCTGCTCCTAAAAAAGCCGTTTCAGTTCGAGAGAGAAATTCGGACCAGATGGATGGCGAAGGCGAAGAAGCCGCTGCCGAGACCGAACTCGCCCCCATCGACGAAACCGTCAAATCATGGGATGAACTGCTGATTCGGGCGGGCAGCGTCCCGCGGCTTACCCAGATCCCTTGGGAAGCACAAGAAATCGACGCGATTCTCCGGCGGTCACGTGGGATCGAATGCCGACTGTATCCACCGGGAACAGACACGGCTCCTTATCCCGAACGCTTGGGGACCGAAGAGCTTCCTGTCATGAGCTTCCGCAAGACTGCGGTTGTTGTCGGGTTGAGTGTTGATCCATCTGCTCAAAAACTCCTGCCAAAGGCTTCACGCTCTGCCATTGAGGACTACCTCAACAAGCACATGCTTGCTATTCAGGCGACAATCTTCCAGAACAAGGAGGGCGCAACCACATTTGCAGGCCCAATTCAGGCGGCGTTCGTGGCGAGATCGACTCAGTCGAGCACGATTGCTCCCGAACCAATGATCAACGACGCGGTTCGCAACATTCGCTTGCTGGGCGCATTGGACAGCCCTGAACAGGAAGGCCACTTGGCTGCACAAACACTGGTGCTGACCTTCAAATACTCACGAGACCTTGGCGAAGGAACCTCATCATCGTCCATTCCTGTGGACGAATACGAGTTGCTCTTCCTGCACCTGCCAACAGACGATTACTCAGCCGCTGGCGAACCAACAATTGTCGCATTCGCTACAACAGACGGCCGCACGAAGTTTATGCAGATCGAATCGCCGGTCGTTAAACGGTCTTTCAATCCAACTGTGATGGCATCCGTGCGATTTGATAAATTCAAATTGATGGGACTCTACCCTGCCAGCCCGGTTGTGACTGCAGTACGAACCAGATCGAACAATGCAGTCGACGTTGAAATCGTGAAACGCAGATTGCGAGGCGAAGACGGCCTCGCTCAGATTTCATTCAACAAACTGCTGGACGAAATGTACCAGGCCTCCCTGATCTCAACGTCTCTTCGTTAACCAGACAGCATTCTTCTCCAGAACCAAGCTTAAAAAGCGGCTTCCCAGTGAGGCCGCTTTTTTATTTGCGCATTGAAGACACTCAAAAAAATCCCCTGCGGCAAGGCCACCCATCACACGCTTGGCACAGTAAGAATGAGACGCCGCAACGACACTCGATAGCATCGAGCCTGATTCAAATAGTGTCACGTGCTGGACTCAACCTGCTCGCCAGGTAAGAGACTCAATCCTGCCCGATAGGAGAAACGCGGAATCGCGGGTGCCTGAGACGCTGCATGATTTCCGGAAACGTTCGAGTTTCAAAGTTCGAGTTTCAACATTATCAGGCTGAATACGACACGCAAACCGCATCCAAGCGGGGATCAGTCCGATTAGCTCGCAACGTATGAAATCAACAATAGCGCAAAAGAAAAAGAACCGCTGCCAGAAAGCAGGGTTCTTTAAGTTGTTCAACTGAAAGCGCAACGCCACACAAAGTGAACACTGCACTCTTCTTTCCTTAACAGGCATCTCTGCCTAAAGAAATTACTTCGCTGATTTCGCGAGCAGCTTTGCCAGACGTGATTTGGTACGTGAGGCGACGTTTTTGTGAATCAGGTTCTTTGATGCAGCCTGATCGAGCTTCTTGGAAGCCAAGCGGAGAGCAGCATCAGCGGCAGCTACGTCACCGGCTTCGGCGGCGGCTCGGGCCTTCTTCACTGCGGTGCGGAGAGCTGATCGGCCAGCACGGTTGTGGAGGCGACGCTTTTCACTCTGGCGAAGGGCTTTTTTGGCGCTGGGTGTGTTCGGCATGGTCTTCTAGATGTTTTCAGTAACTCGGAGACAATCAAATCCGAAGCGACATCCGTTAGGCTTCGAATTGAAGTTGAGCATCATAATCACTGGAATACACCACTGCCAGCGATCAGCGAGTGATTTTCCAACCCAACCGGCAGAAATCTGCAAATTCAATCTGCATATGGGAATCACTCTCCCCCTCAGGAACGCTATCAAATCTCATTTTCAGGAACCGTGCTTATCTGTCAACAAAACAAGGGCGACTCCTAGCGATTTCATTGTTCCAACAACTTTTACGAGACTCGCCTTGATGGTGCTTCCTTCATGAATTCAATAGATTTACGACAACAAACACGCCATCGCCATTCTCACATTCCGGAATTCCAAACACTAAATCTACAATCGCTAACACACCCAAACACTAGACAACAGCCACAAGCTGCACTCCCAATGCATCTTACACCACGCCAACAATGTCCAGCAAAGCTTGCATTCCACCCCGACCACCCAGGTGAGCCAGACATGTTGCGACTCAGTCTCAACCCAAATTCATCAACAAAACTGTGATCGCACACACACAATATCCAGACTGTGCAGCCGAAATCCTCAAATTGTGAGCCAAGTAGCTGCTATCGCTAGAAACACATCAATATCACTTGCTGGTTTGTGAAATCGCTGACATAAACCCCAAAACCTCAAGAACATTTAATTGTTTTCTCAGTATAGGGATTGCTTGCTGGTCTGTAGCCCCCCCTCTAGAATCCCGTCATACGGCAAAACAGCTACTGGGAACACGAGCAAAGTATTCTCATTTCTGCGCTTAAGCTGCCGGGAAAACTCAAAAAATGGTCCGGTGTGCCCGGTTTCATTTATGAGACATAGCCTGCCACTGTGATTTCGCCTAAGTTATCGTTTCTGCCACTGACAGGCAGATTTCCTTCCCTTTGCATCAAGACGAGGCCCTCCGACGGATGGATGGATTATCTCCGCTTCTGATCTATACGGCGATCCTTGTCGGGTTTGTGATTACCAACCTCGTCATCGCCCACGCGGTCGGACCTCGCAAGAAGACGCCCGTTAAACAGATGCCGTACGAATCGGGGATGGACCCGATTAACGACGCTCGGCAGCCGTTTGATATTAAATTCTATCTCGTTGCGATTCTGTTCCTCGTATTCGACATCGAGTTACTGTTCATGTACCCCTGGGCGGTCAGTGCCTTCTCAGAGGCAGGGATTCCAGTGGAACTGCGTGACACCGTCTATGGGGTCATGCTCGTATTTATGTTCACGCTGTCAGTTGCATACGTCTACGCGTGGCGCAAGGGGGTGTTCAAGTGGCGGTAGGGCTTCCAGAAAACGTATTCATGACGACTCTCGACGCTGCCGCAAACTGGGCACGTTCGAACAGTCTTTGGCCCATGCCTTTCGCAACGGCCTGCTGCGGTATTGAACTGATGGCAACTGCTGCCAGCCGTCACGATATGGCTCGCTTCGGTGCGGAAGTCATGCGATTTTCTCCGCGACAATGCGACCTGCTGGTTGTTGCCGGCCGTGTCGTAATGAAGATGCTGCCTGTTCTTCAGCGAATCTGGCTGCAGATGCCGGAACCAAAGTGGTGTATCTCCATGGGTGCATGTGCTTGCACCGGTGGCGTCTTCGACACCTACGCTGTGGTACAGGGAGTTGATCGATTCATTCCTGTTGACGTTTACGTCCCCGGGTGCCCTCCCCGTCCAGAACAGCTGCTTGCTGCTGTAATCGATCTTCAAGACAAGATCAAAGGCGGAGGAACACTGATGGGACGGGAATTCGCAGCGGAGACAACTCCGCGCGGGCCAGCTCCGTTTGATGAAGCCGAGCTTCGACGCCTGCGAGGCTTGCCAATCCTCAACGAACGTATCAGTTCAGGTCCAAATCTGATTCTGCCAGGCGATGTCCCAATGGGGCAGTACTCGGACGTCACCGGACGTCAGGGAGGAATCCGTGGTTGAGTTATCTGAATTGCAGAAGCGATACGGCGAAGATCTGTCCGAAAGCACTTTTCGGGATAACCGGCGCTTGGTCGTGCCTGCTGCAAAGATTTTTGACGTACTGGCCGGACTGAAGCAGGACTTCGGGTTCGATCAGGTGATCGATATCACTGCAATCGATTACCTTGAGTATCCGGACGCAGAGCACCGATTCGGCGTCGTTTACCTGCTGTTGAGTGTTTCAACCGGGGAAAGACTAATCGTCAAAACGTTTGTTGACCTTCCGAACCCTCAGCTTCCTTCCGTGTATTCACTCTGGAAGGGCGTTGACTGGATGGAACGGGAAGTCTACGACATGTTCGGAATTGTCTTCACGGGACATCCCGACTTGCGACGAATTCTGATGCCGGATGAATTCACTTCGTTCCCGCTTCGGAAAGATTACCCGCTGCAAGGCCGCGGAGAGCGACATAATTTCCCGGTCATCACCCGTGCCGAAAGCTAGCGTAAGATCAAATAGTTGAAGTGTTCCCTGCGTCATTGTCCTCACCACCGCACGAATCGTAATAAGAACGTCATTGCATCATGCCACTGAGTCTTGTTGATACCCAGCCGCACGCAAATTCGGAAAGCAAGGAATATGCGTGGACGCTGAACTTCGGACCACAGCATCCGGCAACGCACACGACGTTGCGAATCGTGTTACAGCTGGACGGCGAGACGGTCATCGATGCGACACCGCACATCGGTTACCTGCACTCAGGCTTTGAAAAGCTGGGTGAACATCTCGACTTCAACCAGTACGTCACCATTGTCGACCGGATGAACTATGTTTCGCCTGTCGCCAATGAGATCGCCTGGCACCACGCAGTTGAAAAGCTCCTTGGAATCGAATTGACTCCAAGGGCAAAGTATCTGCGAACGATCCTCGCTGAGCTGATGCGGATTCAGGACCACCTGCTGAACATCGGGGCCGTTGGTCTCGACCTCGGAGCGTTTACTGCTTTCCTCTACCTGTTCCAGCAGCGCGAAGTCATTTATGACATTGTGGAATACGCTTCAGGGCAGCGATTCCACTGCAGCTATACCCGAGTTGGGGGTGTTCTGTTTGATGTGAATAACGACTGGGTCGAGAAGGTCCGGAAGTTTGTTCGTGAGTTCCCCAAAGTCCACGCAGAAGTTCACAAGCTCCTCACCCGAAACCGGATCTTCATCGACCGTACTAAGGGAATCGGGATTCTGACGTACGACGATTGCGTCAACATGAGCGTAACCGGTCCGCTCGCTCGAGCGAGTGGAGTTGTTCGAGACCTTCGAAAAGACGAGCCTTATCTCGCCTACGGAGATCTCGACTTCAAGGTTGTCTGCTCGCGCGGCGGTGACTGCTATGCCCGTTATCTCGTCCGTATGGAAGAGATGCTCGAAAGTCTGAAAATTATTGAACAGGCGTTGGAAAACATTCCTGCCGGTCCAGTAAACATTGATGTCGTCAGCGATATGGTGCTCCCGGCAAAGCCTGCGGTATATCGAAGTATCGAAGGGCTGATTCAGCACTTCGAAGTGATCATGCCGAATCGCGGATATCCGGTTCCTCACGAAGAAGTGTATGCTGCCACTGAGGGACCTGCCGGAGAACTGGGCTTCTATATCGTTGGCAATGGAAGCACCAGAGCCTATCGCGTAAAAACCCGTCCGCCTTCATTCGTGCACTTCTCACTTTTCCCGCACATGATTCGTGGGCATCAGTTGAGCGACGTTGTGGCGGTGCTGGGAACACTCAACGTGATCGCAGCGGAACTGGATCGATAACACCAAGGTGTTGAAACGAAATCATGGGATTCCTGTCACCAGAGCTTCGTGCTCAAATTGAAGCCCACTTGCCAAACTACCCGGACAAGCGGGCAGTCACGCTTTGGGCACTGCATCACGTGCAGGATGCGTTGCGTTGCGTTCCACTCGAAGCAATTCGTGAGATTGCAGAGATTCTGGAACTGCATCCATCGCAAGTCCACGACACGATGTCGTTCTACGGCATCTTTCGTGACGAGAATCACAAACTTGGAAAAGACCGCTTGTGGGTCTGCCGGAGCATTTCCTGTGGGCTTCGCGGTGGCGAAGAAATGCTGGAAAGCCTGTGCAAGCACTACAAAGTCACTCCTGGTGGAACGACAGAGGACGGCAAAGTCACAGTTGAATTTGCCGAATGCCTCGGTGGATGCGAACAAGCACCATGCGTGCTGGTAAACGATGTTCTTCACGGGAACATGGATACCGAATCCACGATTAAGATGATGAATGAGTTGAAGTAACCGAAACGGTCAGCTGCTTCCATCACTGGAATGCAAGACACAAATGGCCCTTCGGATTTAAATACACTTCCTGCGGTTCAGAACACAGGATCGGTTGTGGCAGAGTACGAACCCGTTCTTTTAAAGCGAATCAACAACCCCGACTCAACGTCGCTGGCTGGTTATCTGGCCGACGGCGGATATGAGGGGCTGAAGAAAGCGCTCGGGATGGCCCCCGCTGATGTGGCCAACTACGTGAAAGACTCGGGGTTGCGCGGTCGTGGGGGCGCAGGCTTCCCATGTGGTCTGAAGTGGACCTTCCTGCCCAAAGACCATCCCGGCCCGATTTATCTGTGTGTGAATGCCGACGAGAGCGAACCGGGGACCTTTAATAACCGTATCCTGATGGAGAAAGATCCCCATCAGTTGATCGAAGGCATTGCGATTGCCTGTCACGCAATCCGATCTCAGAATGCCTACGTCTATATCCGCTATGAGTACGGCGGCAGCTACCGGGCCATGAAGAAAGCCATTGAGGAATGTTACGCCCAAGGAATTCTTGGCAATAACGTTCTTGGCACCGGGGCGAAACTCGATATCGTGCTGCATCGCGGAGCTGGTGCATACATCTGCGGTGAAGAAACCGGTCTGATTGAAAGCCTCGAAGGGAAACGTGCTTGGCCACGAATCAAGCCACCTTTTCCTGCAATTGAAGGTCTGTTTCGCAAACCAACGATCGTCAATAACGTCGAAACGCTGTGTTGCGTGACTCACATTCTGACTCGCGGGCAGGAGTGGTTTAAATCAATTGGTGTTCCGCCAGACCC
>JBEBTF010000192.1:0-7471 GCA_040393865.1 Planctomicrobium piriforme | reverse complement strand
ATGGCTGGAACAAGCCGCTTCGTGAATCCGCTGTTCAATGGATGTCACGCTGGCTTGCCGGTCGTGATATTCCTGTCAGCGAACCTGAAACCATTCAACCTCTGACAGACGCTGAAGCGACCGTTACAAAACGCGGTCAGGTCAATCTGATCGAAGGTGCCAAATCTGCTTTCGATCTGAACCACGAAGAATTCAACAAACTCAAAGCTCAACGCGAAGAACTCTGGAAATCGCCAGAGAAGGCAATCCTACAGGTTCGTGAAATTGCTGGTATCCGCCCGATTGCGGATCTCCCCGCCGTCAAAGCCAAGAAGGTCGGCGAATCAAAACAGGACGGTTACACCATCGAACAATGGGTCCTTGAACCTGAAGAAGGAATCGCACTTCCAGCGCTGCTCTACCGACCAGCAACTGCATCTCAAGGACCAGTTGTGTTCGTGCATCAAGATGGAAACCTGGCAGAGTATCAGGATTCAGAGCGAACACTCTCTGCAAAGGCATTAGCTCAAAAAGGTCACACGGTTCTGGCAGTAGAACTCCGTGGGATCGGTGAGACTGCTGCTCTTAACAAGGCTTGGTATGACAAACGTTTTGGAGCCGATGGCCGCCACATCGCAACCGCTTACCTGCTGGGACTGAACTACACAGGTCTGAGAGCAGAAGACCTTCTGGCGTCAGCTCGTTGGTTCCTGGAGAACGAAAAGCAACCAATCGATGGCCAGAAGCTGAAGCTCATCTCAATCGGCAAGACGGGTCTGCCAGCACTACATGCTGCCGCCGTCGAGCCGAAACTGTTTGAGAAGATCACGCTCATCAACTCCCTCTCCGGATGGGAGACCATCATCACTTCACGTAACTCACTGGATCAGTTCGTAAACTGCATCCATGGAGCCCTTCGAGCTTATGACATTGGCGATCTCATCGCGTCATTAAACGGACGCGTTGAAGTGATCGCTCCAGTCAATGCAATGCAGCAAAAGTAACGACCACATGGATTGTTAGTGCGTCAGTCTTTTAGATGCATGACAAGTCTCTAATTGGTCGATACTGACTGCTATAGCCTCAATGACAATCACGTCATTCGCCAGAGAGGTCTTTCCTTCACAGAAGAGACCTCTCTGAGTTTTTTGATAGTGATGTCTCGAGAAATTTGTCTCTGTCCTGAATGCATCGGAAATGCATTTCACAACCATCCTGATTAACTGACATCGATTTGCACCACATGATTACCGCACGTTTCCCCGCCAACCGCCGTCAACGCGGTTTCACCCTCATCGAACTCCTCGTTGTTATCGCCATCATCGCCATTCTGATTGCACTGCTGCTCCCAGCTGTCCAACAGGCTCGTGAAGCTGCACGACGATCTCAATGTAAGAACAACCTCAAACAGCTCGGGCTCGCACTCCACAACTACGGCGACACTTATGGTCAGTTCCCAATCGGTTCATTTCCCGTTCTGAGCCCTGCGTCTGGCCGTGTGAAATCCGTTTCCTGGATAGTCCGAGTGTTTCCAATGATGGAGCAGGTCGCAGCGTACAATCAGATTAACTTCAGCTCCGACTTCACTGGTCAGGATGGACCTGACCGAAACTGGCAACTGCGACAGTCTCTGCGAGTCGCTGGACTCAACTGTCCTTCAAGCGCCCTTCCTAATACGCGAGTCGACCCGACTGCGAATTCCAGCTCGGTCGGTGCACCGGCATCGATCACGGTACAAGTCGCTGACTATGCAGGGATTGCAGGGGGAGCAGTTCATCCTCAGACAGGGAATGCCCCCAACGAATCTGCAATCGGAGTCTATGGGCTGATGACTACCAACGGAGTCATCGTCAGTGCGACCGCTTACAATGCTGCTGGAGCAGCTGCCGGCACACCGAGCCCAAGAAGCGGCGTGAAGATTTCGGAGATCACAGACGGAACTTCCAACACATTAATGGTTGCGGAACAAAGTGCTCCAGATCCAACCTGCACTTATGCAGGGAAAGATTGCCGATCAACGGGGCACAACGGCGGTCTGTGGTCCGGAGGCAATGGTGGGACCAGCTGGAAAGCAGGAATCACTGCCCCACGCTTGGGGATCAATTCCAAGCAGACTACGGCATATTCCGTGAACCCATACATGGAGAACACAAAGATCACTTCTCAGCACACCGGGGGAGCTCACGGGTGCATGGCAGACGGAAGCGTTCGGTTCCTTTCCGAGAACATGGACTTCAATACGTTCATGGCACT
The DNA here is from genome assembly GCA_040393865.1 of Planctomicrobium piriforme. Lineage (GTDB taxonomy): Bacteria > Planctomycetota > Planctomycetia > Planctomycetales > Planctomycetaceae > Planctomicrobium > Planctomicrobium piriforme_A. Next base: position 5,239 of record JBEBTF010000192.1, on the reverse strand, counting down.
CTGTGCTCGTAACGATGGAGTCGTACTTGGGGAGTTCTAAACAAACTCCTGCCGATAAAGATAAGAACTGGTGAGCGAGAGAGATTCATGACTCTCGCAACCAGTTCTTTTTCTTTCTCAACCAGATGTCAACGACTTACTTTTCGTCGTCTTCATACTCGTCGTCATCATCATCTTCTTCGGGATCATAGTCCGGGTGCAGAGGGTGACTTGGATCGAAGAAGAAATCTCCCAGCCCCATCGGAATGGCATTCCCACCGAGGGAACTTCGCTTCTTTTCCGCCAGTGATTGCAGATCGAGGGCATCCTGTCCAAGGCACTTTTCGAGAGCGTTCAACCACGCTTCGTCTTTCGACAACGGATGCTCTGGATCAATCGCCAATTGCTTCAACGCATACCGCAGGACATTGATTCCATCCCGAGTTGAGAAGTCGAGTTTGAGTTCATGCGATTGCTGCAGGAACTCAACAGTCAGATTCAACATCTCTTCTTCAGAGAATGGCAGATGGTACTTCAGAATCGCCATCTCATCTTCACGGGCCGGGAACCCCAGAGTCAGACTCGGCTGCAGACGGCTCAGGATGTAGTCCGGAATTTCATAGGTTGAATCGTCCTCGTTCATCGTGACGGCACAACGGAAATCCGGGTGTGCGTTAATCGTGATTCCGGCCACGATCGACTCGACATAACGACGGTGATCGAGAAGCGGAGCCAGGCTCGCCCAGGACTTCTCGTTCATTCGATTCCCTTCATCCAGCACACAGACGCCACCACGGATCATTGCTGTCACAAGTGGAGACGCCTGATACTGAATTTTGCCACTCTCAGCCAGAACCGGAGTGACCAGCAAATCTTCTGGCCGCGTATCAGCCGTACACTGGTAGATGTACAACTCCTGATTTCGGACACGTGCGGCCGCGATTCCCAGCGATGTCTTTCCGATCCCGGGCGTTCCGACCAGTCGGGGAGTTAATGGTAAATCACGAGGATCGACAACCAGCCAACAGGCGAGAAGCTGCTTCAGGATTTCGCGTTGTCCAATCCACTCACCGCTGGAATGGTCTGGGTGCCCTAAGTGCAGGCGAATGCCATCAATTTCGACGAAGTCCTTCATAATTTGCTTTTTTCGCTCCAGATGGCGCTACAGACCAAAACATAACACCCCAACAGTTCAAGCTCGAAAGAGCCAATGACAGCAGTGTCCTCACTTCAAGGACATGTTTTCAGCTTTCAAAGCGATTTGGAGCACAATTGGGGGCTCAGAAGATCTTACACTGTCAGTCAACGGTTTGCTGCATCACACCGAGAACGCGAGCACACCAACCATAAACCCATTTGCAAAAAGAAATTACAGCGTTCCATCATCACCAGCAATCAGTTTCAATTTGTCAGGGGAAGGAAACCCGCACCTGCTTCAAGCCTGATTCCGCTATCTTGACTGGCCGTTTCTGCTGGTGAAATCTGTGGCAATAAGACACAAAAGCAGCGTATTTCCGCCATTTCCTTCCCTGGAATTCAACAAAAAGTTGACGCAAACTACTTCGTATAAATCAAAAACACGATAATATTGATAGGGAAAACACATCACAGGTGGCACGATCTTGACACCTGTTAAACCCAGCCGATCTGTCAGTGTTCCACTGATTTAGGAGTCTGGCCTGCATGGTTGCGACGATCGAAGCGTTCTCAGAACAGCTGTTAAAGAGCCGAATTGTTTCTGAAAAAAGTGCCCACACGTTTCTGGCTCTCCCGGAAGTGCAGGGGGCCGCTGATGCCGTAACCGTTGCCAGATTGGCGATTCGAGTGAAGCTGCTGACCCGGTATCAGGCAGAAGAAATTCTGCGGGGACGGGGGCGCCGCCTGCGAATCAACAATTATGTTCTGCTCGACATTCTCGGGTTCGGCGGAATGGGATTGGTTTACGTTGCTCGCCCGGAGAACAGCGAAGAACGTGTGGCCATCAAAGTTCTGGGTGAACAATTCAAGCATGATTCCGGAATGCGGGCACGTTTTCAGATGGAAGCCAAAGCAGGCATGCGGCTTGACCATCACCGTCTGATTCGCACGCTGGAACTCGGCGAGAAAGTCGACCTCTTCGGGTCCGCGGACTATATGGTCATGGAACTGTTCGAAGGAGTGACCCTCCTCGAAGGGATCAGTTTCTCCAATGGCCCCATGAAATGGGATTCCACCTGTGACGTCGTCTGTCAGGCTGCAAAAGGACTTTCCTATTTGCACGAACAGGGAATGGTGCACCGCGACGTCAAGCCGGACAACATCCTCGTAGACGCCGATGGACAGGCCAAGCTACTCGACTTCGGCCTCACCCTTGTGAATCAGGCGGGAAGCGATGACGAGTTCTCACTCTCCATGATTTTCGGACATGAATGTCTGGGAACCGCCGATTACATTGCGCCAGAGCAGTCACTCAACAGCATGACCGTTGACGGGCGAGCAGACATCTACAGCCTCGGTTGTTCGTTGTACGTCTGCCTGACGGCTCAGCGGCCATTCCCGCGAGAAACACGACCAGCAGTCGTTCAGGCTCATCGCACTGATCCACGTCCACGGGTCGACACCGTCAACCCCGGAGTCCCTAAAGAACTGTGCGACATCATTGAACAGATGATGGCCATCAATCCTGACGAACGGCCTCAAACCATGGCACAGGTTCGCGGGTTGCTTCGTCCATATCGTCGTCAGCGTCGTTGGGCCTTTGCCTTTGATCACGTGATCACCAGACGCAAGGAACTCAAACGGGCGCTGGTCACCAAGTCACGATTGAACAGCATTCAGGCGAACCGGTCCACGAAGCTCAATTCGTCTTCAGTAACCGACCCGCCAGGGAAGCACCTTTCTGTCAGTGACGACGCGATCCCTGACAGCAATCCAGACCTGTAATTCGCAGCCATTGGTACATGAAGAAAGACTGGTTCGATTGAGCCAGTCTTTTTCATTTCCGCCACCGGATTCTGTCACGAGATCGCATCACCGTTACGACGCTGCGTCAATCACTTCTTCATCCACATAGATTGGAAGGTGTGGACTGTAGTGTGCAGCCAGCGCAATCGCATCGCTGGGGCGACTGTCGACTTCAATCAGGTCACCATCGAGTCGAATCCGGATCACAGAGTAATACGTGTGCTCAACGAGATTCGTGATGATCACATCCTGCACTTCTCCCCCCATCTCCTGAATTACATTCTTCAGAAGATCGTGTGTCAGTGGGCGAGGAGGAATATGCCCTTGTACCCGGCGATCGATACTGGTTGCCTCGAAGATTCCGATCAGGATTGGAAACGATCGTTCGCCATCGACTTCGCGCAAGAACACAACCTGCTGGTCGTTGATCTCGCTCATAATGATCCTGGCAAGTTCCATGCGGACAAGCACAGACAGTTCCCCCTTAAGACCGGTCAGTCAATCACGAGCCGCATAAGCAGCCATTTCATCAAATGAAATCGTTTCCGCGTGCCAAAGACAGCCACTTCAAAACAAAATAAATCCCAATCGATCAGTATAGAAATCTGGATTTCTCCAAGACAAGTGGACGCCGTCTCATTGCGGGCAGCAACCTGTCCCGGAACAAAATCCAACGAACCTCCCTGACAAAAGAGGGAGCCTTGAGAATCACAAAACCGCTGCCGAAAAACTCCGGCAGCGGTTTCGGACTAAAGACCGTAGCGGTCTACCATGTGGCCGCGCAGCAGCCTTCTCAATAGGAGAAACGCTGAATCCCGCGTGCCAGATTCGCCACATAATTTCTGGAAGTGCTCTGGTGATTCAGATTCTGAATTTCGCATTCAATTGAATTGCAAAAATCAGACGCGACGCAGAAACGACACCCGCCCCTGCTCGACCCATTCCGTCACAAAGAGATTCCCCTTGGCATCAAACGTCGCATCGTGCGGGTGAATGAAACGACCATCTTTCCAAGTCTTGGGCTGCGCCCGCATTTTGTAAGGACGCCCATCCAGAACTTGGGTTGTCCAGCCTTCATTGAAGCCCAGATTGGCAACCAGCTCGTTCTTGCCGTTCAAAATTGAGACCCTGGCATGCAAGTCGGCGATCACCAGGAACTCTCCCTGTGAATCGATCGCAGAAGGATAGCTGATTCCATAAACTGAAACGGACGGCACTGACTCGTCGTTAACAGTCTTCTGCTCGCCGACCATTCCGTTCAGTTCTTTCTGCTCAATTGGCACCCCTTGCACAACATTCAAAGGCTTGAGGTCCAAAGAAAAGAACTGCAATCTTGAATTTGCCCGGTCCGCAACAACGATTTTGGGCTGCGCTGGATCTCTGTTATCCATCCATTGCCCATGAGGCGTTTTGAACTGGCCAACCTTGTCGCCCAAGCCTCCCCAGGTCCGAACCCAGACCCCATCCTTGTCGTACTGATGCAGGTAATGTGATCCGTATCCGTCCCCGACATACAACTCGTTGGATGGACCAAAGCAGACATTTGTCGGGCTGAAAAAGTTTCGGTCATCATAGACCCCGGCTTTCTCAGGGGCCGGCTGTCTCCAGACCAGTTCGCCTTTCGTGTCATACTTGACTACGACACGATGAGGAGCAGTGACGGAGCAATACAGATACTCAACGCCCCCTTCTTCACGAATATCGATCCCATGGTTCCCGCCAGCGAACTCGGCCCCGAAGGAGCGAATGAATTTTCCTTGTGGATCAAACACGACAACGGTGTCGCAAGGGGCTTTTTCATCTCCCTGATGCGTAATGTAGACCGTTCCGTCTTTCCCGATTGCAACGCCGTGAGTGTTGCGCCAGCGAATACTGTCAGGAAGTTGGCCCCAATTGTGGTGACACTCGAACTTCCAATCACCTTCTCCAACGATGGCAGGACCTGAACCTGACTTCGATTCTCCCCGGAGAATCGACGGAGCAAAACCTGAAGCGAGAAGTGCAGAACCGGTTTGTTTGAGAAATGTACGACGACTGGACAGCGAAGCCACACGTGCCTCCCGAAGAAATGAGAGAGAAGGGAATAGGCCCTATAGTAAACGATGAAAATCAACTTGAGCAGAGAAAAGTCTCAACAACTCGACATTAAGCCAATCGGCGTATCGAAGAGTCGCTGCAAAACAGTTGAATCGACTTCAAAGCGCCTGAAACAATGATACGAGTGTCCAATGTTCCCAACAGGTGTCTTTCGGATTAAACCAGCACTGATTCGCTCTAAAACGAAACGGGCAGTTTCACATCAATCAACTGCTTTCTC
>JBEBTF010000191.1:0-7547 GCA_040393865.1 Planctomicrobium piriforme | reverse complement strand
CAGTACCCATTCTGTCATGGCGACGGCACTAAACAAGACCAACACGATCCAGTGCCCGTATAGTGGGATCTCTTCTCGGGATTCCAGCGTTTGCTTCGATCCTGAAAACAACGATGGCAACCTGCTCAATTCATTGAGTTGCAGAAACGTACCGCCAGTGCTGCTCGCCAGTTGTTCCAATAGTTGCCGATTGACGTGCACATCCTGAAGCTCAGGGGTCAGTTCCGCATTCACGGCCAGCATCGCCTCCAGCAGTTCTTCCTTGACCTCCGCATCGTTCACTCGTAATTGAACCTTGTATTCTCCAGGCGGAAAACCGGCCACCGGAGCTTCCAGCAACAACGGATTCCCTTCGCGTGGAACCAGTTTCAATGTCTGAGCAAATGGACGCCCTTCGCCCTGTCTGGTCAGAACGGCTTCGATTGTCACATTGGGATTCTGAGCATAAAAACGCTCCTCAAGCCGCACCTGTACTTGGGTCGACTCCCCTTCACGAATCACATTCTCTCGCAATCCAAGTCGGATCGATTTGTTGCCTGCCGCTGCTTTGAAAGAGACCGCCCAACGGGTCAGCTGCCCCCAGAAGCGATGGTGATAAAGATCGCCCACCTGATAGCGCCATCGCCATGTGCTATCGATTCCAATCCAGATCACCTGCCCTGCTCCGACATAGTGCTGAGCAATTAACGCATTGTTTCTTTCGTTTTCTAAAGTGAGTCGTTGTCCCGGTGGCAGTCCAACAGCCCAGGCAGTCGCCCCGGCACGTAGCTCACCAACCATTCCCCAAAGATGGCCAGGCAACTCTCCCCAAATCTGAGTCGAGCGATTGCGATCACGATCAAGCTGAAACATTGGCAGCACGGCCCCATCCTCAGTGACCGTGACATGAAAACCACGAGCAGGCGGAGGCCCGATCAGGGTCTCAGGATCGAGTTCGACCAGACGCGGATGGCTGACAGGCAACAGCTCTTCAACGAGTGTGCCGCGATAGGCTTTCGGGAAATAGCGTTTCCCTGCAATGCAAACCAGCGTTCCCCCTTCCTGGCGGACATAGCGATCAAGATCCTGCCAATCCTGTGCATGCATATCAGCAGGTGAGACATCGCCAATCAGCACCAGGTCGTAAGAAGAAAACCGGGTTCCTTGACGGGGTGCAGGGCCGAGTTCATCGAGTTTTAAAGGGAAGAATGGCTGCTTCAAAACTCCCAGAAACGGCTGTTCAAACAACACCCGATCCATGGAAACCTGAGGGTCTCGCGACAAGGCGTCATCAAGGAACCGAAACTCCCAGCGACTTTCGCCATCGACCAGCAGAACTCTGGCCCGATCGTCGACCACATTAAACGAGAAGTCCTCGCTGTTATTGTCTTCACGGGTTTCGCGTGGCGCCACATCAGTCCAGATTCGGTATCGATGCCGGCCGACAGTTTCTTCAGGAAGAGTGAACTCGACGTTACTTGTTGGGCCCGTCGGAGTAATCGTCCGTTGCAGTGGAATACGATCCGGAACGTCGAGCGACTGAAGGTAGACATTCAACGCCTCTCCTTCGAACCCAGACGTCTGCAAGATCGACTTGATTAAAGGACGATCTTTCAGAAAGACCGACTCTGGATGATCGACATGCAGAATCGCCAGATCACGCGGGCGGTGTTCCGATCCAACCAGAACCGTGTGAACGGGAACGCCTAATCCTTGAAGCTGACTGGCAGCGTTCTCGGTCAGTTTTTTCCCTGTGTCATGGCCATCGCTGATCAGGACGATTCCAGACAATGCCGAAGAACCTCCCTGCCCCCCGGCATCCGCAGGTGGCTGGAAGTTTCGAATCCGCGAATGCCCCCGATCGATCTGAAATCGAGAAAGATCAAACGGCTTCTGAAGTTCATCTTTTGTCAGATCGACAGCGTGGTCCGCAAACGCACACAACTGAACTCGATACGACTCCGCCAGAGCATCAAGCGGTGACTTCCCCTGCTCTGACATCGCTCGACGCGACAACTCCAGCCGTGAAATCCCCGACACTTCTGCTAACTGAGATTGCAGGTTCTGCTTGCGAACCTCGGCCAATCGAGCACGGCGTTCCGGATCTGACACCTCATCCGCAGTCACCCATTCCGGCTCTTTGCCTGTTTCAAGATCCTTGATCCATCGCGTCACGCGCTGTTGCGATTCTGCACTGCCAAAGAGCCCGAGCGCTTCCGCCCAACGGATTTTCTCCAGCTCCGTCGCCTGCAGGTCTACTGTCTCCATGCTTTGTGAAACATCAAATGCAACCAGCACCCGATCCATACGGGAACTCTGAACGGACCAAGTCCAAGTCGGTCCCAGCAACGTGAGAAAGACGATCAGAATCAGACAGATGCGAAGCCCCAGCAACGTGAAACCGAGTTGCTTTGAAACGAGCTTACGTTCGTCACGAAAGAGAATCGTCAGCACAACAACGCAAGCCGCAGTAATGGCAAGCAACGCCGCGACACGCCAACCGGAGTCGGCGTTCTGGTAAACGAGAGACGCACTTGAAGAGATCAGAGCCCCTAACAGCGGCAACGCCTCCATGAATACCACCGCCACGGCCAGAAAGCCGAGTGCGATCATCAGTATCCAATGCCAGGGTCGCATAGGGCGAAAGATTCCGGGCGATTCATTCCGATCTCGTCGACCGGATCTCTGTAACGGTGAGCGACTCGTGAGAAGTGACCGGCGCTCTCGCGCCAGTCACTTTCCCTACAGAGGCACTTCAGTGCTGACTCATCAGCAATTCATCATAGGTCGCACGACACTACGATGCCATATCACGGAGCACTTCGCCCAGGATGGCACACCCTTCTTCGACATCCGCGTCGGTGACGTTCAATGCCGGAAGCAACCGCACAACGGTGTCGTGAGTGGCGTTAATGAGCAACCCACGATCAAGGGCCTTCTTCACTGCCGGAACAGCATCAATCGAAAGTTCAATTCCGATCATCATGCCGCAGACACGAACCTGCTCGATGATGGGCAACTCCTGCTGCAGCTGCCGAAAGAACTTTTCAAACTTCGCAGACTTATCCACAACATTGGCGAGCAGATTCTCTTCTTCGATCGTCTGGACCGTCGCAATCCCGGCTGCCATTGCGAGCGGGTTTCCGCCGAACGTGCTGGCATGCAATCCTGGTCGCAGGCTCGGTGCGATTTCATCACGACAGACGAATGCACCGCAGGCAACACCGGCGGCAATCCCCTTCGCCATTGTGATAATGTCAGGCTGGACACCGAATGTCTGGTATCCAAACCAGTTTCCGGTTCGCCCCATGCAAGTCTGCACTTCATCGAAGATCAGAACCATGTTGTTCTGATCGCAGATTTCACGCAGGCCGGCCAGGAATCCCTCGGATGGAATATTGACTCCCCCTTCGCCCTGAACAGGTTCGACCAGAATCGCCGCGGTCTGATCGTCGACAAGCTTACGAACAGCTTCCAGATCGTTGTGTGGAGCATATTCGAACCCCGGCACTAACGGGCCAAACCCTTCATGGTACTTTGGCTGAGCCGTGGCTGTGACCGCAGCAAAAGTTCGTCCATGGAACCCGTTATAGAAGGTGATGATCTTGTACTTCTCTTTTGCAGTGTGAAGTCGAGCGAGCTTAATCGCCCCTTCGATCGCCTCTGCCCCACTATTACAGAAAAATGCCTTTCCAAATCCGCGAGTGCAGATCGCTTCTGCGAACTCCCCTTGCGGCTCGGTGTGCCAAGTGTTTGGAACATGGATCAGACGTCCGACCTGTTCCCGAATTGCCGCGATCACCTTCTCTGGAGAGTACCCGAGAATGTTACAGCCCCATCCCGGAAAGAGATCGAGATAACGGTTCCCTTCCGCATCCCAGACATGCGACCCCTCCCCACGAACCATGCTGACTGGATACCGGCGATAGTTCGGGATGACATATTTCTCAAACAGGGCGACGGTTTCAGCACTGCTGCGAGGTGTTTTAGGCATAACGAGAACGCTTCTGGATTGATGTAGATAAGATCAGAGACGCAGAATCAGAACGAATACAAGCGGCGAACCGACCAGACCGTATCGGTCTAGAGCAGTTTGCTCTACCGAGTGCCCGCGCAGCGGCCGCTTGAATTGATGAAACGCAACGCTCCGCGTGGCGGAAGTGTGGAAACAATTTCGCAAGGTGATCTAACTGACGATTTCTGTTCCGACGCCTTTGTCTGAGTAGATTTCGAGTAACAATGAGTGAGGAATTTTCGCGTCGATAATGTGAATCTTCTCAACGCCGACATCGAGTGCTTCGAGCGCTGCTTCCACCTTGGGCACCATCCCCGTTGCAATTGTTCCGTCGGCGATCAATTCGCGGCAACGCTGCACTGTCAGATGCGGCACCAGCGTTGACGGGTCGTTCTTGTCGAGAAAGATCCCGGGAACATCGCTGAGGAAGACCAGTTTCTCAGCTCCCATCAGTTTCGCGATGGCCGCGGCGGCGGTATCTGCGTTGACGTTGAGCCCTTCCCCATTCTGGTCCAATGCAATGGATGGAATCACTGGAATGACACCACCCCGGCAGACCGCTTTCAGGACTTCCTGACGAATTGAATTCACGGCTCCGACACGTCCCAGATCGATCTGGTTCCCGTCAGAATCTTTCAAAGTCAGTTTTTCGCCGATGAGTACGTTCTCGGTTCCAACATGCAAACCGACAGCACGTCCTCCGAGCGTACACAGCTCATCAACCAGCGACTCACAGATCTCTTCGGTCAGCACGCGAGTCGCGATCTTCAGGGTCTCTGGATCGGTATAACGACGCCCCTGCACAAAGCGAGGTTCGATCCCGGATTCTGCCATTGCGCGGCTAATTGCTTTTCCACCACCATGCACAAGGATCGGACGCATCCCGACCGCTTCCATGAACACCACATCGGCAAGACAGCGGGTCACCGATTCCGGATCATCAAGGGCACTGCCGCCAAGCTTGATAACCACATAACGGTCACGGAACCGTCGAATCCATTCGAGAGCTTCAACAAGCACTTTGACCTTGCTTACCGCGTCGTTCAATGGAGGATCTCACCTGAGCAGAAAATAATGATGGTTGTCCGTATTCAATCCGACGTTCGCCGCAGAGCTTCCACGACGAAATTCTCTCGATTCGCCAGGCGAAATCAGGATCGTTCCCTGAGCACCGCCGGTATTGAGAAAAGCCACCATTCTATGATGCGCAAATAGCGTGTCAAACCGTAAGCCAGTTTCCTGATCGATTCCCTAAGGCGAGTTGCGACACCATCGGGCGACGGGTATTCTCCTGCAGGCACTCTGATGCATTGGTGACTGTTGCTATGTTCCGGTCCGCGCTGTGAGTTTCGCACCGTGATCGATCCGGTTTCCAGGAAATCTGGGGAAATCAGAACGACTCGCGGAAACTGACACCGGATGTTGGGACATGAAAAGCGGCGTCACCACTCGAAAATCAAGCTCGTAGAACGGGGATTGCAAAAATGGAACATCTGAACGGCGGCCTCAACCGAAAACTGAAAATGGCGCTCGTCGGAGGGGGCCAAGGCTCTTTCATTGGTCGGGTTCACAGCACAGCTGCGATTCTCGACAACCGTGCAGAACTCGTCGCCGGAGCATTGTCTTCGAATGCAGAGCGGTCAAAAGCATCAGCACCAAGTTACGCGATCTCCCCAGACCGTGCTTACGGTTCATATCAGGAAATGCTCGACGAGGAGCTGAAGCGACCAGAAGGAGATCGCATCGACTTTGTCACCGTCGCAACTCCGAACCACATGCACTTCCCGGTCGCTAAAGCTGCTGCTGAAGCCGGATTCAACGTCATTTGCGACAAGCCACTGACGTTCACATTGGAAGAAGCCGAAGAACTCGCTCGCATCGTCGAGAAGAACAAGATTGTCTTCGCGGTCACCCACAACTACACCGGGTATCCACTTGTCCGCCAGATTCGCGAGATGATTCAGGCTGGTGAGTTCGGAGAGATTCAGGCAATTCGCAGCAACTACATTCAGGGATGGTTGCGTACAAAGCTTGAAGAATCTGACCAGAAGCAAGCTGCGTGGCGAACCGACCCGAGCAAATCCGGGATCGCAGGTGCATTCGGCGACATCGCCACCCATGCTTACAACCTTGTTCGTTACACAACAGGTCTGATCCCAGAAGAGATTTCCTGCACATTAAAATCATTCGAACCTGGCCGTCGGTTGGACGACTACGGCGTTGCTCTCATTCGTTTCAAGAATGGCGGGCTGGCCAACATTACAGCCAGCCAGATTACACACGGACGAGAGAACGATCTGTCGATTGAAATTGATGGAACCAAAGCCGCTGTGTCATGGCGACAGGAAGAACCGAACGCGATGTATGTCCGTCGTAACGGAGAGCCATGGCAGGTTTACACCCGAAACCCCGGAGCCCCGTTCTCCACCCCACTCGCAACGGCCTCTGGTCGAATCCCAGGTGGACACCCGGAAGCGTTCTTTGAAGCATTTGCGAATATCTATCGTTTTGCTTACGACGACATGATCAAACGTGCCCTCGGACAGATATTCGAAATGCGTAACACCATTTACCCGAATGTTTACGACGGCATCGATGGAATGAACTTCATCCAGCAATCGGTCGCCAGCAGCCAGCAGAATTCGGCATGGATTCCACTTCAGCACGACGCCTGCCGTTAAAACGCTGATCCACAAAGGGAACGTGATATCATTGCACACGTTCTTTACGAGCCGATCAGATCACTGTGATTTCAGCAGAAATCTGATCTTTCGATTTGCACGATGATTCCCCGGCGAGCAATGTTTCCTGAATTGAAACATTGCTCGCTGTCGCTTCATCGGGCAGTAGAGTCTGTTTGAATATTCCATCAGGAGATGACAATGGCCGATGAGCCGGTTGATCCTTCCTCATACGACGATGACGATCAACCACATGAGGAATCACAAGACTCCTCAGACGATGGACAGACTTATCATGGACAAATCCAGCACCACCAATTAAGCGCCCGCTTGCCAGAAGCCGTCGCCCCCGGGGTGCTCAGTAATGGAGTCATGATTTTAACTGGCGCATTTGAAGTCATTCTGGACTTTGTCATGCGACTGGGAGAACAGCAGCGCGCGGCAGCACGGGTGATTCTCCCCCATGTCGTTGCACGACAGTTTGCCGCCGCATTGCAGGACAACATCGTCAGCTACGAAGATTTTTACGGTCCGTTGCCGAAGATCCCGCAACCGCGCCCAGCGCCAATGCCAGAGGACATTCCGACTGAGCCGACAATTCAGCAGCAACAGAAATCCCCGTCCGAAGACGAAAGTGGTCAGGAGCGCGCGCCCATCCAGGAATCTGCGGAACCCCATATCGACGACATTTATAAAGAACTGAAAATGTCAGAAGCGATGATGGGAGGCCGCTATGCGAATGCCGTCCTGATCCGTCACTCGGCAACCGAGTTCTGTTTCGACTTCATCACCAATGCTTATCCTCGCTCGATCGTTTCGGCCAGAGTCTTCATGTCGGCCCCACATGTGGCGCCATTCCTGAAGTCGCTGAC
>JBEBTF010000190.1:0-7675 GCA_040393865.1 Planctomicrobium piriforme | reverse complement strand
TAGCTTCCAAACTTTGGTTCCAGCGACAGAGCAACACCGACATTGTCCCGGCTGCGGTCATACCCAATCCCGAAGTGCAACAGGAAGAACTCTCCGATTCTCGTAATCGTCACCGACTCACCGCGATCAATTCCTTCCGCCACATCGAATTGAGCAGCAGCTGTCATGACGTAGAGATTTGGACTGAGCACATAGGACAAGCTTCCGGTGATCAGCCGACTTTCAATCGACCCGACATGCACCTGGCGATAGCCGAGATACAGGCTTCCTCTGGCTGATCGCTGATGCAGAATCCCTGCATTCCAGACTCGCTGGCCATCATCAAAGACATCCCAGACGCCGTTCGCGATAAATGAAGTTCGCTGGCTGACGTGCCATGCGTATCGGCTGTTAATCAACCCGAGCGTTTCCCCAAAGTTATCCTGATCTGCATTCGGGAAGATGGCCGTTCCCAAGTCGAACTCCATCCAGTCGACGACGCGGGAGTTTTCGGCGGGACCAACCTTGGTTTGCCAGCGATGACGCATTCCTAACCAGAGAGTGTGCTGGTCGTCAACAAGTTCGTGAGTTGCCCCTGTAATCGAGCGACCGGCACCGGAACGAACCGCATAATATCGAGGGTCCATATACGCAGGGACCGGAGCGCCACCCAGTTCAACTGGTGAAAGGCGTTCACGGAATCGCTCCTGAGCATCTTCATCAAACGCGTTGTATTGTGCGACCTGATCCAGACTTTCCGACGAGTCTCCGTAATAGTACTCGGCGTCGAACACGACTTTGTGAGCGAGTCCGTTCAACCCGAGAATGGAGTTGCGAACTTCAGGCATGTACTTCGAGAACTGCACGCTTGCTTTGATCCCGGCCGTTCCCCAGGCGCGGTCCATTGTACTTCCGGTCAGGTCTTCTCCCCAGTGTGCCAGTTCCCCCATAACGTAAGGAACGACATGCACCGGTCCGAGGTCAAACGGCATATTCAACTCATGCCGAGTCATTGCCACTTCCCCTTCGACATTCGCGAAGTAAGGCAATGGCTGGAACGGATCGAGTGTCGGATCAAATGGGGCTTCCGCTGGTTTTAACTGCCCGTACCCGACCATGGAGTGCGAGTTCCAAATCACAGGGCTATTCAGAATCGGCTGTCCGAGGACCGTCAAATCTCCCCGAGGTAACCAGTTGGTGGAATCGGTGAAATCATTTGAACGAATGGAGCCCATCAATGTCGCAGTGATGTTGTCGACCTGATGGTTCAATACCAGTGAGTTTTCAAGGTCTTTCTGGTTATCCCATTCCGGCTCGAAATACTGCTCCATGAAGTTGCGGTCACTGACATAACCAATCTCTGACTGCAACCAGGTGAAATCGCTGAAAGTCGTACGGTTACGGAAGATCACCCGACCACGGTTGTCGTCGGCCAGCGGAAGATCCCGGCGACCCAACCCGAGATTGTCTTCGCCATGATCATTGAGGTAGTACGCTTGCCCCCAGCCCTCGTTCCGTACGGGATTCCCAAACAGAAACGAGTCGAACTCAAATTTTGATCTCACACCGCCGCCGGGGCCGCGCCGTGAGAAGAAATCCGCTTGCGCCTGCAGATCGATGCCGGGATCTAATCGCAGACCCAGAATGGTTTCCAGATCCCAGGCGGTCTCAAGGGTGGCACCGAACATTCCGGAATAGCCAACATTGAACTTCCGTACGGGAATATGAGGGTCCTGGGCCGGACTTGCGAGATATGGAGCGACAAAGATCGGAACATCTTCCACGAAGATCGTGTTGTTCAGGCTGGTCGCAACAAACATTCCCCCTGCTGGTTCACCAGTAACAGGATTGATCTGTCCCGGCGGTCCGAGAAATTGTTCTTCCAGAAAAACATCGCTGGCCTGAATCCGATACTTCGGTTTGCCAAATTCGCTGGTGGTGAAGAAGGCGTCTTTCGCCTGATATTTGTTTTCGGAGAGCTGACGAACTTCCGCTGCACGTAAACGCAATGTTCCCTGAAGATCAGGGAGCATGGTGCGGAGTTCAGCATTCATGGCCAGCCCACGACGCTGATTAACGTCGTAGAACGCATGTGATGCCCGAATATCATTGTTCCCCTGACGGACAACAATGTTCCCTTCCAGATACACCTGAAACGGAGTCTGTGAATCGATGTCGAAGCCACCTAATTCACCAATGTGATTCGCGTCGGTCCAGATCACTGCCCGATCCGCAGTCAGGTCGATTCGCGAAAGCACCATCTGGCCGCCAATGTTCAACGGAACGTTGTCGACAACGATGTTCACTCCTCCGGTCAGCGTCACCACATATTCCGGTGGAATCGAGCCTTCCGAAATTTCCCCTTTGGCTTCCAGTCGTCCCCCCAGAAATCGTGGGGAAATTGTCACATGCTGTGGAATCCGCTGTGGTCCTGGAGCTGGAAAGAAACTCCCTCCAAATTCCGGTGGAGTCGACGGGATCTGTGCGAGATCGACTGAAATCGGTGCCGCACTTGCAGACGGTTCAAAGGAGTATTGAGTCAGTTGAACAGACGAACCGACTTCTCCGCGACGTTGTCGGGCCCGCTGATACACCGGATCGTCGATCGCCCCTTTGATTTTGACAGGAGACCGTCCGTGCCATTCATACGGCCCTGATGTCTCCAGTTCGACCAGAAGATAAGGTTTCTGTTCTCGATGCGTTGGACTGGATGCAACAGCAGAGTACTCCGAGTTTGCTTCCAGATACGCAAGAATCCGTTTGCGGGAACTGCCCTCTGTCGGCTGTTCCCAAAGCACCATTAACGGGGCTGTCCATTGCTTCTGCCCCAGTGTGATCTGGCAGTTCCCCTTCAACATCAACACCGATTCGCTACCGTCATCAAACCCTGACGTGAAGTCGGATTTCAGAACCAGCGCCGCTTGATCCTGCCCTGCAAGTCTTACCGTCTGCTCCGCTGCCAGACTATGTCCCAGTTGAACCTCGGGCCGGGCTTCCTGTGGGGAAGTCGGCGTCGCCCCGAACGCATCCTGTGCGCGTACCGCTGACGTTGCGACCAGCCAGATGGCTAGCGCAAGCAGCAGGCATCCTGCACATTGCGGCCGGTAATTCGACACGCGGAATCCGTTCGCGAGTAGGGACGAAATGACACTGAATCAATCAGTGCCTTCTGACAAATGCTTCATGCATTCGCCAAAGGGGAAAACAACGTTATCTGGAGCGAAAAAGTCCTGAATTTTCTGCGCAGCAGCGATTCCAGTCCGCAATAGACGGAATCCCGCGACACAGAGACGGGAGGATTGAATCCATCATCTTTTGAAGGTGAGTTGTTCGGAGTGAAGGCGAAAAGTCTGCAGTGGCCAGTGGTTACGCGACGCCTGCGTCTTGGGAATTGCGAATGCATTCTTCGGAAACGAGGCAATCCACGTACGATATGCGACCGGAGTATATGGCAGCTTTAAAAAATGAGTCAATAAGTTTCGAATTCGCTCAAGTTTCAGCGTGAGACGTGAACCACTTGAAGAATTCGACATTGACCCCATGCGACGATTCCGGGTAAGAATCCGCACCGTCTCTCGGCAGATTCTGCCGGTCGCTCACTCAACATGACGACTTCCAAAAGCAGAAGACTTCAATAGAGCCATACCAGACCTTGTGGGGACGGGTGAACAAACGAGCCCTAAGAGTCGTTTCGATATGACACACCGATTCTGTTCGCACTTCAAAGCACGTCCCTGATGGCCCAATCCCACACTACATCCAGAGTTCTTTGGGCAGCCATCGTGCTCCTGGGATGTGCCTCTGTGGCGATCGCCTACTGGGACCCGGTGCTGGGGCTCGCTCGGAACGCTCCTGCGGATCAGGGAATTCGGTTGCTTTCCGAACTCCCAATCACACAGGAACAGGGAGATTCCCTCCTTCGTGAGATTTCTCATCTGCAAACAGACGTCATTACACTCCTGCAACTCCCGCAGGATTCACGACAAGTCACCATTCATCTGTTTGCCAATCGGGATTCTTATCTGGGATATGTTCAGCAGCATTACCCAGATGCGATTGACCGAAACGCCCTGTTCATCCACGAAAACAGCGAATGTCGCGTGCTGGTTTATCAGCATCCTGAATTGCTGACCGATCTGCGTCACGAATGCACTCACTCCGTGCTTCACAACGTCTACGACTCGTTGCCGCTGTGGCTTGATGAAGGACTGGCAGAGTACTTTGAAGTCGCCCCCGAGGATCGGGATGCTGGAAATCCCTATCACGCAGAACTGAGATCCCTGATCGAGGCCGACTGGAGTCCGAATCTGGCGCATCTGGAGGGTTTGAAGTCACTTAAGGAAATCACCAGGGATGACTACCGGGAAAGTTGGGCATGGACCCACTTCCTGATCCATGGCAAAGGTCAAGTCAGGCAAATTCTTCACGATTACCTGAGCGAATCTCGTGGCACTCACAAAAAATCCCAATTAAGTGGGAGATTGCAGGACTGTTTCGCCGACCCCGAAATAGAGCTGAAATCACATCTCCTGGATTGGTAGCGGCTGAATCACGGAAGGTTCACGATGTCCTTTACAACGCACATCCTGATAATCACCGCGTCACTGGCGGCACTGGTTCTGCCTGATTTTTCAATGGGGCAAGAGTCGCGGAATCCGCGCGTAAAGAAGCAGGAGAAGCCGACGATTGTTGATCTGTTTCTGGGGCGCGAAGGAACCCTCGAAGGCCAGTTGAAAAAGCAGGGCGACGCGGAAGATGGCGACGCTCTCATCTCGATCTGGCAGGGGCAGAAACTGATCTGGAAGGGGACCGCCGATCAGGCAGGCAAATTCCAGTTGAAGAATATCACCACCGGACTCTATCGCGTCGTCTATGGGGACGAAACCCTTTTGTTTCGCGCGTGGAGCGGGGACACTGCTCCGCCAAAATCATCAGGGGCACTCATTATCCATCAGCGTAAGCGATCATTCGACCTCGACACCATTAAATCAAAATTGACGCCGACGGGTTCGTTATTCCCTCCGATCTGGAGTGGCACACATGACGATCCCCGGTTGCCAAGCCGACCATAACAAGGGATCTCCAGCAACAATAAAGAGATCCTTTCACGACACGTTTTATTACTGATTATTACTGACTGATCGATGCGGCGGTTGATGAGATCCGTTTGAGCCGATCGATTCCAAATGCGGAACTCTGATTCGTCAGAGAAATGGGGAGTAGCGCCATGTACCGAATTGCCTCTTGCTTGAAATGCTGGAGCAGTCGGGCCACTTTGATCTGTTTGAGCCTGATTGCAGGCTCGGAATCTGTCAAAGCCCAGCAGCCTTCCCAGACTCCAAATCAGCAACAGCAGTCAGGAGAGCACCCCCTGATTCCGGCGATCCAGCTTGCCGAACAGTCTTACCGTGTGTTGCAGCAGATCACGGACTACGAAGCGACTCTGATCAAGCAGGAACTCGTCAATGGAAAACTCCTGACACAGCGAATCTTTGTTCGCATCAAGGAAGCTCCCTTCAGCGTTTATCTTCGGTATGAAGACCCGAATCCAGGGCGCGAGATTCTTTACGTTCAGGGACAGAACAACAATCAGCTTCTTGCGCACGAAGCATCAGGCCTCGCAGCAATTGTTGGGACAGTGCCTCTCGACCTCAACAGCCCTCAGGTGATGGCGGAAAATCGCCATGTGATTACAGATCTGGGGATGCGCCGCATGCTGGAACTGGTTCTTGCCCAGTGGCAGATCGAATCACGCTATGGGGAAATCGATGTGAAGTACTACCCCCAGGCAAAAATGGGAAATGCCGACTGCGAAGTGATCGAAGTTTCGCACCCTCGCCCTCGTAAGCAGTTTCTGTTTCACATGAGCCGGTTGTTTATCGAGAAGAATTCCCGATTGCCCATTCGAATTGAGAACTATGGATTCCCGGAACAGCCTGGCCAACAAGCTCCGCTGATTGAAGAGTACACATACGTTAACGTGAAAACGAACGTAGGCCTGACGGCTGGTGACTTTGACCGTCGCAATCCAAGATACTCATTTAAATAGCCGTTCGGTTCTGATGGCCGCCCTCAAATAAGTCAATATTGCGTGAGCGATGTGTTCAGTTCTTAAGAACGCACTGTTTCCTTCAACTGATTTTTACCGACGCTAATCACAAGAATTTCCGGTAAAACCGCCACTCTGACTCTCAAAATTGAGATTCTACGGCTCCATCCGAAAAAATGCCGATCTTATTAACACGAAGAAGAGTCTTCCGGATGACAAATCGGTAAAGTCCCGGAGTGGCCCCTTTTCCCGAACCGCTAACGTGTTAGGATTTCGGCACTGGTCCCCGAGATTGGACCAGAACCCTTTTCTCTGGAGGAGCCTCGGCAGGACCGGGCTTCAAAAAATGTCTTATACGACCACGGCCGACTTAGCAGAGTCGTCGTCTTCTATCTACAACCAGACGTTCTGGTTGGCTTTTGCTGCAAACCTGTTTCTTGTTGCAGCAAACACTCTGACCTTTCGCTTTGCCGAATTCGTGAGATTTCTCGGCGGGACAGAAGCGATTACCGGTCAGATCATCAGCATTGGTCTCGTTGGTTCACTGGTTTGGCGTCTGTTTCTGGGACAGTCAATGGACCGGTTCGGGGTCCGTGCGGTCTGGATCGCGAGTACACTGATGTACTTCGCCGGATCACTCATGATCGCGATGACCACCTCGGTTGGGACAACACTGACTGTTGCACGAATTCTCTTTTCGATCGGGTTGGCAAGTATGCTGACATGTGCACTCGCACACGTACAGGGGCTTGCTCCACCTCATCGGCGAACTGAAATCATCGCGAGTTATGGAGCAGCTGGATTCCTGGGACTGATCTTCGGAGCGCTGGCTGGTGACATCGTCTTTCAGTCATTTCCAGAAGGAAGCACGCTCTATTCCATTCTCTTCGGACTGACCACCGGTCTTGGTCTGGTCCATGGGGGACTGGGAGCCTATATGACTCGTGATCTGGTTCACACCAGACCTGCAGAAACACCAGCTGTTCACAAACTGTTTGTGCGGTACTGGCCACCAATGCTGCTCGTCGTCACCTTGATGATGGGGCTTGTTCTGACCGTCACCACCATTTTTCTCACTCGATACGCGACTCATCTGGGGTTGAGCGGAATTAAAACGTTCTTCTCAGCCTACGCTTTGACCGCGTTTCTGGTGCGACTGATGACCAGACGCTGGAGCCAGCGAGTCAGTCGCCACCACATGATCGTGTACGGTTTGGCCAGTCACGCGGTGGGGCAGGTACTCCTGCTGTTCGTCACTCAGGAATGGCAGTTCCTTCCAGCCGCAATCTGTTTTGGATACGGCCATGCCCTGTTGTTTCCTTGTATCGTTTCACTGGGGGCAGGTGCATTTCCGGAAGCATATCGGGGAACCGGCACAACGCTCTGTCTTGCAGCGATCGATCTTGGCACAATGACCACCGCGCCAGTTGTTGGCTGGATGATTGATTATCACGGGTTCCATCCGATGTTGACCGCTGCGAGTGTGGCAGTTGCTGGGGCAACGGTTTTCTATGCAGTCTGGAACTGGCGGACTGTCGATGCGGAAGTTCAACCGAAGCCAGTTGTAAAAGTGGCTCCGACTGAAGAACTGGCTCCGCAACGCCTGCCCTACGAGATGGCATTTCGACCTACCCGCCGCGATCACCG
>JBEBTF010000189.1:0-7676 GCA_040393865.1 Planctomicrobium piriforme | reverse complement strand
GCCAAACAAAAAACCTGTCGTCTCTGACGGAGCTTTCAACTCCGGCAGGCGACGACAGGCCACATTCAGAAATCAAGATAACTCAACTTCCTAATCGTCGGTCTGGAGCAAACCGCTCCGGGACTCGATTCACCGAGAGGCTTGCGAGAAGACAAATAACATTTCTCTGGCAATCTGGCGGCACCGCTCATCGTAGCGTGCCGCTTCCTCCGCAGTATCGTCTGCCTGTTTTGGATCGTCATAGGTAATCGCAAATCGCGATGCTGCTCCCATCACAACAGGACAACGGGTTTCTGCATCCGAACATGTCATGACTGCGATAAACCCGTTTTGTGGGTTTGATGAATCGCTGTAGACTTTTGAAAAGCAGGTGACATTCGGAGCATTCGATGCGAACTGAATGCTGTAGCGCGGGTTCTCCCCGGTGCCTGGAACGTCAATCATCAAGCCAGCACGCCGCAGTGCAGCGATCGTCCGTGTATTACAAGCGGTGGCCTCGGTTCCGCCGGAGAATGTTGACACGTCGCGGAGACCATACTGTTCCGCAGCAACCGCAGCCCAGACTTGTCCGAAGTGACTACGACGCGAGTTATGGGTACAGATAAATGTAAGCCGAACTGGCGATTTGGATTCTCGCAAACGCCGGATTTCATCGGCAAGCTGCACCAGCCGTTCCCGGCGCGGCTCAGGAATCGCGTCAAATTCAACGATTCGTGCCTGGACATACGTTGTCAATTCAGGGAGCAGAGTTTCAGCGTGCACGGCCGTCACATTTTGAAAGAGAATGACCATCCCCCATATCACGATCCGGTTTAACAAGTCAGTACGAATCGTCTGGATGACGCACATGTTACCCCTCGGGAGTTAAGTTTTCGTGAATGCGGCGACGCATTCTCTGAAACGGTCTGAATCCAAATGTCCCGATCAGGACTGGACTTGCTCCGAAAGACCTGCAATTCCACTCATAAGATGCTCTAATAACTGGTTGGCGAGCTTCACCGGGAGGGTGTTTGAAGCCGATTTGCAGACAATGGAATCACAACTGAGAGTTTCATGAGCCGTTCTAAAGTCCAAATTTACGTGGGCCATAGTCCTGACCCTGATGATGCGTTCATGTTTCATGCGCTGGCAAACGACAAGATCGAAACCGGCGAATATGAATTTCACCATGAATTGCAGGATATCGAAACGCTCAACCGCCGTGCCTTTGCCTCTGAACTGGAACTGACGGCCGTCAGCCTGCACGGATACGCCTACCTCACCGAGACCTACGCCATCTGTGCATGTGGGGCGAGCATGGGGGATAATTACGGCCCCATGGTCGTCACTCGTGAACCGGCCACAATCGCTGATCTGGCAGGCAAAACGATTGCCATTCCAGGGACACTGACAACCGCATTTCTCGCGTTGAATCTGTGCCTGAAAGGCAAGCCTCAGATCTCCGCAAAGGAACCTCATTCCTCAGGGGATGCAGGGACATTCAAGTATGTTGTTCATCCTTTCGACGAAATTCTGAACGTCGTCGAACGTGGGGAAGCAGACGCTGGCCTGATCATCCACGAAGGCCAGCTGACCTACATGAATCAGGGGCTTCACCTCGTTGTTGACCTCGGCAAGTGGTGGATGGAAGAAACTGGCCTTCCGTTGCCGCTCGGAGCGAACGCAATCCGCAAGGATCTCGGCGCGACCGGAATGAAGGAAGTCACCAAACTTCTTCGTCAGAGCATCGACTACGGTCTTGATCACCGCGAGGAAGCTCTCGGCCATGCATTGAAGTATGGCCGTGACCTCGACAATCAAAAAGCCGACGAATTCGTAGGCATGTACGTCAACGACTGGACTCGTGATTTCGGACCGCGCGGCCGTGAAGCCGTCGCGCGACTTCTCGATGAAGGTCATAAAGCCGGTTTGATCCCCAACCCTGTCCATCTGGAATTCATTTCCAACGACTGACAGGATTGGAGAACTGAACACGGCCTGTCTTCACCCCACCGGCTCTGAAAGTCGGTGGGTGGGGACGGGACGACCGGGTCGGAAGCTCTGTGTCTGCCGAAACTCAACCGTCAACTGCAGGCGATTTGCCACTTCCCGGACAGCCTCTTCCACCAGTTCCTGAAGCTGCACCGGATCGCACGCAACACGAGCATTCACGATTACTTCGGCCTTCCGAATATCACAATGAGACGGCAGGGAAAGCTCCACACCGGTGTCGCTGCTGATCAGATTTGCGACGCCGAAGAAACCTTCCCAGAGTCCGATCGCTTTCAGGTGAGCTGGTTCGAGATGGTTCTCTCCCAGTTTCTCCTGTAATAAAAACACGCAGCCAACCAGAAAATCATCCAGCAGGAATTCCTGTTCGCCGGTGACCATCATACTGCTGTTCAGCCAGCCAAGCTCGGCTTCTCCTTCAGCGTAGATGTCGTAATCGATGTCGAGAATCTTCCGCCCGAAGTTCCCGTCCTGCGCGAGAAATTCGATCAGTTTCTCAACCCCATCACCCGTTTTGGCCGACATTCGGAGCAAAGGGGTCCCTGGATATTTCTGCTCGCAAAGGGACGTGATCTCTGCAATCTCGGATTCAGGCAGTTCATCGATCCGGTTGATCAGAATGACGTCGGCTTCTTCAAGCTGTTTTTCGAGAATGTAAGCAGCCTTTGGAGAAAAGCCCGACGCGCGCTCCCCCTTCAAAATGCGGATGCCGTGACTTGGCTTTAAAATGACGCCATAGGGAGCGATGTCAAACTCGGCGTTAAACAGTTGCTTCAGTGGTTGAATCACCGTCGCAACGAGATCGGTACAACTTCCTACCGGCTCGGCAAGAATGACATCAGGACGCTGTTCAGCAGACAGCTTTTCCATCGTGCCAATCAGTTCATTGAAGTTACAGCAGAAACAGGCTCCGGCAACTTCTCCAACATCGAACCCCTGTGAACGCAGGGAATTGGTGTCGACGAGATCAGTCGCCTGGTCGTTGGTCACAATGCCAACATTCAACCCCTGCTCGCTGTAATGGGCGGCAAGTTTCCCCAGAGTGGTTGTCTTTCCTGCCCCAAGAAACCCTCCGAGGAGGATAAACCGAACTCGATGAGCCATTATGCATTCCTCTAGACCATTTTATCTTTTGATCTGCCCGGACGTATTGCAACCAGTTTGATTGACACGATGCCATTGGTCAAACAATGGTAAGATTATTTTTGCATTGATTCCGGTTTGGCGACCGTTGATCACCTGACTGAGTATCGTGACCAGCCTGCTGGGATGCTACAGTCTGATACATCTGGAGAATATTGTTCGACTTGAATGAACCTTTACTCCGTTCGATACAACTGATGACGAACCCGACTCCATCACTTCACGAAACAACCGCTCTGGCCCGCTATGGGCAGCTGAACGTCATCTCTCGAATGATCGTGGAAGGGTTCATGATTGGGCAGCATCAAAGCCCATTCAAAGGTTCCAGTGTTGAGTTTGTCGAACACCGGGAATACACCCACGGAGACGAGATACGTCATATCGACTGGCGGGCGTTCGGCAAAACCGGGCGTTATTACGTCAAGGAGTTTGAAGAAGAGACCAATCTTCAGGCCTATCTAATGGTCGATTCCTCGGGCAGCATGGGCTATGGAAACAGCACTGCAACGAAGTTTGAATACGCCCGTCTCCTGGCAGCGGCATTAGGGTATCTACTGACCACCCAACGAGATGCTGTGGGATTAGTTACGTTCGACAACCAGATTCGTGATCGGTTCGAACCGTCGACCAATCCGAAGAACTTTCAACAGATTGCGGCCTTACTTTCTGAGAGGCAGCCGGGTCAGGAAACAGGACTGGGCCCCCTCTTCAGCCGCTTGATTCCGACACTTCGTCGCAAGTCTCTGATTATTCTCATCAGCGACTTCTTCGAAGATCCTGAAACGTTGAAGTCCATTCTCCAACAGTTTCGTCGATATCGACACGACGTCGTTCTCCTTCAAGTGATTGCTCCGGAAGAAGCAGAGTTCCCTTTTGACAAGCCAACTCAGTTCCGTAGCCTTGAATCCGCAGGCGAACGAGTCCTGGTTGACCCGCACCGCCTGAGAAAACTTTACCTGGAACAGTTTCAGGCATTTCAAAACCAGCTCAAGGAGATCGCCGCCGGATGCGGTTATGACCTGCTCCAGATGACCACGTCCGACTCGTTCACACTGGTTCTGGGAAAATATCTGGATGCGAGAAAACAACGGGCCAAAAAGTAGACGTTCACTCACTCCCGGATTATGGCGAAGTTGACGTTTCCGGAAGACCGAAGCAGTACAGGGTCTCCACACGACCTTCATCAGTCTGATCAGCAACTCGGCAATACATGCGGCCGTGGCAAATCGTTGGGGTTGCGAATCCGCTATCTCCCAACTGAACCTCAAAGACCTTTTCGAATTTCTCTGGATTACTCCGGAACGCGACGAATTTTCCACGTTCATCGATCTGATAAATCACGCCATCTGCAACAATGGGGGATGCACTCGTGGGTCCACAAAGGCGGGTTTTCCACATCTGTTCCCCGTCTTTTGCCCGCCAGCAAAATGCAATCCCTGCTTCGTTTACGGCATACACATAGCCGTTATATGCGAGCAACGATTGTTCGTAGCATCGTTCTTTGTGATTCCACACCACCTCTGGCATGTTGTCTTTGATTCGAAGTCCCACAGTATCCGACTGAGGGAAACCACCACTGGCAAAGATCATGTCCCCTTCCCAGGCAACCGTCCCGCACGTTGCGGCGGACGTGCCAGGAGCTTTCCAAAGATGCTTTCCAGTCAACGGATCATATGCGTCGACCTGTTCGGAGCCGGTGATAAGCAGGAGATCACGCCCGGAAATTGTGGCGACAATTGGTGATGAGTAGGAATTCACCTTCCGATCTGCCTGCCAGACCCGCTTCAGGGTTTTCTGATCAAATGCGACGAGTTCTCCCTGCTCATACTCAAGCGATACAATCACCAGTGACTTGTAAAGCAATGGGGAGACACCGACTCCAAATTGATACTTCACCGGCTTGAATGGCCCCGCGCTGACCTGTTTCAGAATTTTCCCATCCGTGGTCAGTGAAACCAGCTGCAGACGTTCATGATTGTCGAACAGCGCAAAGAGAGATTCGCCGTTATAAGCCAATGTGGACGAAGCATGGGTATTCGCCTTGTGAATCTTGGGAAGGCCCCCACGGTTCACAATCGTTTTCCATAATTGCTTGCCTGTATTCCGGTCGAAGCACAGGACCGATTGTGACGCGTCTTCCCGTTCTGAGGTGGCAAGGAACAGCCGGTCTCCAACGAGAATGGGGGAGGAATGTCCCTCGCCGGGGACACGCACTTTCCACAGGACGTTTTCGGTCTTGCTGATCTGG
Organism: Planctomicrobium piriforme; assembly: GCA_040393865.1. GTDB lineage: Bacteria > Planctomycetota > Planctomycetia > Planctomycetales > Planctomycetaceae > Planctomicrobium > Planctomicrobium piriforme_A. The sequence continues at coordinate 2,296 of JBEBTF010000189.1, read as the reverse complement.
GTTGGAAGATTCTGCCCCGCGATGGCGATGTTGTTCCCGGAAGGCCCCCGCCAAACCGGCCAGTCGTTCACAGAAGCGATGCGTCCGGCCGCTGATTGAGACCGAGCCGCTGGGCCAGGATTCGGTTGAGAATTGGTCGTTTTCGCATCGCTTGCACTGATGGCCCCCCCCGTTCCCGATCGGTACAACGTATGTTCGAACACGATGGCCGGCAGGAGGAACAGTAATATTGCAATCAATCCACGCATAACGTCCTCCGAAAAACAGGGCCCCTGACGATACCGAAGGTCACTGGGTTTGAGACCTCCACGAAAACGATCTTCCGTTGTCTGAACGCGTGCGAGAGACGATACTGAGCATGACTCGTTATCGCCACCTTAGAACTGATATGACCATCTGCCGTCGGATGATAGTCGCTCTCTATGTCTTACCGTACGTTCAAAAAATTACTCGGTGAAAACAGCCTCGAACGGAAATGTCGTATTCTGTTCGGATTGGCACTGATGGTGTTAATCACTGGGAGCTTCTATTTCTACGCCTATTTGAACCTTCAGATCCTGCGTTCCCAAAACCGACAGCGTGCTGAACTTCTCATTGCTCAAAACCTTCAGATGACACACTGGGAAAAGACCGCGGAACCGGACGCCGTCCCGGTCATCAAGGGACTCGCCAGCGGCCTGAAGCCAACTGACCTGCGGGAATACGCCTGGAAATTTATTCCGGTTGATATCGCCGATCCGACCCGTCGACCGGCCGAGCAGTTTGAGTACGAGGCCCTGAAGAAGATTCTGAATCAGAACGAGCCGTTCGTCGTTTACGAAGACGCGTCAACTCGCCGTTACCACTACTTCAAGCCGATCATCGCTCAAGAACAGTGCCTCAATTGTCACAAGAGCGGAAACGTTCCACCCAAAGTGGATCACGCTGACGAAGTGATGGTTGTCGCCGAAACCACCTTCAATCTGGATGAGATGCAGCGGGACATCGCCAAGAACAATGCCATTCTCATGGTTATGGCAATGGTCACCACTTGCCTCGCCATGTTCGCTGCATACTCAATCGTACGGTACGTCATCGTCAAGCCCGTCATGCACTTGAAGGATGTCAGCGACGCCATTGCCCGAGGGGAGCTCGATCAACGGGCAGACATCCGCACCGGAGATGAATTCCAGGAACTCAGTCACGCATTCAACCGGATGTTGCGGCATCTTGTGACAACTCAGGAAGAACTGCGTCACGTCAACAACGACCTCGACGGCAAAGTCGATGAACTCGCGCGGGCAAACCTGAGCCTGCATGACATGAACAAGATCAAAAACGAGTTTCTCGCGACCATGAGCCATGAACTCCGAACGCCGCTCAACAGCATTCTCGGATTCAGCGATGTGCTTAGCAGTGCCGAGAATCTGACAGACAAGCAGAAGAAATATCTCGTCAACATTCAGACGTCGGGACAGAACCTGCTCACTCTGATTAACGACATCCTCGACCTCGCGAAGATCGAAGCCGGGCGGATGGAGTTGAACATTGTCGACTTCTCCATGGAAGACCTTATTGAGCGGCTTGTTCCGTCGATGAAACCGCTTGCCGAGAAAAAGAACATCGACCTGCAATGGTCAGTCGATCGCGGATTGACCACGGTCGTTCAAGACCTCGGAAAGCTGCAGCAAATCCTCTACAACCTTCTGTCGAACGCGATTAAATTCACGCCTGAAGGGGGACGAGTTTGGGTCGAGGTCCAGCGATATTCGGATGAGCTGTTCGATATCGTCGTGGGAGACTCCGGAATCGGGATCCCCTTGGAGGATCAGTCAGCGATCTTTGAGAAGTTTCGGCAGGGCCAGAATCGGGCCGGTAAAGATGCCCTCACTCGCGAATACGAAGGGACCGGCTTAGGGCTATCGATTGTTAAAGAGCTCTGCAAACTTTTGGGTGGGGAAATCCTGCTTGAAAGTGAATTCGGTAAAGGAAGCACTTTCACAGTCCGACTGCCGCAACAGTTGATCTGCCGAAATCGCTTTCCAGATGAAGAGCAGACCGCCCTCGCCACAACCGACCTGTTAAGAAAGTCGGTCTCCTTTAGCCTCGGAGAAAACCGCGATGCCAGCTAAAGCCAATTGAACATCGCTGACACCACAGCAAGTGACTCGAGATAAAACACCGTTCGGATATAATGTAGTTGCTGACGAACGGCTGACTTTTTAGGCCGCTATGATTTCTTCTTCTGTTTGATGACACGAGACATTATTCGCTTTCAATTTCAAATTAGGACCGGGCCACCATAATCACATCCACC
>JBEBTF010000188.1:0-7840 GCA_040393865.1 Planctomicrobium piriforme | reverse complement strand
GGTGCTGTAAGTTGAAATGTAAATAAGCACCCGCGCTGGATTTAGAATCCAGCGCGGGTGCTTTCTTGTCAGCCAGCTTTTTTCATGCGTGGTGTTGGCGTGGTTGCAGTTCACCAATCTCTGCGATGATTTCGAATGATCGGAACCGCTTCTCGCGATCATAGATATCGGAGACAATGATCAGTTCGTCTGCTTTCGTGCGGTCAATAAACGCCTGCATCTGCTCGCGGACGGTGTCTGGTCCTCCGATAATGGAGCATTTCAGCATTTGCCCCGCCTGAAATTTCGCGGTGGGGGACCAGTATGTTTCAATGTCATCAATGGGTGGCTTCATCACTGATCGACGATTGCTGACGAGATCGGCGAACGACATTTGCTGCGACGTGGCAAGTCGTCTGGCTTCTTCATCTGTTTCTGCGGCGATGATGTTTACTCCCGCCATCGCGTAGGGAGTCGCCTGTTGATCTGAAGGTTCGAAACGCTCTCTGTAGAGTGCAAATGCCTGATCGAGCGCCTGAGGAGCGAAGTGGGAGGCGAAGCTGTAAGGCAGCCCGAGTTTCGCGGCAAGTTGTGCTCCAAACAGACTTGAGCCCAGAATCCACAGCGGAATATTCGTGTCGGAACCAGGGATCGCTTCGATGCGTTGATCAGGAAAGACAGGGCCAAGAAATGCTTGAAGTTCCAACACATCATCCGGGAAGTGATCCGAGTTGCGTGGATCTCGACGCAAGGCTCGCAGTGTCAGTTGATCGCTGCCGGGAGCGCGGCCCAATCCCAAGTCGATGCGGCCAGGGAACAAGGTTTCCAATGTCCCGAACTGTTCTGCGATGACATAAGGAGCATGGTTGGGAAGCATGATGCCGCCAGCCCCAATGCGGATCGATTGCGTTGCAGTCCCGATGTAGGTCAGGACGACCGAAGTGGCTGCAGTCGAAACGGATTGAATGTTGTGGTGCTCGGCAATCCAGATCCGGTTGTATCCCAGCTTTTCTGCGTGCACCGCGACATCTTTGGCCATCTCAAGTGCGTCGCGTCGGTCAAAGCCTTCTCGAACCCGTCCTAGCTCCAGAATTGACAACGGAATCATGCTGCAGTGCCTTTCGCAAAAAAATAAACCAGCTTGGCTGGTCTTCTCTTATTATTGCGATTGGCGTCCGTTGGGATACCGTCTTTTCTGAAATTCAGCGATCAGGTGTCTTCTTTCTGAAAGAGATCCGTTGCTGGTCTTTCTGAGATCAATCATGGCTGATCATAGAAAAGAACGGAGCATGCTGATGCAGATTTTCCTGCCTCGGCATGCTCCGTTGTGGGTATCTCAGTTGTTCGTTCAAACGGTGTGATTAGCGAACGACATCGCCTCCGCCGATCGTTGCACTGGCCGCCGTTGAATCCCCGAGAAGCTCGAAATCGCGGAACGTCCAGACAACTTTCTTGTCTTTGCTGACTTCGATGAGCTGAGGGTTTTCTGGGCCGGCATGGCAGTTTCCTACGATCACATTGCCATTTGGCAAAAGTTCCAGTGATGTCGTCCAGGCGAGGGTGATGCCCGGCAGGTCATTCTGTTTCAGATGCCAGACAATCTCTTTCTCTGGCGTCACTTCAATGACACTGTGGCCGTTCCCTGTGGCAATGAGTGTGTTGCCGTTTGGAAGTCGTAATGCATTAAAAAGCTGATTTCCCCATGCCTTTACGTCATGTCCCGGGCGTGGCTTTTGTCCGAACAGCGGAACCTCGTAGCTCCACACAATTTTTCCATCAGGGGAATACTCGACCGCTTTTCCATCGGCTTCATGGCAGAGCAGGACGTTTCCATTGGCGAGCCAGCACCCTTGTCGCACATCGCGATGTGCGTCTGGTTTGGCAACCTGATAAGGGAATTCGTTCAGCAACTTACCTGTGGTATCAACTTGAATGACGCGGCCAATTCCGTTCTCAACAATCGCAGTCCGACCATCAGCAAAACGGTGGAAGGTATGGATTTCGAGCTTCTTGCCTTTGTTTCCGTTCGATGACGAGTTGTCGTATGACCAGACGATCTTCTTCTCTGGTGAGATTTCGACAACGGACTTCCATTGTTTCTGCGTCAGGATATTTCCATTTGGAAGCACCTGAATGCGATGGACTTTTGAGCCGTGGTCGTAGTTCCAGACCGGCTTTCCGTTCACATCGTACTTCACGATGCGGCCGTTATCGGCGGCAATGACTTCGTGTCGCGGCGAAGAGACTTCTGCGGAAAATGTCTGAGTTGCGTTTATCCCAAGCAGAACCAGTGCAAACAGCATCGTTCGAATCATTGTCATGCTTTCTGGTGGTGATCTATTGCAATTGGATGTTAGGGATCGATTGATCGAATGTAGCAATTCTGATGCAGGTCTGCAGTCTCTGGACTTGGGAGAACTTCCTCGAATTGCAGTCAAAATTCCCCATTAAGCAGGATTCCCGTTTGCTGTGATGTTCTTTGAGGGCAATTGTGTCGGAATTATGTGTCACCGTTGGAATCGCACGGTATGTTTGATCGCATGCCGGCAAGCGGAAATCAATTGAGATTTTGTGACTTGTGGGATTACATAGACAGGATATTCATGCAAAATGAATACAACGTCTGTGTGCTGAATTTGTTTCTTTCTCTCTGTTGTCGTGGAGCGTTTTCACATGAATCGATTGCGTTTATTGGGCCTGACATCGATTGCAGCATTCGGAATGGCGCTCTTGCCAACAGTCGGAGAGTCATGCACACGAATTCTGTGGAACACAAACAAGTTCGCCGTTGTTGTCGCCAGAACAATGGACTGGCCAGAATCAACTGAGCCCATGTTGGTCGCGTTTCCTCGCGGGATTGAACGTGATGGTTCCCATGTCAACGGGGAACTGATCGTGAAAGAAAACGCTGCCAAATGGACTTCCAAATATGGAAGTGTCATTACTTCGATTTACGGGATCGGTTCAATCGATGGGATGAATGAGAAGGGGCTGGCGTTTCATTTGCTGTATCTGAATGAAACCGACTTCGGAGCACGTGATGTTAATAAGCCAGGTATTCAAGCCGCACTGTGGGGGCAGTATTTGATTGATAATGCCGCCACTGTTGAGGAGGCGTTAAAACTGCAGGAGGCAATTCAGATTGTCATGGTGAGTGCCCGAGGTCATCAGGCAAATGTTCACCTTGCGATTGAAGATGCTTCTGGAGACTCGGCAATTGTTGAGTACATCAAAGGAAAACCGGTTGTTCACCGTGGTCGACAATATCAGGTGATGACGAATTCACCGACTTATGATGAACAGCTGGCATTGTTGAAAAAGATTGACGTTGAAAAACTCGACAGCAATTCCCCGCTGCCAGGAAACGTGAACGCCGTTGATCGATTTCAACGGGCTGCATATTTCGCAAAGAATCTTCCAGAACCAAAGAATGAACGCGAAGCAATTGCCGGAGTTCTGGCGATTGCAAGAAACGTCTCTGTTCCGTTTGGAACCCCGTACAAAGGCTGGGGCGTCTACAACACGGAGTATAGAACCGTGGTCGATCTGACCCATAAGCGGTATTTCTTCGAGTTGACGACCAATCCAAGTATTGTCTGGATTGATCTTGAGAAGCTCGATTTCACCCCAGGCACTCCGGTGAAAGCGATCAACCCGGACAGCATCGATCTAGCTGGGAATGTGACTGCGAAATTGCAGGTCTTGAAGAAAGCCCCATTTTAGAGCATGTTCATAAAGCGTAAGTAATTTGATTACCGTTGGATTCTCGGGAGGGTGGGACGCTGTTGTGTTTCAACAGTGGTCTCTCCCTCCCGAGTTGTGTTATGTCCTCAGACGTGGACTCACGCCTTCTTGACGAACTCGGATTTCAACTGCATTTGTCCAAATCCGTCAATCTTGCAATCGATGTCATGGTCGCCGTCTGTCAGACGAATATTCTTGACCTTCGTTCCCGCTTTCAGAACCGAAGAAGCCCCTTTGACTTTGAGGTCTTTGATCACCATCACAGTATCCCCATTGTTCAGGATATTGCCGTTGGCATCTTTCCAGACTCGCTCTTCGTCCCCAGCAGCAACGGAACCGGGATTCCATTCGTGAGCACATTCCGGGCAGACGAGCAGGCCGCGATCCTCATAAGTGTACTCTGATTTGCATTCTGGGCATGGGGGCAACGTGCTCATTCTGTGATCTCCTGTTTTCTGCAAGGGCGAAAAGCCCAATCCGTGGGAAGGACAATTATAAGTGAACTTTCGGTTTGCAGAAACGACGAACGGGTCCCATGACGTTCGCGTCATCGGCAGAACAGAGAGGTCTGCTTGATCTGCCCTGAATCACAGCGAACTGGCGCGGTTTCCTTTTCAGGTGATTTTCTGGTGCTCTCAGGCGAGTTCCAGAGGGAACTGGGTCAGCAGCTCCACACCGGATTCAGTAACGAGATAGTCCTGTTCGAGTCGCATCCCGGCGCGCAGGGCAGGGGAGTACACCCCCGGTTCGGCTGTGAAGACATCTCCAACTTCAAATCTGTCGTCCCAGCTGTCGTTCAGATGCGGCGTCTCATGCGGGAAAAGGCCGATGCCATGACCCAGATGATGGAAGAATCCGCCGGGGACGACGTCATCCAGCATCCGCTTTGCCTCAAGGAAAAGAGCCTTGGCAGATACACCGGGTTTCACTGTCTGCTGGACGAAATCAAGCACACCAACAACAGCAGTCCAGACTTTCAATTGTTCATCTGTTGGTTGGCCGTTTACCGCTAGGGTGCGGCAATTGTCGGCGTAATAGCCACGATATGCTGGGCCAAGATCAAGAATGAACAGCTCGCCAGACTCTGCAGGACGATTGCGTGGGCTGCCGCCTGGGGAGTTCGACTGGAAATCATTTCCGAATCCGGTCAGTGGTTCCCCTGCAACATTAACCGCAGTTGCATGCAACTGATTGTAGACTTCAAGTTCAGTGATCCCCGGCGCGATGATTGCTCTCGCAGTGGCATACATTGCTTCGGTGCAGTCGATTGCCTTACGAATCAGCGCTAGTTCGTCAGCATCTTTCTTTCGACGTAGCTTCCAGAGTGAAGGTTCGATGTCGACCATCGCTGAACGATTTTCGCCTGTTTGACGATCTTCGAAACCAGGCAGATGCAGCGATAGCGATGTCGAGCCTTCGACTCCAATTCGAGACATGCCTGTGGTGGGCTTCAGAACATCCGCCAGGACTGTCATTGCTGCGGTCAACTGATCCTGTCGCAAAGTACAGCACCATTGAGCCTCGAATGGACGCACATCATCGGCAGCAACTCGATCTGGGATCTGGTTCGGAGCCGCCAGAGTTGTTCTTCCATCACGATCAAGAAGGACAACGGCCTGATGAACAGGGGCAGGGCGAAAACCTGTGAAGTACTGAACGTGCTCAGCACGCATCAGCACTGCCTTCTCAAGATTATTCTCGACAAGAACTCTGGCGAGGCGGCGTTGTCGTTCCCGACACAGGTTCAGATCAAGGTTGAGTTCTGATGAGTCCATGGAATCACATCGAGAGAAGAGTTTTGGTCAGGCACGGTGATCCGCCCCCGTTCATTCAGAAAGACTGCTGCACAGCCCAATGACAGAGCTGGACGGAGAGCCTTTATGTCAGGTTTTGAAACTCCTGTAGCGAGATTGTTGGGCAAGTGGAGTTGGCCAGCATCCGGTCAACGGACGCTGGGTCTTTGAAGCCGGCTCCTGTCACAAGACAGACGATCGTGTCATCTGGCGACACGGTTCCTTCACGCAACGCCCGAATGGCTCCGGCCAGTGCTACTGCTCCTGCCGGTTCGCAGAAAATCCCTTCTTCACGAGCCAGTCGTCGCTGAAGCTCGAAAGTCTCGTCATCTTCGACAAGAAATCCAGTTCCTTCAGCACGTCGGCACGCTGCAAATGCCTCCTCGCCGTCGATCAGATTCGGAACCTGCAATCCAGAAATACGTGTGAATGCGCGGGAACACGAGCGTGCATTTGCCTCACCGTTACGCAGCGGGCCAGCAATCGTGTCGTTTCCTGACGGTTGAACGCAATGTACCTTCGGCAATCGGCTCAAACGCTGATTTGCCAGCATCGTTTCAAACCCTTTGACGAGGGCGACAATCAGACCGCCACTTCCTGCACAGGAAAAGACATGATCAATTTCACGTCCCAGTTCTTTGGCTTGCTCCGTCAGTTCATGCCCCAGCGATTCGACGCCTGCCATCCCAACGGGACTATGTTTATAAGCCGAGACCTGAAGCCGACAATTCGGACGTTGGCCTAATTCACGCAGATGAGCAAGAACCTGTTCCGTGACTTTCGCATCCAGTCCGAAATCATAAATTTTCCAGAGCTTCGCTCCATAGGCGAGCATCTGTTTCAGTTTGCCTTCCGGTGCATCCTGAACAATTGCAATTTGGCACTCAATCCCTGTTGCAGCACAGTATGCAGCGACAGATGAGCCGGCGTTTCCGCTAGAGGATCCGACCATCCTGGTGATGCCGTCGCGAACCATGTCATTGATGGCAGCAGCAGCAAAACGGTCTTTGTAAGAGCCCGTCGGATTGAGTGATTCCAGTTTGAAATACAGACGGTTGAATCCCAACGCAGGCCCAATGCGATGCGAACGGACCAGTGGAGTATTTCCCTCACCAAGCGAGATACGTTCAGGGCTCATTGCAGAACTCAACCTTGAGTGTTTGAGACAATTGAACAGATTCAAACTCGATCAGAATTGTGAATCTTTGGACTAACTGCTGAGACAGACTGAGAGCCCGATTTGAGGCTCTGATTGTATTGGCACTGGGCAAAGCGGGCAGCCGACAGACGCGGTCATCGCCTGCATCCGATGCCGATGTTGATTGCTTATGTTAATAACATCAGCATCGTCTTCTTTGCCTTCATCAGATGTGATTCCAAGAGATCACTGGCCTCGGAGAGTCGTTTCTCCCGGACATGCCCCAGTATCTCCAGATGTTCGGCAATTGTCCGAGCTTCTGCGGTGCGCTGGACATCGTCGGTTTGCGGCGTCACCACATAAATCAATTGAGCAGAGTGCGAGAACATTTTGATCAGAACAGGGTTCCCGGAAAGTTCGAGCAACTTCTGATGAAACAGAAAATCGGCTTCACAGAAGCCTGAAATCATTCCGGCTTCATGGCACTGCTGCTGAACTCGGCACATATCAACAACGGGCTGATACTGCGAATCGGTCAGGTTGCGGGCGCAGGTCAGTTTTAATGCTCCCAGTTCCAGCACCGCTCGGGCATTCATGACATGCTCGATGTCAATTTCTTCTAAGCGTGGTGTAAAGAAACCACCGCTGTCACGGCGGATCAGCAGTCCATCGTGCACCAACAGAACCATTGCCTCACGCAGGGCCGCGCGTTGCACTTTCAGCCGTTCTGACCACTCGACTTCTCCCAGGCGAGTTCCCGGGGGAATCTGTGCACAAATCAGCATCTTCCTCAGGATCTGATAACACCGTTCATTACTGCGAACGGAGGAGGAACCTTCATGTGGGGTTGTGCTGGCAATGGTAGCGTTAGACATGTGGATGGACCAATTCGCGAACAGTTACCAAGTTCGGGCTCGACGCCGCCGTCATCTGCAACGTTTGATGTTAACCGTTTGCAGGGAACAGGCACGAAACTCTCGGATTCCCGATTTTCGCAGTAATGTTCGAAATTGTACACAGCCACCCGAGTGAAATGTCCCCACAAACCGCCAAACAACATTCCGGCTTCTGAAATTGTTCTCCGGTCGACCTTTTAATCCGCACTGGTCGAGAACAGCTTCAGAGACGTAATCGCACGATGAGGTTTTGGGAGCAACGGCGTGTAAAATAAGCGGAATGCAGTCTT
>JBEBTF010000187.1:0-8005 GCA_040393865.1 Planctomicrobium piriforme | reverse complement strand
GGTGCGTTTCAAACGAAACAAGTCCGCACAGAATTCTGTGCGGACTTGCGACGATTGGGATCTCGGTTTCCGAGTGAAGTGGAAGTCGTAAAAGTTGGTTGTCCGACTTCCTGCTTCGTTATTCGGAGAGATTATCGGGTTTGCAGGACTCGCGCTGGTACTGGCTGAGTTGCCTGTGCTTTAGGCTGTTCGCCGTTTTCCTTTGCCTTCTCGCGCTCTGCAGCGACATTGTGTGCGATTGACACAATGTTCTGAGCAGCCATCAACTGGTCAGCGGAGAAATAAGGGCGTGCGCTTGGTGTGTAAGAAGTTGTATCGCGTTTGCTGGCGAGTTGCTGCCATGAAAGGTTGTCGGTGATGCTCCAGGTTGCAGCTTGAGCGGCCTGACCATTCAGTCGGCCGGTGCCAACCATCGAGATCAATGACTGCAACACAGGGTTATTGGTGTACTCTTCGGTGCGAACGATACGGTATCGGGAGTGTGGCATCGGCTCTTGCAGTCCGTGGTTCAGGCAGACTGAGGTGTAAGGGACTCGCAGGGTTTTTTCAGCTGGGATGGAGAAGAACCCTTGGTTTCCTCCCATTCCGCCGCCACCCATTCCTCCCATGCCACCGCCCATGCCGCCCATTCCGCCGCCGCCCATTCCACCCATTCCGCCGCCCATGGATTGCTGGCCGCCGCCCATTCCACCACCCATTCCTCCCATGCCACCGCCCATTCCTCCCATTCCTCCCATTCCTCCGCCCATCCCACCCATGCCGCCGCCGAATTGGGCGTTGACAGGGACGGCGACGAAGCTGTCTGGCATTTTGACCGTGAGAGGTTCATCTGTTTTATTGGTGATGAACAGGGCTCCGCCCATCGCGTTTTTCGCAATGAGCTTGTAGTCGATCAGTTTTTCGTCGATGGCGTCAAACAGTTCGACCTGCTTTGCATTTGGGTCGAATTCTGTCTTGGTTAACGGTTTCTCTTTAGCAGCGTGGGCGATGCCTTGAACCGCAAGAACGGATGCGAATGCAAAGAGTGCAGATCGACAAAGAGACATGGGCAGCCTCATTTTGGTCGTCCCTGACAGTGTGATGCTGTCCGAGACTCAATAGATGATGTTGCGGGAATACCGTTATGGTTGAACAAGTACGCCTGCCACGGATGGATGCCGAGCGATAAATACCGGGCGCAATTGCTGCAATCCATTGATGGTATCGATCGCGGAGAACGCCCTGCAATCATATTGTCTGAAACATCCGGCTAAACGAATCAATCCGGAAAGCTTCGCTTGGCATGACCCGCAGATTTGGTAGGCGCCATATCTCGGTTTAACGTGGATTGTTTGGAACAATCCACAGTTAAATTCGATGAAATCGTGTTATTTGGATCGGCAAAGTGGAGAATGCCGCCATCAGCTCAGGAATTTCCCTGAAAGCGACCATTTTCACTCCATCTCAGACGTCCGCAGAAAAAAACGAGTGGACGCATTCCTAAAGAGAATACGTCCACCCGTGATTCGAAGACCGTTTGGAGGGCCTGGTAGCGGTTATAATCGTTGGCGAATGGGTTTAACTCGCTTGTGTAGAATGTGTTAGGGAGTCTTCTTTTCTTCTGGCTCGGTCGGCTTGATCAGCTGAATGGCTTGTTGTGCAGCATTTGAGATTTCGCCTTCCGATTCGAATGCGATCTTTTGGAGCACTGGAATTGCCGGTTCAGCGGACGGGCCGATTCGCCCAAGCAGTTCGACGACTGGGGTGAGAATCTCGGGAGGGTTTGTCATGGTCAATGTGCGTTGCAAATCGGCAACGTACGGGCTGGCATCTTCTCCCAAGGCACTCAGATTCATGGCTGCCAGCTGACGGAGTTGTGGATCAGATTCATTCAGAAGGTGAATCAGAGTGGGAATGGCCTCTTTTGAGTGGTCAGGCCATTGAAGAAGGGCAGCTGCGGCGTTGGCGCGAACAAACGGAGAACGATCTTTCAGTGCGGTGCGTAATGCATCAGCTGCGATGTTTGCTTCCTCGCCAACCAGTGCGAGTGCGGTAGCTGCGAGTTCGCGTTCTTCATCGGTTCCGGATGAGAGTTTCCCCATCAGGACATGAGCAGCGGAGGCTCCCAGTGTCAGGAGTTCGGCATGAGCGGCGTCCCAGTCCTGTGGCTCGGTTCCCGGGCGAAGTAATGTGGCAATCAGTTCGGCTGCCCGACGTTCTTTCACCTGATCACGCGGCGTTTCGGCAGCTTTCATCTCTGGTGGGGCAGTGGGACTCCCTGATGTCATCAGAGGTGTTTGTGAAGATGCTTCGTGTTCGATCGATGCTGTCTGTAAGGCGGCCGGTGCCGGGGCGGATGCTGATTGTTCCGGTGTATTTGGTTCGATTTTGGGAGCATCGCCTGGAGTTTGCCCGCATCCCAATGCCCAAAAAGTGGTTGCCGCAATGACCAGTCGTGGCTGTTGTTGACGAAAAAATGATGTCATGGTCATTGGAGTACCTCTACGACGGAAAGGGGCGATTTCTGGTGGGAATCTGGCGTTCGTCGGAACCCTGCCGTTTGTTGCATCAACGGCGTGTGGTGTGACGCTGGGGGATATTCAGGTTTTACGCTCACTCTCGCGAATGCGGAGTGTTACCATATCTTCAGCAAAATCTTCCAGATGATTTTCCTCAGGAGAGCCAGTGGCTGACGCAGTGCTCAAGACGAAATCGTTTCCCGGAAGCGGTTCAACGCACTTGGTGAGTTCCGTTGCAGGGCGAGGGCACGGGCTTCAGCCTGCCGTTGGCCCCCGCGCGGACATGAGACCATTCTCTCGTCCGCTTCGGAAAACGTACGCTCTGCTGCTCGCGTTCTGCTGTTGTGTCGGCGTCATGTTTTCCGGACAGACTGTCCATGCTCAGGTTCTGGAAGATGACCTGAGAAAGATGCTGATGACGGATGCGGTCGATATTCAGAAGATGATCGCCACTGCTGTCGCGCGTCCAGGGGGGCAGGTGGTTGCTGAACTTGCAGATCGCCCTGTGTTGTTGTGGGTGGAACGAATCTTCGTTGGTTCCAGTGACGTCTATTCTGGCGAGGGATTTCGCTACGCTGTTTTGCGGATTTCCGTTGGAAATACAACGGATAAAGAGATTGAGATCCATCGGGAGAAGATCTTTCTCGATGTGGCGGGAACACGAATTGAAGCTGGGGCCGGGTCCAATCGGCGGTATCGTTTCGCGCCTGTTGAGGTCGACTGGACGTATGGAGAAAACCCAATTCCCTATGGAAAGCTGGAATCGTCTCGACGGATTATCATTCCCTCTGGACAGGCCGCGACGTTCTGGTGTGTGTTTTTCGGACTGGAATCGGTTCAAGCCATCCCGTCGATGAAGCTGGAGCTTGAAGCGGAAGACGGGACGAAACATTCTCTGGATCTCATTGCACAGCAGAATGCGCGGCTCGCGCTGACTGAACAGCAGTTGGGGCCAGGCAACAGTCTCACCTTATTCACCATTCATGGTCAGTTGAATCGTGTGAATGCTGCGCTGCTTGCTCAACGATTGAATCGAGCATCTGAACAGGGGCGTAAGCGGTTCTTGATTGATTGGGCACCGGGGGCGACTCCAAGTGATGAGGTTCTGTTCAGCTGGCTTGTTTCCACAGTTGTTCCGGAAGACGTTGGGAATTCGCTGTTACAGCAATTGCCGCCGTTACCAACTGTGCGGCAGATCGCGCTGTGTCGTTTGCCGTCCGGGAATGAACGTGCTCTCGAATGGGATGATGGGCGTCGGCATATTTTTGAAACTCCGGAAGCGGGCGCTGTTTCATTACTGAAAGAGGTTTTTGACCGCGTGGATGCTGCAACAGCCTTGCGGGAAATTCAAACAGGACATCCGTTGTCGCAGTATGCGGCTTTGTCGCTGACAGCGCCGCGCCTCGGACCAGTCTCTGTGTCGACTCTGATGAAGCTGGCTCAAGGGGCCCCATCGGACCTGCAGCGTCAGGCTGTGCTGGCGTTGGGCTATCAGCCTAAGGCGGAAGACTTCTTGCTCAAGATGCTGAAAGAGGGCGATCGGGAAACAGCCGAACTGGCGTTGAGATCACTCGTTTCTGTTGCGTCCGATTCCCGTCTGCAGAGCGTCGTCAGTGTTCTGGACGATCCGGAACTTAAGCTTTCAAGTGAATGGACATTGCCAATTCTGGCGGAAGCTTATTCACCTGCCTGGGACTCTTATTTGACCAAGTGTGTGACCGATCCCCGACCAGACGTGAGGAAGTCGGCGATTCAGGTGCTCAAACGGGTGGGACATCGTGATTTGAGTCAGATCTGTATTTCTGCGCTCGCGGACGAAGATGCTTCTGTGGCCGAGATTGCATTTCAGGTGTTGTCTGTCAGTGCGGATCAATCGTCTCAACAAGCTGCGTTGAAGTTCGCAATGGAGCAGCTGAAATCTGGCAATTTGACGCCAGGGATTCTGTCGTTGCTGGAGCGGAAACGAGAGTCGCGAGCGGCTCCACTCCTGCTGGATTCGATGGCGAAATCACAGGTGCCTCGGGCGCGTCTGATTGAGGCGATTGGGGTGCTCGGGACAGACAATGATTGTCGCCAGGTGTTGAAGATGTTTGAAGGGTTCGACGCCGAGGAGAAAGAAGCGGCTCTGAATCTGACGGCAAGAATGTCGACCGATGTGCAACTCGAATTCTCGAAGCGGGTCTTCACGACTCATGATCAGTTGCTGCGTGCGACCGCGATTCAGCTTCTCAAAAACTTGCGGACCGATGCTGCCATTCAATTGCTCGGGGAAGCTCTGGCAACTGCCGAAGGGGATGAAGTCGGGCAGATTTGCGAGTCGTTAGGCGATATCGGAACGCCAGTCGCAGTTGAGCAATTACGTCGTTTTCGCACACACGCTTTGGAATCGAAGAATGTTCCGGGGATTCAAATTGCCGATGCCGGATTAAAACGCTGGCGAAGTCGACTTCCGGGAACCCGATTTGTCGAAGCGGGAAACATGCAGGTGATCGAGGACGATCTCGATGGGGGAATCCGATCTTATTCAATGGCGATTCTGATTAACCCTGAGTTACCAGACGCCTATTCGTCGCGTGGGAATGCGTACCTGCGAAAGAATCAGTTTGCAGAAGCCGGCAGTGATTTCAGAAAAGCGTTTGAACTCGATCCGTTTGACAGTCAGGCGATCACCGGAGTTGGAATTGTTCAGGCGATTCAAGGAGAGGGAGAACAGGCGATCCAGTTTGTGAAAGGACACGCGGCCTCATTTCCTAAGGATCGCTATTACCCTTACAACTCGGCGTGTGTTTTCGCCAGATCCATCGAGTATTTGCAGAAGAATTCCCCAACAGCCGAGCAAAAGGCACGCATCGAAGAACTACAGAAAGAAGCGATTGCCAAATTGCAGGAATCAATCGAACTGGGGTTCAACCAGTTTGAGTGGATGCAGAAAGATCCTGATCTCGCTTCGATCAGAGAACTCCCTGAATTTAAGCTGTTGATTCGGGATGAATGATGTCGGTGGAGCGAGAGCCAGACCGGTTTGGTCTTGAATGGCTCTTTTCGCGGACTTGTCTTTCGTTCTCTTCGGATGATCTCCTGCATTGTTCCCCCCCTGTTTGATTTGCATTGCGTCAGAGTTATTGAGGTCTCATGTCGATTTGTTTTGACGATACGATTGCTGCCGTTGCGTCTCCTCCAGGAGGGGCCGTGCGTGGGCTCATTCGAATCAGTGGTCGTCATGTTCGAGGTGTCTTTGAGCGGTTGTTGAATGGCGATCCGTTTCCGGAAATGGTTCAACGAGCGACTGCAGTCTCCGTGACAATCCCGGTCGCTGAAGGGGCTCTCTCCATGCCGGGGGAGTTGCTCTATTGGCCCAATCATCGAAGTTTCACCGGGGAACCGCTTGCCGAGTTGCATTTTGTTGGTTCGCCGCCGTTGATTGAAGAGGTTCTGGAGCAGGTCTATGTCAGCGGGGCTCGACCAGCAGAACGGGGCGAGTTCACGTTGCGAGCGTTTCTTGCGGGACGAATTGATCTTGTTCAGGCAGAAGCTGTTTTGGGAGTGATCGACGCCGTTGGTCATGTGGAGTTGGAGACCGCACTTTCACAGCTGGGCGGGGGCATTTCCGGGAAAATTGCGGTTGTGCGGGAACAGTTGTTGTTGCATCTGGCTGACTTGGAAGCAGGGCTCGACTTCGTTGAGGAAGACATCGATTTTGTTTCGCGGCCAGAGTTGATCCGACGGCTGGAAGAGGCGGAACTTTGGCTGAATCAGCTTCTTGAGCAGGCGTCTGATCGAATGCAGTCAACCGGCCGTTGGCGTGTTGTGCTGGGGGGACTGCCGAACGCCGGGAAAAGCACGTTATTCAACAAGCTGACGGCGAACGACGCGGCTCTGGTTTCTCCGGTGCCGGGGACAACTCGCGACTATTTGTCTGCACCGGTGGATTGCGACGGAATTCAATGTGATTTCGTGGACACCGCCGGGTGGGAAACAGCGCGAGACGGCATTGAGGAAGCGGCTGCCGTGCTGCGGACCGATCAGTTTGAGCGAGCAAATCTGATTGTCTGGTGCACTGCTTCCAATCTGACTGATGAGGAAGCGGAACTCGATCAACGGCTACTGGATCAGTTGCAGGAGCACAACGTCGACATCCTGCGGATTCGAACCAAGGTCGATCTGGCACCTGCAGGTGATGCGAATTTGATTGACGCCGTCTTGTCCGTATCGGCTGAAAGTGGCCAGGGCGTCGAGGCTCTTCGAGCGGAAGTCGCACGTCGACTCTCGACAGCGATTCATGGTTCCGGGATGATCGGCACAACAGCGGCTCGATGCTCCGAAAGCTTGCGACATGCGCAACTGGGAGTGCAACGGGCGAAGGGACTGATCGGGACTGGTTCCGGGGATGAGTTGATCGCTCTGGAACTAAGAGACGTGCTGGAGCATCTTGGTCGCATCGTGGGACAGGTGTATACCGATGACATCCTCGACCGAATCTTCAGTCGTTTCTGTATTGGCAAGTAATCCACTGGTAAGAGATTCGATGGAACGCGGCTGCTTTCTGGGAATGGATGAAGCGGGGTACGGCCCTAATCTGGGCCCGTTGCTCTTGGGGGTGACGAAATGGAATACCCCGGACTGTCCCACGAAATTTGATTTCTATCAGGCATTGGCACCTGTGGTGTCTGCGGCTGGTCACGCAAACGGGAAGCACCTGCATATTGCCGACTCGAAAGTGGTGTTCACCGGGAAGCACGGTTTTGCATCATTAGAACGATCTGCACTGGCGCTGATGAAAGTGGCCGGGCAAACGATCAATTCATTTCATGAATTATGGAAGGCGTTGACGGGAGGAGATGATTCCCGGTTTGATGCGAAGAGGCTTGCTCCCTGGTATCACGATGATCTGGCGTTACCGGTTGTTGCATCGCGTCAGCAGATTGACGATCTCGCTGGAGGACTCCAACAGCGTCTGGAAGCAACAGGAGTCCAGTTGAACTCCGTTCGTTGCGACGTTGTCGTTGAAGAGCGGTTTAATGTGATGGCAACGGCCATCGGGAGTAACAAAAGTGCGGCTCTTTCGCGGCTTGCGTTTCAACTTCTGAAAAGCGTCTGGAATCCTGAAGACCCTGTCAAAACCGTGTTTGTTGGAGACAAACATGGAGGGCGGAATCGCTATGACGAACTGATTGCCGAAATTCTGGATGGTCAGATGATTTTGCGGCTGGAAGAGAGTCAGTCCGTCAGTCGTTATCGGGTGGGCACAACAGAACTTCGCTTTCAAATGAAGGGGGAAAGCCATTTGCCAGTGGCATGTGCCTCGATTCTGGCGAAGTATGTTCGTGAGCTGGCGATGGACCAGTTCAACGCCTACTGGACGAAATCGATACCGGATCTCAAACCAACTCGCGGTTATCCATTGGATGCAAAGCGGTTTCGGAAAGAGATTGAGTCAGCACGTTCCAATCTCAATATTCCCGATCATCTGCTCTGGCGGGAGCGGTAGTTTCTGAACTGTCCCTGAT
>JBEBTF010000186.1:0-8013 GCA_040393865.1 Planctomicrobium piriforme | reverse complement strand
CGCGGGCACTCGGTCGAGCACTTCCAGAAATCATTTGGCGAATCCGGCACGCGGGACTCAATGTTTCTCTTGTTGAGAACGCTGCTGCGCGGCCACCGGATAGACCGATACGGTCTAGAATACCAAAACCCCGAAGAGTGGTTCTCTTCGGGGTCTCGATTTCATTCAATTCTCGCCGCACCTGGAGTCGGCGAACGCGTTCAGGCTGCGAGTCTATTTGACTCGTGGGACTTTCATGGCAACCGGATTTGGTTCAAATAACCATAACCGGTTCTGATCCCCTTTCGGTCCGAAACCAGCAACACTGAGGTGCTGTGGCTGGAAGTTTGACGTGCCTGTTTTCTCGAATGTGCGGACGGTCGGACCAAACCGCTTCACGTATTGGGCAATTGATGGATCATCTGGGGTGGCAAAGGAACCGACTGTCACGACGGATTCGTTGTAGTCATGCCAGATATAAGCGTCGATCTCGTTAAACTGTGTTTCTGATTTGTCGTATTTGCCTCGCAAAACAGTCACCAGTTCGCGGGCGGATTCTGCAGCATTATCGAGAGTCAGATCCTTAAAATACTTGTCTGTTGCAGAGTCGACATCGCTGGCTTTCACCATGACGTGTTTGCCATAGAACCGGGCAATCACCAGTGAGTATTGCCCTCGGTTCTCCATCAGCGAAAAGCGTTCTCCATGATTCAGCTTCACGAGAAACGGATCGGCTGTTTGTTTCTGTTGAACTTCAGCAGGGGTCAGCATCGGGTTCATCGTGAGGAATGCCCCACTGAGAATGGAAGGACGTCCTTTGGTTGGCTCGAAATAGACGCCTTCGCTGAGACTCTTTGGTTTCAGTTTCTTTACCCAGGCCAATGAATCCTGTGCCAGCTTGTCGTTGATGTTGCTGTAGTTTCCACACAAGACGCAGACGGACTTGATGCGTCGCAGATTCTTGCGGCGAGATTCCCGCCCCAATGTGTCTGTTGAAATAATTCGTTCCTGGTCTGGAACATGCTCATAAACATACGCTGGCATCCCCAGTTGTCTCAGTTCGAGAACGAGATCATGAGCAGCTTGTTCCGGGCTTTTGCCTTCGTCAGTTTCACCGTCTGCGCCTGTCGTGTGAAACGTGGTGACCATGATCATCCATGGACCGCGATTCTTGGTCAGGCTATAGGTTTTGGCAGGATCAGCGTCGATTCCTGCTGCAAAAGAGGAATTGCTCAACAGGAATAATGACAGCGTGAAGAAAGCGAATCGGTAAATCATCTTGTGTCTGTTACACATGGCATGACGCATTTCGCTGATTGCGGCCGTAGTGAAACGGCCAGATGGAAGAGCAAACTGCTCTGGTGCGGTCATTGAGTGAAAGACAGGTCTCATAGCACGCTCCATGTGCGATGACGAAGCCACGTCAAGCCGAGGGGAATCGGATTGGAATGTTTGAAGTGGCGAATGCCAGGGTTTGGACGGGAATCAATTGATGACGGCAGGTCGATGAGTTTCCGTTGGTGCAGAATTGGGTGTCATCAATTGATCAGGAAGGTTCAATTTCCCTAATGGCCGTTTCACTGTCAGCCGTCTTGGTAAACAGTGAGACTGCCCTGAACATGAGGGAAATCGTCGCGGTTTCTATGGATTCTGAAAAATCATGTCTATACCAAACAGAAAACCCCGATCAGGCCCTGTTTGACCTGATCGGGGATGCTGTCGTTATCAGACTGATGCGGCATAACTTGCTGTTGTGCGAACAGGTTTATGGCATTGAACCTGTGCGCCAGCAAGGGGAGCATAATGGTCTAGAAAGGCCATTTGTCTCCGAGAATGTTTTTCTGAATTGCTGTCAGTTCGGCAATTCCTGCGCTTGCCAGGTCCAGCTGTGCGTTCAGGAGGTCGCGTTGGAAGGGAACGCCCTCAGCAGTTCCCTGCACTTCAACGAATGAACCTTTGCCTGTCATGACAACGTTCATGTCGACTTCGGCCTGACTGTCTTCGACGTAGTCCAGATCGAGGACGGGGCGTCCGCCAACGACCCCCACACTGACCGCGGCGACACTGTCAGTAAAGACTTTGCGATAGTTGAAGTCCGGCTCTTCAATTGCTGCAATCGCATCCACAAGAGCAATGAATCCTCCTGTAATACTCAGAGTGCGTGTTCCCCCATCGGCTTCCAGCACATCGCAGTCAACGGTGACCATTCTGGGGCCAAGTGCTGCGTTATCAACCACGGCACGCAGGCTGCGTCCGACCAGACGTTGAATTTCCGTCGCGCGCCCATCAGTCCGGCGGTCTTTTCTCGGAGAGGTGCAGCCCGGAAGCATACTGTATTCAGCACTGACCCAACCGGTGGGGTTTTCCTGCTTTTTCTTCCACGGAGGAAGATCTGTCGAAACGCTGGCGGTACACAGAATGGTTGTTCGGCCAGCTTGAATCAGAACTCGCCCGGGAGCAGCTCCGAAATAAGGACGCTGAATTTGAATAGGACGCAGCTGGTCGACAAGACGACCATCGTGACGAGACATGAAAATCCTGTGTTTACTAATGAAGAAGTAGAGAAAGGCGCAGGGAAGATTTCAAAAGGGGAAATACCGCCATCGAGTCCAAATACGCGCTGGAATTGATCTGACTAGACTGAACTGGCTTGGAGCGGCTCTCTGAATAGTGTGGCGCGACGGGCACGCGGGATTCAGCTTTTCTCCGATCGAGCAGATTCAGTCTCTTCCCTTTTGGAAAGGCTGCTGCACGGTCAAATGAGAGCCCAATGCGCGGCCTAGTTGGCTCGTTTTCCCTGCTTCGCTGGCTGTTGTTTGTCCTGTTTGTCTGCAAATTTGTGCTCCGCCCAGAGCGCTGCTCCCAGCACTCCGGCATCGTCTCCGAGTGTCGCAGGGACCACTTTGAAGCTGCCTTTATACGCTGGCATCACACGTTTTTCGGCCGCTTTAGTGACCTGACTGATGAAGAGGTCCGGCATCGCTTCAACAAGTCCGCCTCCCAGAATCACAACGTCAGGGGAAATCAGATTCACCACACTCCCGACGGCAATTCCGATGTATCTCGCTGCTTCTTTAATGATCGATTCAACCGCTTTGTCTCCAGCTGCAACCGAATCTTTCAGAACTCCACTGCGAATATTGGCAATATCAGTCCCAGCTGCCTGTAGCAAGTGAGGGGCATCGCCACGATAGGCGGCTCGGGCACATTGGGCAGCAATCGCGAGTCGGCTGGAGACCGATTCGAGACAGCCACGTTGACCGCACCCGCACCGCGGTCCGTTTGACATCACTTGAATGTGACCGATTTCAAAGCTGGAAGTCGTTGCCCCCCGGAGGATCTCTCCGAGGTAGACGCAGCCGCCTCCGATACCGGTTCCGGCGAAGACGCCGATGACGTTACGTGCTCCCTGCCCCGCTCCGACCCGGTGTTCTGCATAGATCCCCGCGTCGACATCGTTCAACACAGCGACCGGACACCCCAGTGCTTCTGTCAGTCGGTCTCTTAATGGAATCGAGTGCCATCCAATGTTGGGCAGATCCAGAACGATTCCGTTTTCCATATCAATCGGGCCGGGACACCCGATTCCGATTCCATGCAAGTCTGCTGGAGTCAGTGAGGCTTTAGCCAACGTCTCATGAATGGTTTCCAGAATTCGCTCAATTCCCCCTTTGACATTTGTGCCAGGGTGAATGCGTTTTCGTTCTTTGGCGACGAGTTCCCAGTTGGAGTTGTAAACCTGAGAGAGCATTTTGGTGCCTCCAAGGTCAAAGCCCAGCCAGCATTTTTCTGATTCGGCAGACGCCATTCATTGCTCCGGTAGATTTCAGAGAAAGGCGAGTTGAGAACGGCGATCACCAATCTGTCTGGACCTGTGGTTCAGATGACGAGATTGAAATGATCGACAAAGCTGCATGTATCGCTGCGGATGTGATTTGGCAGAATGATGTCTGTCTGAACGGAATCAGGCAGGGATTCTGTCTGGTGAATTCTGAAACCAGTTCACCATGATTTGAAGTGCAACAATCAAATTTTCTGTCGGCATCCCAAATTCCTGTGGGGCAAGATGGGTAAAAACGAATTCGCATTCCCGACGTTGAACATTTATGGATTTTGCTGCGGTGTAAATAAGGTGATTGCAGACGTAAGTTCCAGCGTCATCACTGAGCTCGCATGAGTATCCCGCTCTTTGTAAATGGGAATGCAGTTCGGCAAGGTCGGCTGGAAGAGAGCGAAACTCTGGTCCGTTTTCTTCGATCAGGCAGTTCGTTCGTAATTCTCCAGCATTGTCGCATCGTGTGGAATGGTCTTGGTTTATCCCCCGACATTCCAGCCGCAGTGGCGTTTGTTGCGCACCGACACCAAACGCGAGCCAGAGGTGCGGGCGAATCTCAGTCATCAGCCGAGTAAATGCCTGTTCGACACCTGTGTATTCCACTGGAAGCAATTGCGTGTGCAACTCGATTCCGGAGATTGCGTTGGAGTTTGAGGAGATTGACTGAATCAACAACTCCGATGGGTTTACCGGTCGACCGGGAAACGGGGGAAATCCGGTTACCAGGACTCGCTTCACGCTGAGACTCCATCTATCGAAATTGCGCTGCGGTCACTCGCCGCAGCGGTGCGTGTTGATCAGTTCGCAAGCTCGATTACAGGTTGTCGAGGAAGTCGGTCATTTCGCCTTGAGCGTGGGAATCGCCAATCTTCTTGGCGATCGCAATTCCAGAGGTCAGAATTGCTCGGGCGGCCTCGGTTTCTCCCAGTCCGGCAAGAAACTGCCCTTCCTGAAAGTACCCGGCAACATAATTCAGGTCGATCTCTCGGACTCGTGCGAACGCGGCTTTTGCTGCAGTTTCTTCGCCAAGTTTTGCCAGTTCCAGGGCATAGCTGTAGTTCAGGAAGACGTCATTCGGGTCTTCCTGCAATCTTGCTTCAATTTTCTCTTTACGGGTCATCTTCTCGGCATCCTGGAATCAAAATCGGAAATTCAATTGAAGTTCTTGGTAACCACTTTAGAGCGTTGGCCGCTGTCATGCCATGACATGTCGAGAAAGGACATTTTGCGACGATGGTTCAGAATCAATCTTGAGCGAAATGTTGGCCAGAGTGTGGAGAAACGTCTTGAAGCGATTCGTGTGGGGGGAAAGTTTACCTAAATACACAAATGCGGATTAGGCAAGTTTTACGACGGTCGTATGGGCACCTTCAAGGAGTGTCAGGACCAAGTCCGATGTTGGGGAACAGTGGAGTTTCAAGGATTGATCTCCCAGTTGGCGGACGGACGTCGCCCACTAGCCTCGGTTCACAACAGGAACAGGCCCGACGATGACGAAGCGATTCTGCCAGGCCGGATGGTGCATGGCGATGATGCTTGCACTGTCACCGCAACTCTCGCAAGCAGAGTTGCCGGCAGGCGCGCCGACGTCTTTTCGCAATACAGAGCGAACCCGAATCGTTGAACGTGCTGAGCGGTCATCGGTGAATATTCACACCGAGAAACGCCAGAAATCCATGGATGTTGTCTTCTCTGCTGGAAAAGCATCGAAGATCAACGGCATGGGGACCGGCATTGTCATTGATGAACGTGGTTACATCGTGACCAACTATCACGTTGTTCAAGATGTCGAGCGATTGCGAGTAACGACGTATAATGGCACAGAATATGAAAGTCGGGTTCTCGCGTATGATTCTCGCGAAGACTTGGCCATTATCAAAATTGAACCGCGTGAAAGCCTCGAAGTTGCAAACTTCGGCACTTCATCCGACTTGATGTTGGGCGAAGATGTCATTGCGATCGGGAATGCTTATGGGTATGAATCCTCCGTCACTCGGGGAATCATCAGCCATCGTTCTCGTGATGTTGAGGTGAATGATGAGCAATCATATAAAGATCTGATCCAGATCGACGCTGCTATTAACCCTGGCAATAGCGGCGGACCATTGCTGAATGCCGATGGCGAAGTCATTGGGATCAACGTTGCGATTCGTGCTGGTGCTCAGAGAATTGGTTTTGCAATTCCTGTGGACAATGCACGAAAAGTGATCGCCCGATTGATGAATGTCGAGCGTCATAATCAGACGTATCACGGAATTCAGACAAGCGACGTGAAGCAGGGACCGGATCGCAAACTGGTCGTTCAGGCAATTCGTCCTGATTCACCTGCTGTGGCAGCCGGATTAAAGTCTGGTGACGTCATTGTTAAGGTCGGTGATGTCAACGTCGTTGACGGTGCTGACTTTGAACGTTCGATCTTCGGGCGTGCAGCGGGAACAAGCCTGCCATTGATTGTGCGACGTGATGGACAGGAAGAAACCCTGCAGTTCCGTATTGGGGCTTTGACCGGAAGTCGGCGAACTCCAGGAACCCAGACCGTCTCCGCGGTCCCTGTGTCTGTGACAAGTACGACACCTGTTGTGACAAGTGCTGCAAAGCCTGCGTCGACAATGGATAAGTGCTGGGACGTCTTTGGCTTGCGACTTGAAAAGTCTGAGAATCAGTTCCCAATGGCCGGACTCCCATATCAGGGCGGAATGAAAGTCACAGCAGTACGGCCTCAAAGCCAGGCTGATGTGAATGGAATTCGCCCCGGTGACATTCTGGTTGGCCTGCATATCTGGGAAACAGTCAGCAACGAAAACATTGAGTACGTGTTGAATCACCCTCAGTTGCAGACTCTCGGCCCTTTGAAGTTCTACATCGTTCGTGATGGCGGAACCTTGTTCGGGCACTTCCGAATGGATTCCTCAATTAATTGATTTCGTCCCAGGAATGTGAAGGTTCCATCCCCGACCGGACGCAGTTGTTTCCGGGTGATGGGGGCGGATTAAGACGGGCGGGACGAGTGACTTGTTCTAATGACAATAGCGGGCGTGCCGGTTTATGACTGGCACGCCCGCTATAATCCATAAAGTAATCCCCGGTCGAAATTTGGGGCCAGAATTCAAGGTCTCCGCCTTGACGCTTGCCTTTGGCGGGATTTACGATCGACTCGACGGTGCAGGTTGCCGAATTCGTTATATTCGGCCATTTAGTCGAGTATCTCCTGAGAAGGCCCGTCACCAGACGATCTACAATTCGGATGGCGGCCGTTCAAACAGTTCCAAGGCGACGCCAACGGGAGCTTGATATATGCATATCCTGGGCAAGGTGCTCGTCTGGTTGTCTGTGGTTCTTGTGGTCGTGGCCAGCTGGCTGACGACAACCGCATTGAGCGTTCGGCATCGCTGGTTGACTGCTGTTGAAACACGCCAAAAAACGGTTGAGAAGCAGATTCAGGACATTGCTGACACCCGCATTCGGATTCGTGATCTCGAAGAAAAGCGACAGACGCTTGTCCATAACTGGGGCGATGTCTGGGCTGCACCCAACAGCCGACCGCAACCAGGCGGGCAGGGAGCCATCGAGCTCGGAGTCGGAACAAGCTCTAATCTTCCGCAACGTGGCGCTGATGGTCTTGAACCATCGATTTATGTTTTCAGCCACGAAGGTGAAAAAACCTCATTTCTTGGTGAATTCGCGGTCATCGACACTCGGCCAACACAGGCGATTGCCCGACTGACACGACGTCCGTATCCACAAGAAACCGGGAACTGGGCTCTCGGGCTGTATCACGTTCGAGGCACTCTCCCAGCGAACTGGTTGACCGCAACTGCAGAGATTCAAGGCCAGCAGATTGTCGCCGACTCTCGGGTTGCCGAATTGCAGATTCAGAAGACCAATCTGGAAGTGATGACCAAGGCATCTCAAGTGCTTCTTGATCAGCGTCTGAAGGAACTCAACGGAGATCCAGCAGCCCCGGCAGACGCCTCTGACGACGTCAAAGATGGATTGGTGAAAACCGTTCAGAAGGCGGAGGCGAGTCGTGATTCTGTGCTGTCTGATGTTTCTCAGTTCCGCCGCAAGGTGATTGAAACCTATGACCTGGTAATCAAGACTCTCGGCGAAAATCTTAAAATGGTGCAGAAGCTGGAAGAGCTGAGTAAGCAGCAGTCAGCGGTGCCTCCTGTTCCGGTGACAACACAAAGCGTCACGAC
>JBEBTF010000185.1:0-8015 GCA_040393865.1 Planctomicrobium piriforme | reverse complement strand
ATTATTTCGCAAGGTGCTCTAGGCTGGACCGGGTTGGTCTTGTGAGTGATCACGCAGCCGTCTTTTCAAACGCGAAAGGACTGAATGTCGAATGCCACTCACGTTCGGTTACTGTGCAACTTACTCTCAGGCAGTTTCGATCGGCAGGCCTGCTGCTAACCATGCGCGGTAGCCTCCAGTCAGGTTGATGACATCGAACCCGGAACGCTGTAGCACACTGGTTGCAATCGCCGATCGTCCGCCTCCCAGGCAATTCACAGCGGTGGGGAGTGAGCGATCGATCTCATGCACTTCCCGGATCAGATAGCCAAGAAACCGGTGCTCGGCATGAGGAATGTGTCCTGCCTGAAACTCAGTCTGAGATCGAACATCCAGAAGATGAACGGCTTTGCTATCAATCAAGCTTCGCAACTCTTCTGCCGAGCATGACCGGTATTGCTCTGTCCTAAGGCCATCTCGCGTTGTTTGAGCTGCGTCGAAGTATCCTCCAATGTTGTCGATGCCAATTGACCGGAGGCGACGTAACAGTTCAGGGACAACACTCGCTTGGGCGAGTAAGTACATTGGTTGGTGATAGTCGACCAGAAATCCTGCCCATTGAACGAGTGATTCAGTGGGGATGTTAATTGTGCCTGGAACATGAGCTAATGCAAACTCTTTTGCTGGTCCGACATCAATTACCTGTTGATGTTTCGCTGTCTCGGCCAGTTTAGTGACAGGAATCTCCTTGGTCTCCGGAAGTTTGCTCAGGAGAGTCGGACCTACCTTGTTCACTCGTTTCATCACAGCGAAGTAGAACGGAGTCTCCGGCTGATCGGAGAGAATATAGTTCACAAACTGCTGTTCATCGCGAAATTGCAGCGCTGGGTTAAACCGTTTCTCATAGCCTACAGTGCTGGATGGAATTGCTCCCAGACCTTTCCCACAGGCACTGCCGGCACCGTGTGCTGGCCAAATCTGCAGATAGTCTGGAAGTTCAAGGAAACGGAGCATCGAATGATAAAGTTGCCTTGCGCCTGTTTCCGCACTTCCTGTGACGCCAGCAGCTGTTTCGAGCAGGTCAGGACGACCGATCGAG
Source organism: Planctomicrobium piriforme (assembly GCA_040393865.1). Classification (GTDB taxonomy): domain Bacteria; phylum Planctomycetota; class Planctomycetia; order Planctomycetales; family Planctomycetaceae; genus Planctomicrobium; species Planctomicrobium piriforme_A. The sequence continues at coordinate 6,937 of JBEBTF010000185.1, read as the reverse complement.
CCAACAAACACGAAGTCACCTGTAAATATCCCGATTGGTTCCGTCGCACCTCCGCCGACGTCAGTCAGCAGAAACGAAAGGTGTTCTGGTGTGTGGCCTGGGGTATGTACCGCTTCCAGCTTCACATTCCCAACGGAGAATGTGTCACCGTTCTTCAGCAAGAGAGAGTCGTACTGATCCGCATATGTGTATTTCCAGTCTGCGGGGCCTTCGTCAGAAAGGTAGAGCCTCGCGCCCGTTCGTTCGGCAAGTTCTCGAGCACCGGAAACAAAGTCGGCGTGAATATGCGTTTCGGCGGCACCGACGATCTTAATTCCTTCACGCTGAGCAGCGTCCAGGTATGGCTGGATGTCGCGGCCTGGGTCAATTACGAGTGCTTCGCCGGATTTCTGGCAACCCACGAGATAAGAAGCATGAGCCAGTGCCTGGTCATAGAAATATTTGAGTAACATGCTTTGTCCTTATGAATGGTGTTTGTTTGCCTGAACGAAGCGATCACTCTCAATCAAATCCCACAGCCGACATCTGGACTCTGCTTCTGATTCCACGGCATCCGGGCGATTAACATGCCCATGCCGCATGTATCTGTGACGCCAGCAAAGACCAATCCTGCCCCGACGAAAGCGGGAAGGCCGATCCAGTACGGGTGAACAAAAGCAGCCAGAGCACTCCCAACAAACACAAGCGAACCAGCCGCGATGCGAACCTGACGTTCCAGTGACATCGCTTTCTTACCACGTGCGACGGGAAGTCCTGATTGTTCCCAGGCAGTGGTTCCTCCCTCCACGTTAACGACGTTTGCGTATCCAGCGGCGGTCAGCTTTTCACATGCCTGCTTCCCGCGGCTGCCGGACTTGCAGATCACATAAAGTGGGTCTTGGCTCGCACTTCGCTCCTGAGCGACTTTCCCGGCATTCAGTTGGTTGAGGGGAACATTTCGAGCATAGAGGGCGTGAACTTCGCCGAATTCCACCGGGGTTCGAACATCGATCAGTTCGACTTTCTTGCCGGATTCGTGAATTTCATGCAGTTGTTTTGGGGTAATTGTTGTGACGGACATCAGATTGACCCTTTGAAATGTTTTTCGTTTTGAAATGTTGTTTGTTCGATTGTTCGGAAAGTCTTTGACTATTTGGCAAAAAAAATCAGGGGCACATTCCGGCATCACAGCGTTCTTCAACGCATTGCATCAAACTCCGCAAATTGGAGTCAATGACGCTGTAATAGACTTTTCTGCCTTCCTTGTCGCTGGTCAAAAAGCCACAACGCTGCATCAGGCGAAGGTGTTCCGAGGCCATTGCAGTTGGCAATTCACAGGATTCTGCCAGTTCGCCAACGGTGTATTTTCCGGCCAGCAACATCTGAATCATCCTTAAACGGTGTGGATGAGCCAAAACCTTCAGGCACTCAGCTGCACGTCCGAGAGCATCAAGGTCAGTCAACTTTAATGGCGATGGGGGTGTTGATCGTTGATTCATGTCTCAAATATATCGGAAGGTTCCGAACTGTCAATGTGTGAAATAGAAGAATCCGATCTCGAATTCCTCTTTTGGGGTCGCACATTGTAAAAAGCTGTCGAAGCTCGGGGAGGGACTCCATTTTTGAAGCGGCCCGTCTCTGGTACGGCGTGGGCTGCCGCTGACGAGTCGAGAGGGAGGTGCGACCATAAATCGTGCCGGGACAGTCAGGTCCGCAACGGTTCAGAACTCAGTTCATTGTTGAACTGCCGAGACGGAATGGAGATTCGGTTGGAAAATCTGCCTCGGAATGGACAGGCAGGGGGCGCTGAAACCATGAAGTGGGTGGTGGGCACTCCGTCACTTTTTTGCATCGTCATCGGTCAGTTTGATGTCAAAAACGTTATTGCCATCGCCTTTGACATCAAACTTCAGGCCTGAGGTTTCTGGTTTCATATACTTGGCTGGGATCGGGCTGGCCTTACGCAGTGCAGCTTCGTCCCCCGGAAGAACTGGCGCGTCGGAATGCACCGTCACTATTGCAATGTGAGGTCCGATCGTCGCCCCATCGAGTCGTTCATACGTTGACAGGACAAAGTTCCCGGAGCTGTCCGATATTGCAGATGCCGCTTCGCCAGCTTCCTGCGGAAAGAATGTGATATAGGCCTTATCAAGCGGCTTTCCGTTGTATGACACCGTGCCAGATGCTTTGCTGACTTGATATGGATTTGGCGGCTTCTTCGAGCCACAGCCGACGAGAAAAGCGAGCATCAAGATCGTCGCTGTGATGACCCGGTTCGATTGATTCGTTCTGATCATTGAGATCATCCTCGATTGGAGAATGCCTGAATTCCGAGTATCAGAAATGCTGCTCAATTTCTGAGATCTTGCTAGAGCCCGAGTCAACACAAGTTTGCTCCAAATACAACTGGCTGAAATGAATGTGGATGAGTGATCTGTGCTTGCGGGATCGAATCCGGATCGCTCGGTTCTTTGTTCCGTGTGTTTGTGTGGCAATCTTTTCACTCACGGAGACCGGAGGAATGCCACGCTCCATCAGAGCGGCTTCATTGGGTGGGAACGCTGTTTGTAAAGGCGAATTGGGCTAGTTCGGAATTCCTCCGGTCGGGAGTCCGTCGTTATGGCATCCCAGTTGCCGGTACACGATCGAGTCCATGTTCTCACTGATAAAATGAACGCTTCCATCAGCAAGCAGAAAGAAGCCTCCGCCTGTGTGCATGCTGACAGCAGCTTCTCGCGGGCCGCCGATTTCCTCATTGTTCGGGGTTGGGAATGTCAGCCGAATTCCGTTTAATCTCGTGTCTGCCCGATAGGTGACCCATGCTCCGTTTGATGCGACCCATGCGGCCCATGGAGCGTAGCTTGGAGAGTGTTCGGCCATTGCGAACACATTCGATGTCCCATCGATGATATGGGCGAACTTTGGAGGCGGAGCTGTTGTTGTCCGTTCGAAAAGTGCATTTGGAGGGCTATTTCCTACGTCTTGACCCGCCCAGCCTTTGTAACAGGTGACAGCGGCTGGTCCTCCCTGATTCTTTGTCTGGCCTGGAGAAAGGCTGGCAGGCCAGTGCCAGGTTGCCGCCAGATCTGTGCGAACAGCAGGAGTTGGATCACTTGGGCAAAGGAATGCAGCGATTGGCGTCTTGGCCAGTTCTCTGTTTTTACTGACGGTGCCTTCGGTGCTGGGGCGGTTGAAATCAAACTGGTTGTATAAAGAAGTCTGTTCGAGATATGGAAGGAGTTTTGTAAAGATGCTAAATGCATTTGCTGTTGTATATGCGGCGCCCATTTGTGCGCCAAAGCCATTCATGGGGAAGCAGTTGTAAACGTCGTGATAGTTATGAAGTGCCAGGCCAAGCTGCTTCAAGTTGTTCCGGCACTGTGACCGGCGAGCAGCTTCACGGGCCTGTTGAACGGCCGGCAGAAGCAGGGCAATCAGAATCGCGATGATCGCGATCACGACAAGCAACTCAATCAACGTAAATGCAGTCCGCGATTTTCGCATCAGTTATCTCCCGATCGAATTCAGCTTTTGAAGGGACGCAAACGGTATTGATAGCGCAGTGAATGAATGCAGTTGATTCGTGTCATTTCTCGCGGTTTCTTCAAGGCGTTAAGCCGACTTGAGAAGCCGTGTGATCTCCGAAATGAAAATAAACGACGTGTTTCTGGTGACCCGACTGAGTTGATCTGATGGAACAGTGAACGGGCGATGACGCCGATGTCTCGTCAAGATTTGGCGAATGCCAGAGATTGGCCGTCACTTAGCCCGATTTTTAAATCGTGATGTTCATTGAATTCAAATGGCAGTTGACCATGGCGCATGCCGTGAAGTATTGAAATTGCTTCTCGCCCCAGCGTGACTTCGTCCAGTGTGACTGATGTGAGAAGAGATGTGAGCGGCCCAGTCCGACGGACACCGCCGAAGCCAACGATTGACACGTCCTGGGGAATCCGCAGCCCCCGCCTTGAGAGCAACAGATAGATCATTTCCGCAAACGAATCGAACGTTGTGAAAATTGCAGTTGGGGGATTGGAGAGTGTGAAGAGACGCTCTATTTCATTTGCAACGGCCCGTTCATGGAACATGGCGCTCGGGGCAGAGTCGTTGAGATGGAAATAGGAAATCTCCGCAGATTCTCCCAAGGCTTTCGAAAAGCCTCGTTCAATCAGCTTTACTGAATCAGTCCGATATCCTCCCAGAAACGCAACGTGGCGATGACGATGCCGTCGTAGGGCTTCGCCGGCTTGATGTCCGACTTCTTCAAACGGGATTCCCAGCAGCGGAGCTGTTCCCCCTTCAATCGGACGGGAGCAGCAGACCACGGGAATTCCGTGTTTCTGGAGTTGCCGAATGTGGAACGCCGGTGTTTTGGGATTTGTCGTGGGGACGATTGCGACCCCCGCCACCTGCAGGTCAATGAGCTGCAGGATTGCATTGCCTTGTCGGTCGATATCGTTCCCGGTATTCCGAACAATGACCTGATTGTGAAGTTCGGCCGCAGCTGCTTCAAAACTGCGCTGCAGCGAAGGGTAAAACCCTGTTTCAGTTTCTGGGACGATCAAGGCAAACAAGTCAGGCCCCTTCGTCAGCCGACTCCGGGCGTCCTCATGTACGAATGTGCCTTTGCCGTGAACTCTTCGAACCAATCCATCTTTTTCGAGTTCTGCCAGTGCCTGCCGCACCGTGCTGCGTGCAACCTGTAATTGTTCGGCAATGCTGTTCTCTGAAGGCAACGCCGAACCGGCTTTGAACTGGCCTGATTCAATCTGCGATACGACGTAATCACGCAACCGCTCGTACTTGGGTTGAGCCTCCCCGGCAGGGCGTTCACTCAGATTCTTGAAGGCGGCTGTGTTTTTGTTCATTTGAGAAGTTGTGTGGGATAAGTGCGTACCTCATCATACAAGAGCACTTATTGATGTCAAACTGGATTTCAATAATCGTTGATGTGTTTTTGCGGATATTCTACATTTGTGGCCACGAATCTCTGGCGTGGAAGTTGTGAGTACCTGTAATCTATTTCAGATAAAGAATTTCTAATTCAACAAAAGGTACGGACCAATTGCATTCCAGTTTGTGCATCAATATTCTTGGATGGTTTGGCGGCGGTAAGGGCAAAGGATTTTCAATGTCTCGGGTAGCAAGCTGTCTTGTTGGGCTTCTTCTGGGCTGTGCGTTGACCACAGGGCCGCTGCCTGCGGCGGATGATGTGATTCCGATCGGCTCAAAGAGAGAGTTGTTTATCGATCGCCATCTGATCAGTGACATGAAGGGGGCGACGCTCAAGCTTCATCACCCGCAGGATGCCGGGATTGCTTTGAAGTTTGACAAGCCCTGGGAAGGTGAGTTCAGTGGTTATGTCACGGTCATCAAAGATGGAGATTTGTTTCGCGTTTATTATCGGGGGAATGCATCGAAGTCGCCCATGGATGGAAACAATGAAGAGTCAACTTGCTATGCAGAGTCAAAAGATGGGATTCATTGGGAACGTCCGAAACTGACCCGTTTTCAGTCACATGGTCAGAAGGAGACAAATATTGTCTTCTCGGAAATGGCTCCGCTGACGCACAATTTCAGCCCTTTTCTGGACCTGAACCCTCAGGCGAAACCAGATGAGCGATACAAAGCTGTCGCTGGGATTGTCCCTGATGGGTTGTTCGTGCTTGTCTCAGCTGATGGCTTGAACTGGAAGAAGATGCAGGAAAAGGCGAACTACGTCGACAAAGGATGGGTGTTTGATTCGCAGAATGTTCTCTTCTGGTCCGAAGCAGAGCAGCAATATGTGCTTTACTATCGAAAAGCGGCAGGTGGAAAACGTTCTATTGCCAGGGCGACGTCCAAAGATCTGGTGCACTGGACCTCTCCCGTCCAGATGATGTACTCGAATACCAACTCAACTGTTCCTGCCAACGATCTTTATACCAGTCAGACTCACCCTTACTTTAGAGCGCCGCACATTTATCTGGCAACGGCCGCTCGATTCATGCCGAAACGTCAGGTTCTGACTGACGAGCAGGCTGATCAGATTGGGGTTCATAAAAGGTATTTCGGAGACACCTCTGATGCTGTTTTGATGACCACCAGAGGAGGGGATCGGTATGACTGTACTTTCGAACAAGGATTTTTGCGGCCCGGTGTTGGTTACTCAAACTGGGTTTCACGAACGAACTATCCTGCTTTGAATCTTGTGCAGACAGGACCTGCCGAGATGTCGATGTATGTCAATCAGGATTACGGGCAACCGACTGCACATCTTCGGCGTTACACTCTCCGTCTGGATGGCTTGGGATCGATCTCCGCTGGCGTCGAACCGGGAACAGTGGTGACTCACCCCATCACCTTCAGTGGCTCGCAACTTGCATTAAACTTCTCCACTTCTGCAGCCGGTGGTGTGAAAGTAGAAATTCAGAACCCGGATGGAACACCGATTCCAGGCTTCACTCTTGATGATTGCGTGGAGCAGATTGGAAATGAGATTGAACGAATCGTGAGGTGGAAGAATTCCGGGACCGATCTTTCGTCACTTGCAGGCAAGCCGGTTCGTCTGAAATTCTGGGTCTGTGATGCGGACCTTTATGCCTTTCAGTTCTCTGAATCAGGGAAATCGAAGTGATCGTCTTGTCTGTTAACGATGAGAATTGAGATGTATTGTTGATGCTTTTGCAAGACGGCATTGATCTTTTGAGCGAACGAGAAGCTGTCATTGCATCGGGATTAGAGCACTTTACGAAATAACTTCCACGCTTCCGCCACGCGGTGAGTTGCGTTTCATCAATCAAAACGGCCGCTGCGCGGGCACTCGGTAGAGCAAACTGCTCTAAAGACGGAAGTTCGCGTTTCAAAACACAACTGGATTTCGATAACCGCCCTACTGAAGCAGGAAACGTTGAAATGTTAAATGTGTTCAAGACATTTTGCCTGGGGGTGTCGCTTCTTGTGACTTCCAGCCTGGCAA
>JBEBTF010000184.1:0-8018 GCA_040393865.1 Planctomicrobium piriforme | reverse complement strand
TGGCCGCGCAGCAGCCTTCTCAATAGGAGAAACACTGAATCCCGCGTGCCAGATTCGCTACATGATTTCTGGTAGTGCTCTCGTCGCGATGGACAAACAGAAAGAAGCCGCACTGTTGATGGTGCGGCTTCTTTGTTTTAATCAGGCTTCGGAATCAGATCACGAGGGTTGATCCCGATTTCAGAACAGATATCAGATCATCAAAATCCCAGACAACTCGTCCAGCGCTGTTCTGACTTCTTCAATCAGTTGAGGATCAGCAAGATCGGCGAGCGTCAGTTCTTCACGATAGTGTCGTGTGACCCAATCGCACAGTTGAACATACAGTTCCGGGGTCATGATGACGTTGCCATGAAGCCGTGAAAACTCCACTTCACTTAGAACGACTCTCAGTCGCAGACATGCTGGTCCACCACCATTCTTCATGCTCTCACGGATATTGATGAACTCCACCTGCTGAATGGGATTATCATCCGAAAGGATGCGTTCGATCACCGCCCTGGCTCGGGGATGCTCTTCACACTCTACAGGAGCCAGCAGCAGCATTGACCGTCGCTTTGTCTCACCCTCCGCAACAGGGAGGGTCACTAACTGACTGTTGAACAGGTAGGTACTGACGGCATCTGCCAATGAAAGTTCGTTATAAGAAACTTCAATGATCTGTTCGCAATCCAACGCAGCCCGCACTCGTTGCAGACTCGCACGCTGATTGACAAATGCCTGATCATGACAGAGTAACACATTCTCGTTTCCGACGGCGATCACATCATTGTGAAAGACACCTGCATCGATTGCGGCCGGATTTTGCTGCAGAAAAAGTTGTCGCGAGCGAGGAAGCATGTGCAATGCCGCGACTCGTTCACTCGCCTGCAGAGTCTGTCTCGCTGCAAATTTTCTTGGAGCCGGAGCACTGCTATTTTCTGCATCGCGTCCATACACGAATAACTCGACACCCGGCTTACCGTGTTCAGAACAAATCCGAATATGATTTGCCGCCCCTTCATCAGCAAGCAATCGATGCCGTGGTAACGGATCTGAGACGATAAAAGAACGAGTATCTCTGAAAATCGAACGCAACACCTGCGTCGTGTAATCAGATTCGAGCGAGCGATGCTTTGTACAAATCAGGTTGGCAGGAGTAATGTGAACGCGCCCATCAGCGGTATCAAAACTGGGCGAAACTGTCGCTGCATTCGCCGCCCACATCGCAGCCGAGCTATAAACAATCGACAACAGATCAGGACGAGTTTTCACCGTCTGCGCGATCATCTCGGCATCGGTTCCCGTCATTCCATTCTGTCGCAAGTAATCAAAGTGTGGCCGAGGATGAGGTGGCAAAACAGCCTGCTTCAACCCCAGATCCATCATGCGTTTCATTTTCGCCAGCCCTTGCAGGGCAGCACTGCGAGGATGCGAAACGGTCAGACGATGTTTCTGCGATGCCAGATTTCCTGTCGACAACCCACCATAATGATGAGTTGGACCAACAAGACCGTCAAAATTGACTTCAAAAACACTCACGGTGAAAAGATTCCCGGGCTCAATGTGTCAGGCAAGCTCAGTTGGGGACTTTCCATAATCGCCACCGGATCGTTACAAGCGTCGATCATGAAATAGCCCGCCGGTCGGTGATTTCCACTTTTGCGGCTTCCGCCAAAAGGAAGTTGACCACCAGCCCCCGTCGTCGGGCGGTTCCAGTTTAACAGGCCAGTCCGTACAACATCAGAGAACTGTTCGAAATGCTCCCGTTCATCGGTGAAAATTGCTGCCACAAGCCCAAATTGCGTCTGATCCGCGATTTCCAGAGCCGTTTGTAGATCAGCAACTCTGATCACTTTCAGCAAGGGACCGAAAACTTCGTGGTCAGTGACCGTTGAACAATCTGTCACATCGATCAACCCCGGTGTCACGTAAGTGGGCCCCAACTCGTGGACCTTCGCTTCAACAATTACTTTTGCTCCCCCTTTCACCAGTCGCGCCTGTTCATCCAGAACCGCCAGCACGGCCCCTGCATGAATTAACGGACCAAGATAGGGTTGAGGAGTGTCGTCAGGTCGTCCAATCGTCAAGTGAGAAACAACCTCGGCGAGCTTCTCTAGGAACGCGTCATTTCCCTCCGTGACAATCAACCTGCGAGCGCAGGTACAGCGCTGCCCCGACGTTAAATACGCTGACTGAATCGTCCAGTAAACAGCTGCATTCAAATCAGACACCTGATGGACTACGAGAGGGTTATTCCCTCCCAGTTCCAGCGCCAGCAAAACCTCAGGACGTTCAGCGAGCGCCTTCTGCAGTGCAACTCCTGTCCGGTAACTGCCGGTAAAAAAGACGGCATCAATTGCTGAGTGATTGACCAGATCCTGACCAGTGGCGAGTGCCCCTTGCACAAGATTCAATACTCCTGGCGGAACTCCAGCCTCTTCCCACAGGCGAACAAGTTCCTCAGCAACATTGGGCGTATACTCACTTGGTTTAAAAACGACTGTATTTCCAGCAAGCAATGCAGGAGCGATTTGCCCGTTTGGAATATGGCCAGGAAAATTGAACGGACCATAAACAGCGACGACCCCCAACGGCATGTACTTTGTGCGAACCATCCCCCCGGGAATCTCAGACTCGGTCGGACTGCGGCGGTTCTCCAGAGCATGAATGGTCAGCGCGATCTTCCCAATCATGGCCTGAACTTCTGTCGTGGCATCCCAAAGTGGTTTTCCCACTTCCTTCGATATCAACGCAGCGAGAGTGTCTCGTCTCTCTTGAAGTAGCTCGCGAAATCTCTCAAGGATCTCAATACGTCGCGACAAGGGAGTCCGCCGCCAAGCAGGCCATGCACACCGTGCCGCCTGGACCGCTTGATCGACGTCTCTCGATGTTGCGACGTTCCCTGTCCACAGAACTTCAGCGTTGCTCGGACTCTGCGACTGAAACTGCGATCCCCCGCCCAGCACCCATTCACCGTTGATAAAGAGCATGACTCTCTCCCAGAAAGAGCACCGGAATCCAATGAGGCGTCAACGCTGCCAAGGTCTGTCCTCAACGACAGACGCAACAGAGACCGCACTACGTACACTTGATAAATTATAAGTGTCGAAGAAAGACAAAACCGCCAGACAAACTTCTAAATTTCAGTAAACAAAAATTCGGTAAACAAAATGAGGAGTTGCTGCAGCCTGACGTATCAACTTCGCCTTTGCGCCTTTTATAAGACACCAAGACATGCACAAAAGAAAAACGCCACCAGATGACTCTGATGGCGTTTAAACGTTTTCGACAATCGTTTTCGATCATCCGACCGAAAGGGAAGCCAGAATTAAATTGGAATCTTCTCGGCAGTACCGCCGCGGAAGTCCTGAAAGTGAACCCAGATTTCGTCCTTATTGCGAATCTCAGCCTGAAGACCATCCAGATTCCGAGGAGGCACCTGATTTGTGCGTTCCCCATCTAAACTGAATGATGCAGTGTGGCAAGGGCAATAGAACTCATTACGACTGGACTGATAGCCAACAGTACAACCCAAGTGTGTACAACGTGCATTAAAGCACAGAAGCGAACCATCTTCTTTCATTCGCACAAAGACAGACCCCAAGGATGTCCCAGGGTAAGTAGTCCAGGCATCCTGCTTTACACCGACAACCTGAAAGAGTTGAGGAGGTCCCCCCGGTGTCAAACCACCAACTTTCCCGACGAATCGGAAACCATCACCGCTTCCGGTGTCCTGCTTCCGCTTCCACAGAGGAGTGAGGAAATAGGTCATCCCGATCATCAAAGGAATCGCTGCAGTTGCCGCCGCGGTCACAATCGCAACCGCTTTCTTGAGGAAACCACGACGATGAGGCTGCAGCTGACAAGGAGGCACCTGCTGTTCAGACGAAGTGTCAGAAACGGTCGTCGACATTGGATTACCTTTCAATACGGCGGGCTCTATCACGGCAAGACCGAAACCAGTCTGAACGGGATGGCTCGAAGGAGTCACCATCGTCAAACAAATTCAGGGCGGGAATATGGCGGGGGGTACGATATTCACACTGCTTTTCCGTTCACCAGGACTGCGTCTGCTTGTTGACATGCTCATCACGCAACAGAGCACGTTCTTCTAATGAACCGGAAACACACCAACATCCATTGTAGTCTGTTTATAAATCCGGCAACAATTCTATCGCCACGTTTCCAAATTCTTGAAACTCGCAGCGAAGAACTCAGGACTTAGAACACAGCGATATCACCTGAACGAAACAGAGACGCGGCACGATACAAAGTGTCCAGTTCGTTGCCAGACTACTGGGAAACCGCATGAAACGCGGCTTCAAATGCCGTTCGCAGTGTCTGCATTGCTTCCGGGAGTGGACCAGGCAACATCGTTCCAGCTGCCTGACGATGCCCCCCTCCGCCAAATTGCTCGGCGATTGCGGCGACACTCAGTTCGGAACGACTTCGCAGGCTTCCTTTTGCTTTCCCGTCTGGTTGCTCAACGAGAATAAACGCCGCCTGAACCCCTTCGATTGTCAGGCAGATATTCACAAGGTCTTCTGTATCTGCAGGATGTGCCCCAGTATCAATGAAGTCCTGCCTGGTTGCAGACGTATACGCAAGTCTTCCATCGCAAGCCAGTGTTACTCGATTGAGAATGACGGCATGGAGCTTAAGACGAGCAAGCGAAGAGCGTTCATAGAGTTCCCGATAAACCAGATGAGGTTCCACGCCACGTTCAATCAGACGTGTGGCAGTCGCCATCGTGCGTGCGTCAGTATTCGGGAACCGGAACCAACCAGTATCCGTGGCAATTGCGGCATACAGGGCTTTTGCCTGTTCTGGCAGAAACTCCCCGCCAGCCGCTTCAATCAATTCCACAATCAAAATACCAGCTGCAGCAGCAGAGACATCCTTGAACTCGATGGCTCCCAGATCATCCGAACTCAGATGGTGATCAATGATGACTTTGACCGCCTGCGTTTTGCGAAGGACGTCTCCAATTTCCAGAAGCTGTGCCCACGCGCTAGTATCCACGATGATATGGACATCGGTGTCACAGGCAGCCTCGATCGAGACCCCTTCGCCAATCTTCTGAATCTCCCCCACCGGGTCGAGAAATTTCAAATGATTCGGGGTCAGAGACGGGTTCACAATTCGCACCTGCTTTCCACGCTGACGCAAAAAACTGGCGAGCCCCACCTCTGAACCGATCGCGTCGGCGTCTGGGCGAACATGACTGGAAATGACGAACCGCTCATGCGAGTCAATCAATTTCAATAGCGGTTCCCAGTCAATCGACATAGTCGGCCTTTAGTCAAAACATTGGTAAACGGACAGTTCAAATCAACGGCTGGCTGCTGTTCACCCCAACAGGCCGAAGCAGGCAACTGACAGAGAAAATCTGACAGCAGAAACTCTAATGGAGAACAACAGCAACGAACAGGAGACGCCTCAAAAGTTCTCCCGAACATGGACAGGAAACGATCCGGCGCTTCCCCCTGAACTTTCTGTGACGACAACGGTCAGGCAGAAACGCTCCCCATTATATCCTCGTTTCTACCGGATCACTTTAATCCGACTTCGTTTCCGTTGCCAATCTCCACCCCCTTGACCAGTCCCCCACAGTATGACCACGATAGAGTGATTGGCCTGTACCACTTATTCAGACATTTCCCTGCACTCGCGTGAACTTCTCAATGGCAATGACCGGCATCTTTATCACTGGAACAGACACCGACGTCGGCAAAACACACGTCACCTGCCATCTCGCTCTGGAATTGCAGTCACTGGGGTACACGGTCGGGATCTATAAACCTGTCTGTTCCGGAGCCCAACGCGACGCGGAGAATGAACTGTACTGGAACGATCTAGAGCGAATCGCTGGCGTCCTGCCACCAGAGACACCGCCAGAATGGATTTGTCCGCAACGATTTTGCGCCCCGTTGGCTCCCCCAGAAGCCGCGAAACGGGAAGGTCGCTCTGTCAACTCCGCGTTACTGCGACAAGGCATCTCCCCCTGGAAAGATCAGGTGGATATCCTGCTCGTGGAAGGAGTTGGGGGATGGCTCTCGCCGATCGCGACAAAGGAGACAGGCGCGGATCTCGCAATTGATCTTGGTTTTCCAGTTTTGATCGTCGCAGCAAATAAGCTCGGAATGATCAATCACACGCTTTTAACAATTGAATCTGTAAAAAACTCACAACTTTCTCTTCACGGGATCGTTGTGAACAGCACAGAATCCCAGCATGATGAATCGGCGTCTTCAAACGTCGCTTTACTCTCGGAGATGACCACGAATTCCGTCTTTGGGCCCCTTCCGTGGATTTCCCCGTCAGAGCAAAGCCGCCCAACGGAGTACACAAACCTGTTTCGTAACGTGATTTCCAAGATGCAAATCACCAGATGTACTTAACTAAGGCGTTCGTCGACCGAATCTTGAACGACCTCTCCCGGTCCGGAGCTGTTCAGAATGAGTGGCAAAGAATCTTTTCCTGATTTCAGTTGGATGAATGGCGGGTCGGATAAGTCCCCTGCCTCTTCCAACAATCCAACAGCACCGTCATCACAGACTGGGCCCAACGAGAGTCAGACACCGTCGCCTTCCACGCCGGAAAACCCACCCGGCGAAAACGAGGCGGCTCCCACGCCATCCGATCCAGTCGACAAGTACGAAGTCGCTGACATTCCTGCCGCTGGCGATGATGACACCAGCACCGTCGCGCCGGGTGAAATGAATCGCGAATCCTCCGACAACATTGAGGCGAACGAATCAATCGACCGTTCCGCCGATTCATCCGAGTCTGAAGCACCGGTGAACCCTGAAAATTCGCTGCAGTCCGATGACGAACTTCAGCAAGACGATAGCGAAGACAATTTCATCGAATCGAACACGTTCGTCATTTCAAAACTGATTCCGGAAACCTCGGACAACACCACGGAAGACGACGAATCGGCTGAGTCAACAGAACGGCCTGAAGACGAGGATGCCGAATCCCCCTTTGAAACAAACTTAGGCTCGATCAATCACACAGGGGACGGCGAAGTTCAGGTCGAACATCTCGATCGCGAAACAGAAAGCTGCGGCGCAGAGATTACACGCTCGATCTCTGTCAGCGATTCAAGCGTCGCCGATCTTGCTTTTGGAACAACCGCCGGGGCACTCATCGGGGCCGCTGCCGGTGCAAAGCCGCAATCCTCCCCAACGACATCGACTCCATTCTCTTCTCCGTTTGGGAACAGCACTGGCGGAACCGAATCCAGCTCGCCCAAGCCCAACTCAGCACCAAGCGAAGAAGCCGCGCCAGCTCCAGCAAAGACGAGCAAATTGATTGTGATTCTGGCGAGCTACGCCAGCGCGATCACTATTGGATTCATCCTGCTGCTGATTCGGGACCTGACACTGACGTTTCGTCCCCATCAACTGGAAAGCCTGCCGGATATTCCTGCTGAAAAAGCAGAAAATCTCACCTATGTCCCAACTGACATGAAGCTCCCCCAAGGGCACACCTTGCCATTTGGAGTCGCACGTCGGTTCGGGAACATTCTGGTAGAACCGATCAAGATCACGCACGAACCTGCCACGTTCGTTCACTATACCGGGGATGCAACGAAGACCCGGGAAGCAACGGCACCGATCTGGAAACTCTGGTTAAAACTGACCAACGTCTCAGAAGACCAGACAATCGCTCCACTGGATCGACGACTTGTTTTGCGTTGGGTATCCAAGTCAAAACAAAACTGGGACTTCACCAATCAGTACATCACCAATGTCGGTGCGAAAAGCAAATCGGCCCCAGGGCTGCAGCTTTATTATCTACCTGCCAGCAGCGACTGGGACATGAAAGACCAGTTCTTGGGCAAAGAACTGAAACCTGGCGAATCCTACGTCACCTATCTCGCTTCGTCTGATGAAGGTTTCGACAACCTTGGCGACGACCTGCTATGGCGAGTGCAGATTCGTAAAGGCTATTCAGCAAAGGGACACGGAGTCACAACTGTCTTCGAAGTTCCATTCCGCAAGGAAGACGTAGAAGAATCCCAGTCTTAG
>JBEBTF010000183.1:0-8025 GCA_040393865.1 Planctomicrobium piriforme | reverse complement strand
ACGCCTCCTTCGCTCGGGACACTGCGAAACGAAGTCACAGGGCTGGTAGAAACGATTCTTGGAGAATCAGTCCCGCAATTTCGTGGAGACTCGATTCCGCGAGTCGATGTCGTGGAAAAAAATTCCTATCTGGAAATTATTGTCGATCTTCCGGGTTATCGCTCCAGTGACGTTTCTATCGAATTGACAACAAATCATTTGATCATCTCCGGGGAACGAAAAGCTGAGGCCGCGTCTCCCGACGAAATCTGCCGCTACCATAAACAGGAACGCCGGTTAGGCGGATTCACCCGTTCCATTTCACTCCCCTGCTCTGTGTCAGATTCCCTCGTCGATGCATTTCTGCAGGATGGCGTGTTACGAGTGCGACTGCCGAAACATGAAGATGGGCGGAAACGTCACGTCCCGATTCGTGACGTGGAAAGTCAGACGCCTTGATCAGGTTTGGCCTATACTTGAATGGCCTGTTTCATTTTGATTCGAAGCCAATGGGGACGCCGGAGAGGAATGGGCGTCTCCGACTTTTGAATGGAGTTTTTCATACAGATTGAATCCTGAAGGTGACTTCAGGCCGTCATTGAACACTGGGGTTTCCTTACAGATCGTTTAGAGATTCGGTCTCCGTGCTGGTTGGTTAGAGGCGTTCATGGTCAAGATTCTGGTGGTCGACGATTCGATAATGGATCAAAAAATCGCCGCCGGGTTGTTGCAGCGAACGACCGGGTGGGAGATCGAGTTTGCATCAGATGGACGCCAGGCGTGGCAACGAATTCAAGATCAATCCGCCCCCCTGCCCGATGTGGTTCTCACTGACCTGCAGATGCCGGAGATGAATGGGCTGGATCTCGTCCAGGAAGTTCGTCGTGAGTTCCCGCTGCTTCCAGTCATCCTGATGACCGCTCAGGGAAGCGAGACGATTGCCGTTGAAGCCCTGCAACATGGGGCCGCGAGTTACGTCCCTAAGTCGAAACTTGCTTCCCTTCTGGTTCCCACCGTTCAACAGGTTCTCGCTCTTGCTGGAGAACAACGCACAAAACGGGCGCTCGTCGGGTACATGCAGTCGATGGAATGTTCGTTCGTTTTAACGAATGACGTCGCTCAACTGGTGTCTCTGGTTGAATACTTGCGGGATGTTTTGCGGGACATGAATGTCCTGGCGGAGAACGATCGTCTGCGGACCGGCGTCGCACTCGAAGAGGCGCTGCTGAATGCGTCTTATCACGGAAATCTTGAAGTCAGCAGTGAGCTGCGCGAGATTGATCACCTTCGGTTTTACGAGCTTGCCAGACAGCGTTCGCAACAGTCTCCCTACAAAGACCGTCGTATCTATGTGAACGTGAAGATCAGCCAGTCAGGTCTCGAATACACAGTTCGGGACGAAGGCCCAGGCTTTGATCCAACCACATTGCCTGACCCAACCGATCCTGCAAACCTGGAGCGTCCCTGTGGACGAGGCGTTCTCCTGATGCGCACCTTCATGGACCATGTCAAATACAACGACCGTGGAAATGAAGTGACGATGTCCAAGTCTTCAAGTGCATCCAAAGTCTCTGCTTAGACCGTATCGGTCTATCATGTGGCCGTGCAGCAGCCTTCTCAACAGGAGAAGCATTGAATCCCGCGTGCCAGATTCGCCACACGATTTCTGGAAGTGCTTTAGACTCAAAGGACTTCACCTTCGCAATCTGTGCATGGGCTGATCTCTGCACGACCTTGCCACTTGGGTTGCACGCCCCTACCCCGCTCGCTCAGCAAAGGTGTTTGCCTGAAACTTCAGGATCGCGAGACGTTCCCATCTTCTCGCTCGATTCATTCTCCGCGAAGATCACATTGATCTCACTAAATCAATTTAATCACCATTTATCTCTTGTAAATTAAATCGCGTTCTCTGCCTGCTCCGATAATCTCACTTCCACGACTGTCGCACAAAAAAATCCCATGTAACGACACGCAAAAACACCTCGCCCAAAATCAAAAGTATTTCCCTAAAGCGTTTATAAAAAAGGAATTGCACAACAACACTCTACTCGCGTCCACTCTAAAGATGCTGTGACACAGGCCAGTTGGTTGACAGAATGTTAATCGCTGCCGATTATTCCTTATGGTGGGTCACTTGCAGATATAAACGCATGTTGACTTTTAGTCATCATTGAGGCGTCTCACAGAGAGATGTCACCTTGGAGCGATTTCCGCTTCGCACGCTCATTCTTCTGGAATGGATGGCGACAGATCTGAACGCTCACTGAAAGTAATTTTTCTGAATGATGGCGGAACTCGAAAACCTGGCTCCCGGATGATGCCCAAGTCCATGGGAGCACCTATTTTGCGTTGGATTCCAGATCAACAGTGATGCCTCTTCTGCATCGACGGATCTGGTTAACTCTTTGTGCAATCTTGCATTTTGCGGCCAAGGAATCCTCTGCGGAACCTGGTCTGCGTTCCTGATTTTGGATTGGGTGCATTCATTGCACTCTCATTGTGAATTTAGAGGACAAATACAATGACTGGAACGAATCTCGGTTCTCAGCGTTCGTGGCGGAAGTCCGGATTTACGCTGATCGAACTTCTTGTTGTAATTGCGATTATCGCAATTCTGATCGCGCTGTTGCTACCAGCTGTGCAACAGGCCCGCGAAGCGGCACGACGTTCTCAATGCAAGAACAACCTGAAACAGCTTGGGCTTGCGTTGCACAACTACCATGACGTCTTCAATGTGTTTCCATACAGCGCAGGGGGAACGGCAGCAAACTCTCTACGTTTGAGCGGCATGGTGGGACTACTCCCATACCTCGAACAGTCGGCCCTCTACAACCAGATCAGTTCACCGCTAACGATTTCAGGGACAACCTACCCTGCGATGGGACCAGAACCATGGAGCGGAGCGTACACCCCATGGCTTGCCCAACTCCCATTTCTTGTCTGTCCATCAGCCGGGGAACATATCGGAGTCAGCGGAGACCGCTTTGGGCGTAAGAGTTACATGTTCTGCGGAGGGGATTCAGCGAATGTCGGCGGTGTCGATGGGACAACCGTTCAGGCTTACGGTCGTCGCCCCCGGGGGATCTTCGGCTGGCAGTCAAGCACTCGCATCGGAGCGATTTCCGATGGAACCAGTAACACGGTCATGATGGGGGAACGTCGTATCCCGACAAGCGCATCTGACTTCGGAAACGTTGTTCAGTCTGCCCATGCGACGCCAAACCTGTGTCGGCAACAGGGCAGCGGCGGACGCTACAACAGCGGTGTCACAACTGCTCCACGTATTGGTCTCCGCTGGGCAGACGGAGGAACGGACAGCTCCATCATGAACACGATTCTGCCACCGAACTCCCCTTCCTGTAACCACACTGCCACTGCAGATTCGAAAGACGGCTACCACTCGGCTGGAAGTGCTCACACTGGTGGAGCACACATCCTGATGGCTGACGGGGCGATTCGATTCGTCAGTGACAACATCGATTCCGGAAACCTGGGCGCAAACCCTTCTTACACTTCTGTCACATCCACAAGTCCATTCGGAACTTGGGGAGCACTTGGAAGTAAGGCCGGAGGCGAAGTGGTTGGCGAGTTCTAGAGCAGTTTGCTCTACCGAGTGCCCGCGCAGCAGTCGTTTCGACTGATGAAACGCAACTCGCCGCGTGGCGGAAGCGTAGAAATTATCTCTCAAGGTGCTCTAAACCGTTTCAATCGATCGCGCAGCCGCGAAACAGCCTTCTTGGATAAAGAAGCCTGAATCCCAACAACCGAAACAGCCGCACTCGAAAATCGGGTGCGGCTGTTTTTGTTCAACTATGAATGTGGGATGACCACTGGCAACAAAGCCCTCCCCTGCACTCGCAGAGGAGGATCTTTGCATAAGAGAGACTGACAAAGCCTAGATCCCGAGAGCTTCTCGTTTCTCTTGAATAAACGGCAAGTGGTGTGGAATGTGTTTAGTCACGCGAGTCAGAAGTGTCTCGATCGTGACGGGTCCATCGACCGAATGCATCCCTGTTCGCTGAAATGCCTCTTCGGGCTGAATTTCAAAAATCCGAGCAACCTGCTTGCGAACAGACGAGATCAGATCGAGCTCGACATCTAAATCCCGGTGTTCGTAAGCGAGCTTCGCAGCAAACAGATCCGGATCGCCTGACATGATCGTCGGGTTTTCTTCTGCCAGAATTCGCTTCATTCGGTCAGCATAGATCGGCTCGAAATCCGCAATGTGGCAAACGACTTCCAGCGTTGACCACTTCCCTGGCACCGGCTTGGCAAGAAGTTGTTCACGAGTCATTCCGGCGACTGCCTGACGAATCAGTTCGGCCCCTTGAAGGTACTCTTCCAGTTTCAATTTCAACGAATTCGACATGCGGATGGCTCTCGAAACGGTTCTCTTGATGAAACGACAGACTCTGGCGTGAGGAGATCAACCTGTGAGCAAGACACGAACACACGTCCGTCAGATCTTCAAATGCACGCAGGTACTAATACGGTCAAAGATTGCCGTGCCAGTGGAGTCGGTCAACATCTGTGCATGATGTTCGTAAATAGTAATGGAAGGCTGACCCTGCCAATACAGAACAGCGGACACGCTCCAATCCGACAGGTTCATCGGGTCACCTCCCCTGCCCTTTTCTCTCGATTGGCGGGTGAAATGAAGGAAACCAGAAACAAATTTGAAAATTTTATTTCCGTTGATCAAAAGATTTTTGTGGGAATCGCAATTGCGTTCGGCGTAATGGCTTACCCCAGAATCGGCTCTATTTTCCGTTACGCTCACCAGTAGATGAGAGAACGCGCGGTCCGGACCAACTTCTATTCACGCAGAAACAAAAAGACGCAACAATCAAATATGAAACAACTTACAACGAAACGAAACCAGAACAGCGATTGAATTCAATCCAGCCAAATTTGCGGATTGGCGAAAGTCTAACGATTTTCCGGAATTGCACTCATTTGCCGCGCCTGCAATGTCGATGAAAAGTTTGAGTTTCGTCTCGCGCCATTCTTCGAGTGGCCGAGGTTGAGTTTACTACTGGCTACTTGACAGTAAGTTGCTGTTGTATTTACAGTTGAGAACAGACCGACATCGCGGTCGACAGCAATTCAAACGTCAGAAATAGCCGGGAGTGGCCAATCGTGACCAAGAAAGAAATCGTCAAAACGATCTCCGAAGAATGTGGTCTGACGCAGCTCAAGACGAAGGAAATTGTTCAGAAGACGTTTGAAGCGATCATTGACACGCTTGTTACGGAGAGTCGTATTGAACTCCGTAACTTCGGTGTCTTTGAGGTGAAGAAGCGAGCCGCACGTAAGGCACGCAACCCTCGTTCAGGTGAGCGAGTGGATGTGCCTGAAAAGTTTGTGGTGACCTTCAAGCCAGGTAAGGAAATGGAAGAACGCGTGTTGCAACTGCAGGAAGCTGCAGCTCGACAAGCCGCTGAACCCCATTCATCTGAGCCAGCACGGTTTGAAGCTCCTGCAGCACCGGTTACTGCCGTTTCACCACCTACCGCTCCAACACCTTCTCCAGCATTTCCTTCGAACCCGTCACCCTATTCGTCACAACCTGCCGAGTAGGGCGTTCAAGGCCCAATGCAAATATTCAGCATTGTGCAGACAGGCGAAATCGCTTGCTCTGTACGCTGCTGTTCAGGACACAAATCAGGCTGGTACTTCCGGTTCGAGTGAACCGGAAGTGCAGATTGCTTGGGTGTGCCTCCTGCGATCCCGGACTCATGGAGGAGACCGATGCGGAAACTGTTCCTGCTGATCGCGATGACGACGACCCTGTCCGTCCAAACCGGTTGCATCATTCCGATTTGGAGCGCCAGTCCGGATGACCGAGTCCGTCAGATGATCTATCAGTCTGAGAACTATCGACAGATCCCAGAAATTTGGGAGCGTGTCTGGTTCCTGGACATGCCGGATCTACAAACACCTTACCGCACCCATGGTGGTGTGATCTAATGTCTGCCTGCCGGACAGGTTCCTGCATCGCAGGAGTCTTGAATGGCGGCATGGCAACCTGTTCAGCAGGAGGTCACAGAGTTCGGCAAATTCCTTTTTGGTTGTCTCTTGTTTCCATTCATGTTGCGTTGCAGCACGAAATCATGGGACAGGAACTCAGACCGGTTTGATTACCGTCCGCATCCGGTTTTCGCTGGTCATGGGACAACCTCGTGAATGCTTGCTGAAATCTACCTGCCCTTCTGTGATCGTGTTCACATCTGGTGAATACAGATCCCGTGCGAATCTGTGCGGTGGACCACGTTTGAATCACCTGAGCCGAATTTTTCAAAAGCCGCTTGCCTGAAGACAGGAAAGCGGCTTTTTGCTGCGCGCGTGGTCCAGTTCCGTTCCTCCGGCCGATTCCACCTCATCATTGACGCCATTGTTCTCGAACCGCATGGCAGGATGAACTGTTGATTTCAAAGTCCCTGCAGGCATCCGGGCGAATCTGATAGTGCTGGCAACGCAGGGTGGTCGTGTCGAACCAGGGACAAGGGCCTTTATCGACGAACAACCGAACTCGCCACGCGGGCAGAATTTCTTCAATCAGTGCCTGCGGAACCCCCTTCTCTTCTGGTTCATTGCGCAAATGATCAATCAGAAACGGGGGAGCACTGACGGTATAGCAGCAGGCGCCGCAACCATCGCAAGATTCCAGAACAGGAAGTCGCGTCTTCAACTGGAACGTTCCAGACTTGAGTCTGATTCAATCGAGCTCAAGGCCACTATTTTCATACGCCTTTTCAATGAATTCAAGATCCATCCACTCGGATCTGCCTGCAATGTGGTGACGTCGTTGTTTCCCTGTCCCGTTCAATTCCAAATTGAGCGGGAATCCATGATACTGATGGCAGCAGAAGCCTGAGGATGACAACGTGAATCGTCGGGGCCTGCTTGCCTGCCTGTTTTCTGACTCTTCGTCGATGAGTTGGTCGACATCGGGTATTCACTCAAAACATACGATAAAATTTGGGGATGCAGCGATGGCACAAGTCACATTGAAGGGGAATCCGGTCCAACTGGCTGGAACAGAACTGAAAGTTGGCGACAAGGCACCAGAGTTCACATTGCAGTCAACCGCTCTGGAAGACGTGACTCTTGGTTCATCTGCTGGCAAGACACGCATCATCGCGACCATTCCATCACTGGACACAAGTGTCTGTCACATGGAAACCAAGCGTTTCAATGACGAAGCAGCCAAGCTTTCCGACGTGGCCATCCTCGTCGTCAGCACTGACCTGCCGTTTGGGCAAAAACGCTGGTGCGGAGCCGAGGAAGTCGAGAAGGTTCAAACACTGAGCGATCACCGGACTGCCCAATTTGGTAAGTCTTATGGTGTGCTGATTGAAGGGGGACCACTCGATCGCTGCCTCGCTCGGGCAGTGTTTGTGGTCGGTGCAGACGACATTGTGAAGCACGTTGAATACTGCTCAGAAATCGCGTCTCACCCAGATTACGACGCCGTTCTGGCTGCCGCAAAGGCATAATTTCGATCATCCGGTCAGGTCGAGCCTGTCACCGAGTTCGGCCCCGTGCCTGAGAAACCTGTTCCCCATCGTTGAGTCATCGACGCTGGGGATTTTTTCTGCGCATGGACGAAGAAGATGACACTCGCAGAACCGCTGGACAGTCTTGTGTTCCAACGCTGGTTCCTGGCTGGCGAATCGTGTTAAAGTGGTGCAATCTCACATCTGATTCCGATTCGTTTTTATCGCTTGTTTTTGCCTTCACTACGAATTCCCGGTGTCTTCTCGAAATACGAATATTCTGGCGTCGTAGTGCAGATGCTGCGATTC
The DNA here is from genome assembly GCA_040393865.1 of Planctomicrobium piriforme. Taxonomy (GTDB): domain Bacteria; phylum Planctomycetota; class Planctomycetia; order Planctomycetales; family Planctomycetaceae; genus Planctomicrobium; species Planctomicrobium piriforme_A. The sequence goes on along the minus strand of JBEBTF010000183.1, from coordinate 238 downwards.
AGAACTTACGACGGAAGCCCGACTTCATCTTGAAAGTGCCCTGCATGTCGACTCCGAAGTATCACGGCATCATTCCTCCATTGGTCACTCCCCTGCTCGATCGGGACACTCTGGACGAAGATGGTCTACAGCGGTTGATCGAACACGAGATTCAAGGGGGAGTTCACGGCTTGTTCATTCTTGGGACAACCGGAGAATCCCCCAGCTTGAGCTACCGCCTGCGTCGAGTCATGATCAG
>JBEBTF010000182.1:0-8095 GCA_040393865.1 Planctomicrobium piriforme | reverse complement strand
AGGACTCCGGCAAGAATCCCGACCTGATTACTGGAGAGTTCCCGGCCGATCCAGAATATCAGAAATGCAGCGATGGCCTGTGCGATCTGATGACCAAGATGCGCGTCTCCCATTCCTAGAAACGGAGCAATCCAAGCACCAACGCCAGGGAAATAGCGACTGGCAAACATGCCTTCATTCAGGACATGCACTTGATCAAACAATTCCGGGTGGGTTGGATGACTCGGAAAAGCAAGACGTCCTTGCAGGTAAGTTTCGGCCTGAAACAGATAACTGAATTCGTCGTGATACGCAGGAGGAAGTTCTGCATACGGGGCTTCGGCCTGTCGAGCGACAACAAATGCGAGCCCTCCAATCAGCAGAGCCGTTCCCCAGGCTGACAGCGAGCGTGACTGGTCACGAGCAGACTGGCTGAGCCAGATGGCGAGTTTTGATTTCTTGTCTGTGTTCCGTCGACGGGGAGAGCGAATCGCGGAGCATAAAACGACAAGGATCAGGAGGGGGGCAAATGGGAACCAGTCGGCGGTTGGCCCGGCCATCCAGCCTGTCAGTGCTTCTTTACGTTGTTCAGGATCTGCCCAGCGTGTGGTTTCGATCAGTCCTGTGATCAGGCAGACCAGTGCATACGTGAGCCCTGCGATCCATTGAGGGACGAGATTTGCGATCGTCGGCGGTATTCGCTGTGGTTTCAAATGCCCATGATCCCGAGGTCGTTGAGGTCAGATATCCGAAGTCATTGTTATCGCTCGATTTCGTCCATTCTGCAACGACAACCGGATTCATTCAGCATGATTCATGCGAACCGTCTTTCCATTCAATGTTTGCACTGTTCGATCATCTGTATAGACATCTTTGGGCAAGTTCTTTGTATGGAAACATGGTTTTCTTTATCAGACATGGTCAATCGGATTCTGTTGTGTAGAGTAACAATGAGTCAATGAATGCTTCTTTGTCGCTTCTGAATGGTCTGAACCTATGTCCCTTCTTCCCGGCATCAAACTGTTCAACCTTGCTGGAAAATCTGCGATTGTCACTGGTGGGTCGAAAGGACTCGGTCTGGCGATGGCCGCTGGATTGGCCTCGGCGGGAGCAAATGTTTTGATCGTGAGTCGACATCTGCATGAAGCGCAACATGCAGCGACGCAACTCTCGGAAGATTATGGAACAAAAGTCGTCGGGTGTGCCGCTGATGTGACAGATCCGGCTCAGGTCTTTGCGATGGTTGATCTCGCACTCTCTGCGTTCAACAAGATTGATATTCTGGTGAATAACGCAGGCATCAACATTCGGGGACCAATCGAGAACATCACACTGGATCAGTTTCAGCAAGTTCAGAAAACGAATGTTGAAGGGCCTTGGCTCTGCACTAAGGAAGTGATTCCGGTGATGAAGGAGGCGGGCTCTGGACGCATTATCAACATCGCCAGCACACTTGGGCTCGTTGGCTTGGCGAATCGAACTCCATACACCGCGAGCAAAGGTGCGGTTGTTCAGATGACCCGGGCAATGGCTTTGGAATTTGCCCCCTACGGCATCACGTGTAATGCCATTTGTCCCGGTCCGTTTTTGACGGAGATGAATGTCCCGATCGCCGACACAGAGGAAGCGAAAAACTCGATCATCGGTGCCGTCGCGATGAAGCGTTGGGGCCGCCTGGAAGAGATTCAGGGGGGAGTGATCTATCTGGCAAGTGATGCCAGCAGTTATGTCACAGGAAGTATTCTGACAGTCGACGGTGGATGGACCGCACGTTGAGTTTGCACTGGTCTAGACCGTATCGGTCTATCATGTGGCCGCGCAGCAGCGTTCTCAATAAGAGAAACATTGAATCCCGCGTGCCAGATTCGCTACATGATTTCTAGAAACGCTCTATCCAGTCGCCGGACGCAGCTTTTCGTTGTAGAAAGTCTGCGTCCGGGTGTGGGAATTGTTCGGGGATAAGAATTGTTGCTGTCTTGGGGGATCTGCCCTTGACCGAACCAGCTTAATTCTGGTTCGGATGTTTCCCGGTCAGACGCTCACGGAGCAACGTGGCACGAACGGCGTTACGTTCGGAGGATTCCAGTGCTTCGCCGCGAATCTTCTGGAGATGGGCTGGCTGGGTCTGAATGCACAGTTCGTTGATCGTGCCGATTTCCACGTCATCGACCAGCCCGAGATTGATCCCCATGCGGACGCTGGAGAGCAGTTCCATCGTCTCTTCTGTGGAAATTTGTCGGGCACTTCCCAGAATTCCAAGTGCGCGTGACACCTGATCGTGCAGGCGTTGACGATCCCCTTTGATCAATGCCTGACGTGCTTTTCTTTCGTAACGCAAGACGTCCGGAATCACCCGTTTCACGTTCTGGATAATCTGTTCTTCAGATTTCCCTAGCGTGATCTGGTTAGAGATCTGATAGAAGTCGCCCATCGCCTGACTTCCTTCGCCGTACAACCCACGAACGGCGAGATTCATTTTGTGCATCGCCTGGAAGACTTGTTGAATCTCCTTGGTCAGCACAAGCGCCGGGAGATGCAGCATGACGCTGACTCGCATCCCGGTCCCGACGTTGGTTGGACAGGAAGTCAGATAGCCGAATTCGTCGCTGAATGCGAAGGCGACACGCTGTTCGAGTTCGTCGTCGATTCGGTTGATCTCGCTCCAGCAGTCTTCCAGGGCATAGCCGCTGCGCAACACCTGCATTCGCAAATGGTCTTCCTCATTGATCATCAGGCTGACTGTTTCCTGATTACCAATGCAGGCACCACGCGGTCCCTGAGATTCTGCGTGTTCGCGACTGATGAGTTGCCGTTCGACCAGAAATTGGCGGTCAACTTTTGCTAAGTCATTGACAGAGACGTAGCTCAGCGATGATCCGGAGGCGATTGCGGAGATCTGTTCACGAAGAATTGTGTTGATTTCCGAACGGATTGACTCTTCGGCACGTGGCGGAAAGGAATAGCCAGATACGTTTCGTGCCAGGCGGATTCTGGTGGAAACGACGACGTCCGATTCCGGACCGGTCCCACGGAGCCATTCACCGCTTGTTCTAATTAAGTCGTCCAGTTCCACGTTCATACCTTTCGTCCGGACGGTTGATCCGGATTGCCCGATTTCAAAGGTCTCCGAGCAGTTGGTTTGAGCGATCGACGTCGGATCGCAGACTCTGTTCGAGAATCAGGCATCAACAAAAACTGTTTTGTGGTGCCGGTTTGCTCTGAACCTCTGCTGGTATTTTCACGCAATCGCCTGTCCGGGGGAAGGGGAACAGGTGAGATTCCTGCCAAACTCAAAACGACCAGAGGTCAACCTGATCTATTTCAGGCTGACCTCGATCATAAGCAAGCTCGAGATTCGACGTCGTAAGTGCTATTTCAGTGCAGCGACAACTTCGGCCACTTTCTGGCTGTCGGTTTCTGGATTCACGGCTGAATTGATGTAAGCCAGTTTGCCATCTTTGCCGATGACAAATGTCCAGCGTTTAATGGTGAAGAAGCGAGTGAATGTCTCGTCTTTTCCGTCAACTTTTGCAGTCAGGGATTTTTCCCCGGCAGTTGCTGGAACTCCGAACGCCTTGGCAACTTCGCCTTTGACGTCAGCCAGAAGGGTGTAGTTCAGATTGTGGGCTTTCTTGAACAGCTTGTGGCTGGCCACATCGTCTCCGCTGACGCCGATGACTTCGATATCCAGGTCTGTCAGCTTGGACATGTCGTCGCGGAATTTGCAGGCCTGTTTCGTGCATCCCCCGGTCATGTTCGCCGGGTAGAAGTACACGACAATGGCTTTCTTCCCAACGTGGTCAGTCGATTTCCAGTCTTTACCGGTATCGTCCTGAGCAGAGAAGACAGGAGCGGCATCGCCCACTTTCAATGGTTCCATGGCTTCACTTCGAGTTGCGCACATCAAAAGTGCTCCGGCGAGAGCACAAGCAAGTTGCAGACGCATTCCCTTTTCTCCCGTTGATGATTCGTTTCTGCCAGTCTCGGTGAAGAGGCCATTTCGAGCCATCGTCAAAAGGGATGGCGAGACGTTTGCCTGATCACCTCTGTTTAGCATCGATGCATGACAATCTTGTCCTGAGCATACGACCTGTCATGCGTATCGTCCAGCAGAGAAGCCACTTCTGATGCGTTCGTGCTTTGAAATGTCGCCGGGAGAGTCAGATGGCTTCCGCACAAATAAAAAACGGACTGCCGATGAACGACAGTCCGTTTGGAACTCTTTGTCTGAATTCCGCTTTGAATTCCTCAGCGGAAAACCGAACTATTCAGCCTGCATCTTACGAATGATTGCGTCGGCCATTTGTGAGGTTCCGACTGCGGTTGGATCGTTGCGATCGGCTTTCATGTCGTAGGTGACGTCTTTGCCTTCAGCGATGACAGCAGCAACGGCACGTTCCAGCTTGTCCGCTGCTTCCTGTTCGCCGATGTGCTCAAGGAGCATCCGGCCAGACAGGATCAGAGCGACTGGGTTCACCTTGTTTTGGCCTTTGTACTTCGGAGCAGACCCGTGAGTCGCTTCGAAAATGGCCCCTTCGGTTCCGACGTTTGCTCCTGGAGCAACACCGAGACCGCCGACCAGACCGGCACAGAGGTCGCTGAGGATGTCGCCGTACAGGTTTGAAGTGACGATCACGTCATACAGTTCTGGCTTCTGAACCAGCTGCATGCACATGTTGTCGACCAGACGCTCGTTGTACTCGACAGCGCCCTGCAGGTCTGGAACTTTTCCGACCAGTTCAGCATCTGGAGCAACGCCGTTGGCGAGTTCTGGCCATTCGAACTTGGCGCCATAAGCCAGAGCGACAGCGCGGGACTCGTCGTACCACAGGCCGTCGGTGAACTTCATGATGTTTGCTTTACAGACCGAAGTCACGACTTTGCGGCTCTGCTTGTTGGCATAACTGAAAGCGTAGTCAACGATACGACGGGTTCCCTCGTAAGAGATCGGCTTAATGCTGATGCCGGTCTTCTCTGGGTGAGTGCTGATTTTCTTGCCAGTTGCGTATTCGTTGATCGTTTTGATCAGCTGGCTTGTCTTTTCTGCACCTGCCTGGAACTCGACCCCTGCATACAGGTCTTCGGTGTTCTCACGGATCAGAACGAGGTCAACCGGGGTGTTTTCGTAGAATGTACGAACACCTTTGTATTGCTTGCATGGGCGAACGCAGGCGTACAGGTTCAGTTCCTGTCGCAGAGCAACGTTCACACTGCGGAAGCCCTTCCCGATTGGAGTGGTGATTGGGGCTTTGAGAGCAACTTTGTTCTTCTTGATCGAATCGAATACACGAGTTGGAATCTGGCCTTCCTTCTCAATGACTTCGATGCCGCATTCCTGGACGTCCCAGCTGATTTTGACACCAGTTGCGTCGAGGCAGCGACGAGTGGCTTCAGCGATTTCTGGCCCAACCCCGTCACCTGGGATTAATGTCACGTGATGCATCTCAATACCTTCTCGTTCTAACACATGACCCGCGTTGGCGGGTTGGCGGACTGTCAATGCGAATGGAAGGACCGTATCAGAGAAAAACCAGCCTTTCAAGCCGTGAACTGATTCCGCATCAAGTTAGAGGGGGTGTTGTCGAAGTGGTGTCGTTTGTTGTCTTGGTGATGACACTGCGGCAGAGGGCGGAAATTCCCGGTCATTTCGCGGAAGTTGAAAATCTCTAGACGATTCTGCAGCCAGTTCGCTGAAAAATCAGATTCTTGGGAAAGTTGGCACCCAAACTGCTTTTGAACCATTTGAAACATCCTTCCGTGATGCCCTGTCACCGGAACCTGGGTACGCATGCTCCTTTGTTTCCAGTTGTCCCAGCCGCCTAATGACGTTTGCAAAATCTCTGGCAGCATTCCTTCGAGTCCTTCCAACAGACGGATTCGATATGGTTTATGTTTGAGGGAGGATCATTGGCGGTAACGGATTCCGTGTCTTGAACATGTTCTGAGGCTGTTTCAGATGCTGATTTCACTGGTCAGTCAACTTTTTCGACAACGACGTTCCCCGATTCGCATGTTGTTTGTTGAGCAGAAAACAACGACCAAGATTCCACAGGAAGTGGAGGACACCTTGATCTTTCCGGAAGCCTTGCCGGACTTTGGAGACGAGTCACTCACGAAGATCTTGAACTCGCTCCTGTCCCGTTATGTTCACTCTGTTTCCCGCGAAGAATTGATGTCGATCGACACCGATTCTTTTCTGGCGTGGATGTTGAAGCAGAAGTGTGTCACTACCGAACAAAAAGCAATTTTCTTCGATCTGTTTACGCCCAGAAGTGTCGAGTTGCTGTCACTTCAAAAACGATTGGAACATGCCCGATTTGAAGAGCTGTCCAGTCGTCCTGTGGGGTGGAAGCAGCGAATCCTGAGCTCACGTACGCTGGTGTTGTTGAACCCCAGTCATTTGTGGGCGGCTCCCCCTGCTCCAACGGATTCCAGTATGGAGTACTCCCATTTCGATGAGCTGCTCTACTATCAGGTTGCCGGGGAAATTCGCATGGCAGCGGTTGAATCAGCGCTGGTGCCACTGATCAAGGCGCTCAGTCGTGGGCCGGTTTCATCGCGGGCTTTTGTACGCCAACTGGATTCCAGCGGATGTAAAGACTGGTGCGTCCACCTGAAGAGTCTGCTGGAAAGCAAAGTTCTGGCGATCTCGTAATGAAATGCAGAACGATCACTCAGAAATGTCGTGCTACTTCTTGATCAACTCGTGAGTTGTTGGAGGCGCTGTCGGTTGACGAGGGGCAATTGGGGCGGTGTGTCCCTGTTTGATCATTGATCTCACCCAATCAAGATCGCCCCGATACCAGACATAAGCAAAGCCAACGAGCAGTACGCCGAAGAACACAAGCAGGTCAGCGAGGCCGGTCTGTGCAAGCAACAACGCGTCGGCTGAATTGATTGCCGTTTCTGCGGTGGTTGTGCCAGAAGGGACGCTCAACAGTTTGTCACTGAGGTTCGTCCGTGCGGCTTCAGTCAGACGAGTATCAGCAAGTTGAGTTGCGCCGCCGAACACCGTTGCCCAAGGGAAGAAGAACACGACTTCCACATCGAACAGAATGAACAGCAGCGCAACGACGTAAAAGCGAATGTCGAACTGGACATAGCTGGACCCGATCGCAGGTTCCCCGCACTCATAGACCGCCAGCTTTTCATCTGTTGGCAGATTCGGGCGGATAAAATGGCCCAGAATCAGCGGGATCAGCAACAAACTTGCTCCCGCGGCTGTGAACAGAAGTAGATGAAGTGTCAGGTCTGTCATGGGGATCAGCGAGGGGAGTATTGAATCACAAAGGCCTGCTGAATTATTTCTGGCTCAGTTGCTCTTCTTTGGTTTCTGAACTGGCGATCTCGAATGGATTCGGTTCGCCTTTCACCCACACAGGCTGGTGCAATGCTTTTGATTCTGCAACAGCAGTTGGGTTGAGTGTGGACTGTCCCCAGGCAATCTGCAGCGGCAATTTTGCGTAGTCCACGATGCACCCGTCGCGGCTGTAGCAGCTCAGGTCATGGTTGGCCCCCATGAAGATGCAATCGACAGGGCATGGATCGACACATAATGCACAGAACATGCACTTCGTGTAGTCGATTGTGAAGCCTTCGATTCGAAAGCCCTTACCGACGGGGCTCTTTACCTTGTCGATGTAGATACAGTCGACCGGGCAGGCGACCGCACACTTATCGCATCCAATGCAGGTGGTGAGATCGAATCGATGGAACCCTCGATAGCGTGCTTTCACCGGGACTGGACGTTCCGGGTATTCGTACACCTCAGTGAAGGTTCGACGACGATATGTCAGCAATGCTGTGCGTAGCGTCACCCACATCCCGTGCAGGACGGTTGTTACTGCGGTCCAGACATTTTTGAACCATTCTTGCACGGTAAGAGACTATCGCGTTGAATGATCGAGGCATGAACCTGCACAACATAAGCGCAAGATCAATGTAGATTATAGGTTTCTGAGATTCAGTCGCAACTATGTCTTTCGGCGCCCGCCCATTGTTTCGATCTGCATGACCTCTCGGGATAATCTCAGGGAACTTCAGAATAACAGACTTGTGCAGGCAAGATCAGGTTCGCTGGTCCATGGTCTCGATTTTGCGAAGTGGGTTTCGTTCG
>JBEBTF010000181.1:0-8106 GCA_040393865.1 Planctomicrobium piriforme | reverse complement strand
ACGCCAAACCTGCGAAAATGCTCGTTCCAGCTTCGCATCCAATTGCGGTCGAAACAATGGCAAACATTGCTCCCCAAGTCACAATCGTCGAGGGCGACCTGCTTGATCAGGAGGTCGACGTCATCGTCAATGCCTGGAATCGAAACATCATCCCTTGGTGGTTGCTGTTGCCTCAGGGAGTCTCTGGAGCGATCAAACGACGGGGAGGAACGGTTCCGTTTCGAGAGGTAGCCAGGCACGGTGCCATTCCACTGGGAGGGGCAGTTTTGACCTCGGCCGGCAAGCTGCCGTTCAAGGGCATCATCCACGTTGCTGGGATTAACATGCTCTGGACAGCTTCAGAAAGATCGATTCGAGACTCAGTGAAGAATGCCATGACAGTGGCAAAGCAGAACAACTTCACATCGATCGCATTGCCGCTGATCGGAGCAGGTTCTGGCAGATTCAATCAGGCAAAGGTCAAGGACATCATGATTGATGAGCTCGGAAAGACCGATGGCCCGATGGTAGTGAAGGTTGTCATCTTCAAGAAAAAGAAGTGAGTGCTTCCAAGGCTTTGATCGCATTCTCGTTGGCATTCAATTCGAAGGGGCACCTTTCAAACGACTCTGAGCGCAACACATTCTCTGAAGTGTCGCCTTGAAGTTGTTCTCATGGAGCAGGTGCTGTAAGCTCGCAGTCCCCTGAGTTGGACGGGTAACGGAATCCCTTCCAACTTGCTACGCGCCGAGGATGCATCGTGGGTGTACTTGAGGAGCAAGAATGGAGCGTTTTTTTGAGCTCGACGGAGCACAAGTCCTTGGGCCGTCGCTCCCGTTGGCTATTGCTTCGATTTTTGTACTCGCCATTGCAGCGCCTTGGGTGAACCGGTTTGCAGGGCGTTCCGCCGGCTGGTTACTGGCGATTCTTCCATTCTGCCTTACCGCATATTTCGCCTCTTTCACAGGGGCCGTCGCATCAGGTGAAACGTTTCAAAGTGAACTGATCTGGGTGCCGACGCTGGGGGTAAACCTCAGTTGCTCGCTGGATGGACTGAGCCTGCTGTTTGCTCTCCTGATCAATGGTGTCGGCGGCCTCGTGCTGATTTATGCGGGGGGCTACTTAGAGGGGCACCCGCTTCTAGGGAGATTCTACTCGTTTCTTTTGATGTTCATGGCTTCAATGCTGGGATTGGTGCTCTCCGCCAATCTGCTGGGGCTCTTTGTGTTCTGGGAACTGACCAGCCTGAGTTCTTATTTATTGATTGGCTTTGACCAATCCAGACCCCAAGCACGAGCCTCTGCCCTGCAAGCGCTTCTCGTGACTGGAGGAGGAGGCCTGGCTCTCATGGCTGGGTTGCTGCTGCTCGGAAGTGCTGGAGGCAGTTTTGAAATTGCGTTGCTGCAATCACAGGCAGAACATCTCCGTTCACACGCCTTGTATGTCCCTGCTGTTCTTCTGATTTTGGCAGGGGCATTTACAAAGTCGGCGCAGTTTCCATTCCACTTTTGGCTGCCCGCGGCAATGGAGGCTCCCACCCCGGTTAGTGCTTACCTGCATTCAGCAACGATGGTCAAAGCGGGAATCTACTTGATCGCCCGTTTGAGTCCTGCGTTGGGCGGCACTGACCTCTGGATTGGAACGGTTTCAACAGTTGGTGTCTGTACGATGTTACTGGGAGCGTGGCTGGCGCTCTTACAGACCGATCTGAAGCGTCTTCTGGCATATTCAACGATTAGTTCCTTGGGAACATTGACCTTCCTGCTGGGACTGGGAGGCGAACTGGCCACTCAAGCGGCGATTGCCTTTCTGCTGGGGCATGCGTTGTACAAAGGGGCTCTCTTTCTTGTTGCTGGTTCTATTGACCATTCCACAGGAACCCGTGATGTTCGAGTATTGACCGGGTTGGGAAAAGTGATGCCCATCACGGCGATTGCTGCTGGTCTCGCGTCGTTGTCGATGGCTGGTCTGCCTCCGCTATTTGGGTTTATCGCTAAAGAACTCAGTTACGAAGTGACACTGCATTCGTCTGCGGTGTTGATAACGACGGCTGCAGCAGTGACGGCAAATGCCTTTCTGGTCGCAGTGGCGATTGTCGTCGGTCTCCGTCCGTTTTGGGGGAGTCGAAATCCGGACTTGCAAGAGGCTCACGAGGTCACAACTCCCCTATGGCTGGGGCCAGTGATCCTTGCCAGCTTGGGATTGGTATTCGGTGTGTTCCCTCAATTCATCGCTGATCCACTCGTCGGTGCAGCGAGTGCAGCGGTACTGGGACGCGACCTGAGTTCACATTTGACGTTGTGGCACGGATTCACAACGGCTTTGGGGCTCAGTCTGATCACGCTCTCAGCGGGCATCGCTTCGTTTGCCATACGTGGATGGCTGGTAAAGGCAGCGGCTCGCTGGGGTGGCATTTTCCAGTGGGGGCCAACTCGCTGGTATGACTGGGCATTAACGGCTTTGAATGCTGTCGCACTTGGAATGACTCGGGTACTGCAAAGTGGCTATTTGCGGCATTACCTGATGATCACTCTGGGGACAATGTTTGCACTGGCAAGTTATTCTCTTCTGCGACACGGAGCGCTGACAATCACGTTTGACTGGTCAGACATTCGATTTTATGAGGCTGGCCTCGCAGCTTTGATTCTCTTTGCGGTCTTTGCCGTGATCATGGTGAAATCGCGTCTTTCTGCGATCATGGCGCTGGGAGTCGTTGGGTATGGTGTTGCACTCGTCTTCATCATGTATGGGGCTCCCGATCTCGCGATGACTCAGTTTCTCGTCGAGACGCTCACCGTGATCCTGTTTGTGCTTGTCTTTTTTCACCTGCCTGAAAGCACGATCGTTTCAGGATCTGTGTCTCGGGTAAGAGACATGATTATTTCGGTGGGTGTTGGCGGTGTGATGACATTCTTCGTGCTGCTGAGTACTCCTGACAGTCAGAAGGCTCTGTCGGATTACTTCGTGACCAACAGCAAGTCAGGGGGGCATGGCCAGAACATTGTTAACGTGATTCTGGTGGACTTCCGCGGGCTCGACACAATGGGCGAAATCACTGTACTGACCATCGCCGCGGTTGGAGTCTACGCCTTGCTCAAACTCCGTCGACGATCTGAACTCGTAGAGACCGGTTCCACAGGAGAAACAATCGGGCTTGTGACTTCCGCTCAGTTAGCCATTAAAGAAGAACCCACCGCCGAATCTCAGATGAGTTCGATGATTCTGTGTACGGCAACCCGATTTCTCTTGCCATTGCTGCTTCTGTTTTCATTCTTCTTATTGATGCGAGGTCACAACGAACCGGGTGGCGGTTTTACTGGCGGACTCGTCGCTGCTGCTGCATTCGTGCTTTACCGCTTCGCTTTCGGAGTCGCCGAAGTGAATCGAGTACTTCCATTCGACCCACGCGTCCTGATGGGAGCGGGCCTGCTCGTGGCCCTTTGCAGTGGAGTTCTTGCGTTGTTCGCCGGCCAGCCGTTGATGACCGGATTATGGAACGAACTGCATATTCCCGGAGTGGGTGAAGTTCCTCTGGGAACACCACTCATTTTCGATGTGGGCGTTTATATGGCAGTGATGGGTGTGACCCTGTCGATCATTCTGCCACTGGCGGAGGAGTAACATGCTGACATTGTTGGCAATTGTAACCGGCTGCCTGTACGCGGCGGGAACCTACATGATGCTCCGACGCAGCCTGTTCAAGCTCATCCTTGGATTGGTGCTTTTGTCGCACGGGGCAAACTTGTTGATTTTCACAGTCGGCGGCCTGACTCGCGGACATGCTCCTGTCATTGATGCGGGTGAAGATGTCCCAACGTCGCCGTGGGCCGATCCAGTTCCTCAAGCCTTGATTCTCACAGCCATTGTTATCGGTTTTGCCGTTCTGGCGTTTACTCTCACGCTGTTTCACCGCGCCTATCAGACTCTCGGCAGCGATGACCCGGATGACCTCAAGTTGAGCGACCAATGAACGACGTGGTGCTGGTACTCCCTTTACTCATTCCGTTGCTGACGGTGGCGTTATCGCTCTTGGCGTGGCGCTGGATTGCATTTCAGCGTGCTGTTGCCCTGATTGGTGCCATTGCATTGCTCGGGGCCAGCGTGCTTCTGTTTCAACGCGTTTACAGTGTCGGCACCATTGTGACTCAGGCAGGAGCATGGCAGGCGCCTTACGGCATTACGCTGGTCGCTGATCTTTTCAGCGCAATTATGGTGGTCCTCGCTGGCATTGCAGGCTTGATGGTCGTTGTGTTTTCTCTGGCCAGCGTGGATAAAGGAAGAGAGGCCTTCGGCTATTATCCACTTGTGAACGCATTGCTTTTGGGGGTCTGCGGAGCATTCCTGACAGGAGACATCTTTAACCTGTATGTCTGGTTCGAAGTCATGCTCATGTCCTCGTTCGTGTTGCTGGCACTCGGAGGAGAACGCCCTCAACTGCAAGGCAGTATTAAGTATGTCACGCTGAATCTTGTTTCGTCGGCGATTTTTCTCGCGGCAGTCGGCATTCTGTACGGATTGACGGGAACATTGAACATGGCCGATCTCGCCATCAGGTTGGGAGAGAGTGATCGTCCTGTTCTGGTAACCGCGGTCGGGATGTTGTTTCTGGTGGCCTTTGGGATCAAGGCGGCTGTCTTTCCCCTGTTCTTCTGGTTACCTGCCTCCTATCACACTCCGCCTGGCCCTGTATCCGCCTTGTTCGCTGGTCTGCTGACTAAGGTCGGCGTCTATGCACTCATTCGCATGTTCACGTTGGTGTTTGTGCAGGACAATGCGTACACACACACGTTGATACTGGCTCTCTCAGGGCTAACCATGCTGACCGGAGTTCTCGGGGCGGTTGCACAGCAGGAATTCCGACGTGTGTTATCGTTTCATATCATTAGCCAGATCGGCTACATGACGATGGGCCTGGGATTGGCTGGTCTGGTGGAATCAACCGAACTCGCGACATTTGCTCTGGCGGGATCGATCTTCTACATCATCCATCACATTATCGTGAAAACGAACCTGTTTCTGGTGAGTACCGTAGCAGGAAAACTCTGCGGGATGGTCGAACTCAAACGCCAAGGCGGACTCTATCTCTCTCAGCCATTGCTGGCATTCCTGTTTCTTGTTCCGGCGATGTCCCTGGCCGGGATGCCTCCGCTGTCTGGATTTTTTGCCAAACTGTCGCTGATAAAAGCTGGATTGCTGGCTGAGCAATATCTCCTTGTGGCAACAGCGTTATTCGTAGGCCTTTTGACCCTGTTTTCTATGACGAAGATCTGGTCAGAGGCATTCTGGAAGCCGTTACCAGAGGAGTCCCCTGCCAGTCGCAACCCTCCCAATCTATCTTCTAAACAGATGCGGATCTTGCTGTTTCCAATTGGAATGATGGCCCTGCTGACGATCACAATTGGTTTCTGTGCTGAGCCGGTCTTTTCGGTGGCAATGCGAGCTGCTGAAGAACTGTTGCAGCGGGACGGTTATATTCGTGCCGTAATGGGAGAAGCTCAGTGACGATGTTCTTATGGAATATCCTGCTGGCCATTGTTTGGGGAATGGCTAGCGGCGTGTTTACCGTGCCCAATCTGATATTTGGTTTTCTGCTGGGTTACTTCATTCTCCGCTATTCCCAGTTATTTCTTGGTCCTTCAACGTACTTTCTAAAAGTGCGTCAGGTCGTTCTGTTCGTTGCTCGGTACATCTGGGAATTATTCCTTGCGAATTTCCGTGTCGCGTACGACGTCCTGATTCCAGGGGCAGTACCGAAGCAGCGATTGGTTAAACGCGGAGGCCCACTTCCCCCTTCCCCTCTCCGTCGAAATGGAAACCTGTCCCCATACTCAGGGGATGTCCGTGCTCCTCTGGCCGAGAGCGATTACATCTGTCCAGGGGTTGTGGCAGTCCCCCTGGACGCAAAGACTGACATCGAGATTACGCTGCTTGCCTGCCTGATTACATTGACGCCCGGGAGTGTCAGCCTTGATCTCTCCGAAGACCGAAAAACGTTGTTCGTACACGCGATGTATATCGACAATCAAGATGTCGAAGCCTATCGACGCTCAATCAAGGAAGGTCTTGAAAGACGCGTACTGGAGCTGCTGCGATGATTCAGGAAACGACATCAATTACAGAAATAGCGATCGGGGCGGGACTCGCCATGATCGGGCTGGCACTGTTCCTGACCTTCATTCGACTCATGATCGGTCCGACCCTTCCGGATCGCGTCGTCGCCCTCGATCTTATGGGAGTCCTGGCGGTCGGTGGAATCGCTGCCTACTCCGCACTCGTCAATGAGCCGGTGCTGATGGACTCTGGCACAGTGCTCGCACTTGTCGGATTTCTCGGGACAATTGGGTTTGCACGTTACCTTGAAAGACGAGGCCATAATGAGTGAACAAATCAGCGCTGGCCTGCTGCTCTTAGGGTCGGCATTTATGCTGCTGGCAGGAATAGGAGTTCTCCGGCTGCCTGATCTCTTTATGAGATTGCAGGCTGGCACAAAAGCGTCAACGCTCGGAATTGCCTGTATCCTGCTCGGGGCCGCCGTCCATTTTCAGGACATTGCTGTGACGGTTCGAGCAGTTCTCGTGATCGGTTTTTTCTGTATGACAGCTCCTGTCGGGGCTCATATGATTGCTCGAGCCGCGTATGCCGCCGGGGTACCGTTGTGGGAAGGTTCTATCACTGACGAGTTAGCAGAGTACCGCAAAACTTCGAAGCAGACCGAACAGGATGCACCAATGGTGGAAAGTGAGTCAGAGAAAAGTTGACTGACGGATGGAGACACCATAATCCCCACTCCGGAATCGCCTTGCATGTTTGAATATAAGTGAATCTGGCAGCGATGCCGGCAACGGATTGATTGCTGAACGGAACTTCGAAAACTCGTGACGACGACAGAAAACGGCACTGATAGCGATATGGCAGAACAACTGACTCACGATGTCCTCGACCGGCCGATTCATGAGCACATGCGCACCGATCTGGTATTGCTGCAGCCTGAACTCACAATTGAAGAAGCTCTGGAAGTCATCCGACAACAACAGCCGTCAGGCCGAGTCATCTATTTCTATGTCGCCGATCGTGAAAACCGGCTGGTGGGAGTCGTTCCAACACGTCGCCTGTTGCTGAGTCCCAGAAAGACACCACTGTCGGAAATCATGATCAAACAGGTGATTTCCATTCCTCATACGGCCACTGCTCTGGACGCATGTGAGTTTTTCATTTTCCACAAACTGTTGGCATTCCCTGTTGTTGACGAGCAACGACGTATTCTTGGAGTGGTCGATGTCGACCTTTACACCCAGGAAATCAGAGATCTGGACCGCCGCGAGAGTCAGCACGACCTCTTCCAGCTTATCGGAGTTCAGCTCTCGGAAACACAGCAGGAATCCGTTCCAGAACTCGTTCGTCGTCGATTCCCTTGGCTGTTGGCCACGCTGGCCGGTGGACTGATTACAGCGACCGTGACGAAGCATTACTACGATATCGCATCATTGGTAATGGTTGTTTCGTTCATCCCCCTTGTGATCTCATTGACCAGCAGTGTGACATCGCAGTCCATGAGCCTCTCTCTTCCGATCATCACCGAGCGACAGATGCCTTGGTCGCGACTGGCATTGAAAATCAAGACCGAATTCATCACAGGCCTTCTGCTCGGCCTGGCGTGCGCATTAGTTGCAGGCTTTCTGGTTTTCACGTCGATCGAAAACACAGCCGCTTTTGTCAATCTGCTTGCCAGTATTGTTGCCACTGTCGCCTGTGCCGCGGTGCTGGGATTGGTGATTCCTGCGTTATTTCGCCGACTCAATATCACCCCTCAGGTCGCCACCGGACCAATTACACTCGCACTCGTCGACGTGATCTCCCTGATTGTTTATTTCAATCTCAGCCACTGGTTTCTTTCCAAAGTCTAAGTTCGACTTTCGCACATTTAAGTAGTGAGTTGAAAGAGCATTGTCAGGTGTTGGATGAGTTTCTGGACAGGGGGTGGCAGGGGCGGTGTGAAAAAAACTTTCGGCTGATGTTTTGCAGGCTTTCTACACGCAGTGCCGACAGCATGTCCGCAAATGACGGATGACTCTTGCCCTGCCAGCTGCGCAGTGCCCGAGCGGGTTGCTCACGCACGTGTTCGTGCCA
>JBEBTF010000180.1:0-8174 GCA_040393865.1 Planctomicrobium piriforme | reverse complement strand
CGCAGGTTCGAATCCTGTCACTCCGACTTGATGAGACAAAAAGCCCTTTGGCCAGCAGGTCAAAGGGCTTTTTCATTTCATGACATAGAGTTACGCCGTCGAGAACCGAGTTCAAACAGACGATTTCGAGCAGTCTTCTCTTCGTGGCGTAATCGGCTGTAAGCCACTTCTCTTTCAGCGTTTGCGAGAGTTCTAACACTTTCACTGCTAACTCAGCCGTTTCGCCCTTCGACCGGTCCAGCGCGTCCAGTAAAAATCTGGGATCGATCAACTGCTAATGGCGATGGTCGTTTCTTTCGCAGCAAGTTCCACAAAACGTCTCGAATCTCGGGCAGTGATTCCGTCGTCGGGTCAAGCGCCAGTATTTGCTCTAATGTCTGGTAATCTCCCTCAGCTGCTTGTCGATAAAGAACGTCGGGAGGGAGACCAAATCGAGCTAAGGCCGGAAAGTAAATTCGAGCGAGGAACAGGAACGCAATATTGTGTTGCAGGTTAATCTTGTGGACATCCTCTTCCGCCGGCCCTGTGATGATGACGTCCAAGCACGCAAAGAGCTCACGCTGGGCCAGTCGGTTCTGCATCTGAAACCAGCGTCCCATCGCGCGATGGCGAGATGGGGTTGCGGTCGTCAGTTCCTGTGACAGTGACTCTGTAAGCTCCTGTGAATTGACTTCACTAAACTTTCTGATGTCGGGTGCCAATGCAGGGTCTAACTCTTCGAGGCACTTAAACCAGAACGTGGATGAGGACTTCCAAAACTCATGCCAGTGATCAGACCGCCCGGCGACAGGAAACTGACTCACATCGAACTCACAACAATCTGCCAGGTCGTCGGCAAAGGAAAGTTGAGACACTGCGAACTCAACAACTATCAGATTAGCGCCTTTACTAAGTTGTTGATCAGCCCAATCTCGAACTTCAGGAAATTGGTGAGACCGGGATTGTAATTTCTTCCTTGTGCCCATGTAGGAACGTCCATTTCCGGAGAGTGACCCGTTTCGGCCCATGTGCCGTCTTCATCCGTTCGCAGCCGGGGACCCCCAGTGATCGAGCCCCAACCGCAAACGGACGAAGACGGCAGACACTTAACACTAAGCGAAGGATATACCATCGTACACGAAGATTTGCAGACGCTTCGCTAATACATTAAGAAATGAGCCCTCCCACTCCGGTCCAAAAACGGCAGCGTCGACTTTTTTCAGAAAGAATTCGCTCCCAGGCCGCCAGAGTGGTCCGCGAGGAAGCGCTCCGGCAGCTTGTGGATGGCACTTGGTTCGACATAACCGAATGGGGCGAAACCGAGGAAACCGTATCCGGCCGGCTGGTGCAGATGGAAAACTCAATCTACGGCAGCATCGTATTGCAGTCCGGTGCCGAGCGGAAATTCGCCGAGAAGCTCAAAAAACAGGGGGACGTGCGGCTTTTTATCAATCTCCCCAATTGGTTTAAGGTGACAACGCCGGTCGGTCAGTGCAACCCGGACTGGCGCTCGTCATGGAAAAGGCTGAGGATTTGCAAACACTGCTCTACCTTGTGCGCGAAACCAAAAGTACGACGGCAGCCGATGTGCTACGCGGCACAGAAAACCAGAGAATCCTTTGAGGCGGACGGCAGTTTGTCGCCGCTTCGGACGTGGGTTTCCGAGTCGTCACCAATGCAGACGATCTGCCATAATCCGGTGTCCACATGACGCAGAGCGATGCCCGTTACCGAAATCCCGACGATGATCCGCGAGGGCGTTACGTTCTCGTCGATATTACCTCACCATTTCTACGTCCAACTCTTACGTTTGAATGGCGTGGCCATCACCCCCCCGAAGGTCGATGTTGGCGCTACACCGCTGAGCGGTTGGAAAATTTGTGCGACCACGGAGTGATCTTTTTTCCCACCAGCGGCCCGCCAAGGCTGAAACAGTACTTAGCCGACATCAATGCGACGTCCGACGAGGACGTTCATTCGTTATCCCGCATTGAAATCATCGTGCGAGAAGCCATGCGTGGACTCGCGAAGGAGGTTGCCCGAAATCCCTCGGCCTTGGACGCGATTGAATGGCGTGACCTTGAGCGCATTCTACGCGAAGTATTTAATCACCTCGGATTTCGTACGGAGCTAACGCGTCCGGGAAAAGACGGTGGATTTGACCTCAGACTTACCTGCATCGAGAATGGGCAGCCATTGGCTTTCCTTGTCGAAGTGAAGCACTGGATCGCTCATTCCAAGAAACCTGGATTACCGGCAGTTTCGGCACTATTCGACATCGTTGCCTCCTCGGCGGACATCTCGTCAGGATTGCTACTGTCCTCTTCAGGGTTTGCGAGCAGCATCCTTAGAGGCCGTAGTGAAATCGAGCAGCAACCGGTTAGGCTCGGCGGCCGAGATAAAATCATCGCCCTCTGCCAGAGCTACGTTGAAGAGCGATCGGGCCTTTGGAAACCAGTAGTCGGCCTGCCCGAGTTACTTTTTGACGGAACTTTGTAACCCGCTATGATCTATCTGCTGACGGGTTGCGGCTTCCCAGCCCCGCACGCCAGCCAGGTAAAGTTCAATAGCCGTCTTGTCACCCCGACTTGATGAGCAAAAAGCCCTTTGGCCAGCAGGTCAAAGGGCTTTTTCATTTCAGGGCATAGAGTTACGCCATATAGAATTAATTTCAAATAGAATCACAGCATTCCAGCCCCGGACTTCAGCGACAAAGAGTTAAATTGAAAGCTTGTCGCCCCGACTTAGGATTGCAGCTCAAATCCCGCCAGCGGTTGCCAAGGCAACTGGTGGCGGGATTTTTCATGTGGACCAACTTCAGGCTGCTGAAAGTTGGCCACCATTCGGATTCTGACTTCTTCTCTCGTTGGCCTTCAAGTTCTCAGTGAGACATGCTGCACACCACGGCGGCCTATCGTTGGTGGAGTCGATTACGTGTCCTTAGAGAGTCGCGTCCGAAACCGCAAAGCGAAGAGCAAGGCGCCCAATGGGGGCATCTGAATTGCTCTACTCACTTTTAAACCTCTTTTCAAGACGGAACCAAGCTTCGAAGAGCCGCCTCTTCGTTTGCAGACGATAATTTGCGTTAGTGGGTACTGATGTGTTGGGGGTGTAACCGCGTTTCGACGCTAAGGAAGCTGGGATTAGCGAATCCGGTCAACCTAACTAACAAGGCTGAATAAAGTACTTGTCGCGTCAATCGTCCATCAACAAAATTGGTTCGGTGATGTCCGAACTGAAGTACGTCAACAGATGCTCGGGCCACAGAATGTACTCCGGCCAGTTGAGCGTCTCCCGGTCCAATCGCCGCCGGCCGCAGCGCTGGGAATTGAGGGCAGCGCTAAGAAACTCCGCGATTAGTTCCACGGTCGCATCTACGCCGTGGATCGCAGGAATTGTCACCATCGGGGCGTCAAAATCACTCGCCAGTAAAATGTGGATGATATCTTTATGGTGCTTTTGGGTGCTGGCGACGAACCCTCCGACGTCAAAATGCTGTGTGTGGTTCGGGCTGAAGGTCAGCTTGTAGGCCACTCCCTGCATCGAACCCTGTACATCGTTCCTATGCGTCAGCAGGTGTAAGGTTGCGTTCATATGCGGGTTGCAGTGCAGGTGTCCAGGCGCATAGAGCCAGTCCACGGGTGTCAACAATTCGATGCCATAGCCGATGTTCGCCCATCGCGCTTTTAGCGTCTCGTACACGGGGTCGTCGGCTGGGTTTTGCGGGTCTGTGCCTTCGCAGTATCGGTAGCAAAATTTCTTTATTCCGGACTCCATGTCTCTCATGAAAAGCTTGAGCCGGTCCACGTCGTGCCGGTGCGGCTCGCGGAAGTGGGCAATTCGGTTGCGAATCGTCTTCACTTCATCCATCCGCGCGGCGGTATTCGCCACGGGCGGAAAATACGGTTCGAACAACGGCCAGTTGCCACCGTCTGACATGATGCTCCAAAGCTCGCCGAATGTCAGATAGGAGATTCCCTCCTGATGCGACGTTGCCATATGATGTTGGGTCTTATCGCTCATCAGTGATTTGGGCGGCCAGCCCCTAACCTTCGCTTTGATTGGCTCTTCCCAGTCAATGCGCGCTGCTTTCAACTCGACGTACACCATCGTCCGGAACCACGTTTCCAGCTGCCACAGCATGCGGTAAAGAACAGACGCGGATGGAGGGACGGGCTCATATTTCCATCCTGCAGGTTGTTCAGTCATCGGCGGACTACTCCAGAGCAAAAAGTACAAAGCAGCATTATCGGTAACGACAGCCTAGTGAGCAATCATGAATAGAGAAGCGAGAAATGGTCTTTAAGGGAGGCGAAGTCTGCTTGCATAATACAGCCATCTCGGACTATTGGGGCGGCGTAAAGAAAACGTGCGGATGTTGTCAGCTCTACCCAATTGCCTTGAGAATCGCGACGTATGAATAAGTCAGGGCTTGAATGCCATCCTCCCAAAGTACAATAGGTGTCTTGTCACTCCGACTTAAAACGAAAAGGCTCGTTGCAGTAATTTGGAACGAGCCTTTATTCGTTTAGCTCCTGTCTTTTGGCGTCTGAGCCTGACTCGATCGCATGTGAGCAACGCGGGAGCTCGCGATCACGTTTTTCGGAGTTGATCGCCGCGATTCGCAAGTGGATCGCCGTTCTCGCCGCGAGCAAAGCGATAGCACGCTGGAGAACTCGTGCCGATAGGCGCCGCCGCATCCGGTGTATGTGAGGGCGTTATTCGGCAGCGAGCTGTTCGTCCTCGGACGTAAGCTGTGGAAGGTGACGCTACGTGGCCAGTGCCTCGTCCTCCTGCATAGTCACATTACCTGGCACCGCATCACTTGCGGTGCCAGGTGGTTGCATCAGGGGATGGATACCTATGAGACGGTGGTTGCGGAACGAAAAAGCCGTGAGCTGCAATAATTAGTCGGCCGATTTTTCCACCGTATCATCTGATTTTCATATGCAACCCCAGTCGGCTGTCTGTGATTTAACGCATGGCGCCCGGCATTGTCGATTTTAATCAACCGGCGCGAAGATCTGACGAATTCGCGGCCAAGCTATTTTGCGGTCAACGGGAAGTCAGCTACGTTGTCGCCTTCCTTGACCTGGTATTTGAGTTCTGACTTCTGGTGGTACTTCGCCGGCAGGATTTCGGGTTTAGAGGTGTCGTCCGGCAGCTTCGTTGTGATGCTGACGGTGTGTATGCCAATGATGGCCCCATTTTGCTTGTCGGTGTATCGAAGAGTGTACCGCCCGTTGGCATCGGTTACCCCGGCTGAACCGCGTCCTTGTTCTGGAAGAAAGGCGATCTCAGCACCTGGTAGCGGGTTTCCCTCAAACGTCACAATTCCGTTCACATGTCCGAGCTTCGGCAAATCCGATGCTCCGCCGCAGCCGAATAAAGCAAACGAGATGGCCGCAATGCAAACTGTTTTCTCGATATTAAGCACTGTGCGATTCCTGAGTGACATCTCGGATCGATAAATTGACCAGGCACGCTGCAGAATGCCTGGTTCGGAAAACGGTATTAAAACTCGCCAATTAATTCGCCATCCGCATAACCGCCTAAGGAACGGTACATTGTGCGATCAATGTTCTCATTAATAAACCGGACAGCGCCGTCGCCTAACAGGAAGTGTGCGCCCCCGGTATGGAGACTTGAAAAGGATTGGCCGTATGTTGGTTGGTTCACGAGGTACACGTCGTGACGCATCGGGGCGGTTACCAATGAGAGATAGCGTCCGTTACTTGTCGTAGCCCATCCGTTTGACGCTCCTTTGGGAAACACATTGTTTGGAGCGCTTGCCACAATTGGACCAATCCAGATACTCCCAAAATAGTTCGGCTGCGAAGTTCCTGTTTCGCCCAGAGTTTTGCGTTCTCCGAGGAGCACTGTGTTGCTCAGACCGTCGGTAATCTTTGAAAATGGAACCGAAATGTTCATCAGGAATGGGCCAACATATTTCTGATCCGCAGCAGAGCCGGTTGGTTCGAAGATGTGACCGGCGTTTCCAACATAATTAGATGAGGCATAGTCGTACATTCGGGTGTTAACGGCCCCCATTGGATCGGATGGGCACTGAAACATTGCCAACGGTGTTTTGGCGAGAACGTCTCTCACATGAAAATCGCCGGCGGAATTTGTTGCTTGCGTCCAGATCCGGTTAAATCCGTTGTTTGTTGCGATGCTTTGATAAATCGCGGTCTGCTCGAGTGAGGGCAGCAACATGGTTCCCCAGCCAATCCAGTTGCTGGTGATCGCGCCTGGTGGAAGCCGCAGGTAGAGATCATGGTAGTTGTGCAGTGCGAGGCCAAACTGCTTGAGATTATTCTTGCATTGGCTGCGTCGGGCGGCTTCTCGCGCCTGCTGAACTGCCGGTAACAGCAGGGCAATCAGCACTGCAATAATGGCAATCACGACCAGTAGTTCAATCAGCGTGAATCCAGTTCGGCGTAGATGCGCACGAGACAACGGTAGCTGTGACACGGAAGATTCCTAGCAGACTAACATTAAAAAACTGGTAGCGAGCACGATACTGCAGGGGCAATAACTTCGCTGAACAATGTCGAAAGTCGTCTCATATCGCAATGCATCTTGATGGATCTTGAGCAGTATATACGTTCCTTTTCTAAAATTTCATCATCAGCGACGAACGCGGCCTGCTGATTTTTGATCGCATGCGATCGGTGTTCTTCTGGGTTTAACTATGTACGAGACTTTTTTGTCAACGACACAAAGTTCTTGCACATTAAGTAGTGTTAGAGATCACTCCTCGAAGCTGTGGATTGCAAGAACACGCTGGGCTTTTGCGATGTTGATTCAGGTGACCTCTTGCATGCTTATGAGACGAAGCTGCACTCGATGCGGCCGACCTTGTTTCATCCAGATCAACGGCTCCTCCTGTGGAGCGTTGTTTGACCCGTGGAACATTCAAGACTACAGAGCGGTCGGGGTCGGGCTTGAAGAGATTCTGACTGGAGAATTGCAGGCGGAGCTCACGCTGTTTCGCGAGCCGGGACGTTGGCTGATAATGGCTCGCAATGGTTCTGGTAATGGCTCTAACACAGGGCTTTCGCGAGTGACGTGGCGTCGAAAAGGTTCGATGGAGGTCATCCGCGATTCCGAACGTACGCAGAATGCGGTCAATCCTCGACATATCGCAGAGGCCATTTCACAACCAGTGAACAAAGGTCCGGTGACTCGTGATCGGTTAAAGAGGATGCCCTCACCAGTTATTTCCGACTCAGACCTTAAGCCGCCTCCAGGCGAGACCGGGTTCAAGAATTACAACGAACTTGAACGAAATACCACCAAATTGCTTCGGAAGCTGGGGCCGATGTTGAAACGAATATTCACTGCCAGGTGTTAGCACTTCATCTCAAGCAGTTCCCGACGATCTCGTCCTGCTCAAGAAACTTCGCCTCAATTTAGAGATCATTTCGAAAGCGATCACTAAGTAAATATGGTGATATAGGAAAGAATTATTTAGGTGGTCTCAGATCTTACTTTTGCATGAATTTGGGAGGGTGAAGCTCCTGCTGAGCCGCGTGAGGGATCGCGAGTTCTTTGGTTTTCGGCTGGGTAGGAGTTTCGCCCTCCATGTTCCGAAACCGCATCACGTGGATTTAATCGAATACGAATGTTTGCAAGCAGCGTATCTGTCGTGCTAAACAGTCATCTCGGATTTAATGGCACATGACATGCTATCAGGGTGATGATTGATTAATGTTGTTGTATTTTCTTTAGTGTGGGTAGAGGTGCGCGATGCAACCATATGTAAATTCGGCTTCTGGGATTGATGCCTACGAATACGGAGACAGTTGGATTCGAGTTCGCTTCAAAAACGGTGGGGTTTATGAGTACAGCTCTCCGCCAATACTCTCACACCACTTAGCGAAGATGAAAGAATACGCGGATTCGCAGGTTGGTCTCTGTACTTACATCAGTACTAATCGATGGGATGTTTATGAAAAACACCGAAGGATATAGATTTCCTGAATCCACATGTGCTCCATTGTGGATGTCCAAACTGGAAGCCAGTAGCGTTTGTGGTTATTGGAGTTGAGGTGGAGTAAGATGCAAGCTGGGCTGGGCCTTGGCGTTCGTTTCTATCTGAACCCGATTTTGATGTTTCAATATGCGAAGTGAAATAGCTCTGGTGACGGCGTCGAAGATGGCGGTCGTGGATCGGGAGTCGTCGTTGCTGG
>JBEBTF010000179.1:0-8180 GCA_040393865.1 Planctomicrobium piriforme | reverse complement strand
GATTGACGACGCACGCGCTGATAACGTCGCGGAAGCCCGGGACGATCGTTTCCTGTCGGGTTCGTGATCAACTGACGCAACCCTGCGAAGCCGTCAGACGTCAGAATCCCGGCCGAGACCAGTTCCCCGAGAATGTATTCCAACTCGCCGGGGAGCATCTTCAAACGCTGGCAGACATCATTCGCAAAGAGTGCTCCTTGTGATTCCAGCAGTGCCAAAACATCTTGCGACGAGGGCGACAACTCTTCTCGTTGAGCAGGTGACGAACGTGCGATCAGCCACTGGAAATCTTCCCGCAGAAACAAAGAGACCGGAATTGCCCGGGTGATCGATGCCATTGGACGACTGGTGACAGTCTTCTTTGTCGTCTGGGGTTCCAGACGTCCCCAGCCCACATCACCAGAGAAACACAATTCATCGAGCCAGACCGGACGATAGTTTTCTACTCGCAGCGGAAGAACACTCTGTTCCCAGGCGCCGGCTCCCAGATCGAGCCCCTGAAGCTGCGAAACCACTTCATGAACACCATCTGATCCAGCTTTGCGATAGCCAGCCAATGCTCCCTGATGTCTTGCAAGAAACTCCAGATAGACCTCTGGTTCGACGGCTTCGATTTCCTGTCGTAAGCCAGAGATGGTCAGGCGATGAATTCTGGAAAGTAGCCGTCGGTGACACCATTCGATCTCCGGCGATTCGCTGGCGACATCCGATGAAATGTGGGCAAAGCGACCACGTAAGACGAGCCCTTCCCCTTCGATCGCTTCAAGTGATGCGAAGATTCGGTTGACAGGCAGTCCCAGCAACTCTTCCAGATGAATTGCGGTGATGGGCCCGCTTGTTTCCACCCATCCTCGTAACAACGCAACTAAGGCATCTGTTTCTTCCCAGTGCTTCTGCAAGGCTTCTGGAACGTGAATCTCTTGCTGCGAAGTTGCCTCTGGAAAGAGCACGGACACGGCTGGCCAGGATTCGATTGCCACCCAACCACGTCGCCCAGGAAGATACTCGACTTCAATCGCCCGACCGTCCTGCTGCAGTGATTTAAACAAATCCCCTGACTCGGACACCTCAAGCTGCAATCGATACTGGATCGGATGAGGAGTATCCCGCCCTCTCTTCCAGACAGGAACCAACATCCGACTCACGAGCAAGTCGTGCAGTTCATCAGCATCACGAATCTCTGGCTGAGCTTCGCTGACCACTTGTTCGATTGCTTTGGGATCAAGTCGCCCAAGATCCCTCAGACTTTCAACGTTGAGCGAGCGACGTGTTGCCACTGCCCGGGCGCGTCGTTCCTGTGCTTCTCCTCCATCCAGAAATGCATACGGATTCGAGTTCAACAACTCATATGCAAACGGAGACGGTTCTCTGGTATCGCGTCCGACGATCGTGAATTCACCGGCTTCGATCTTTCCCAGCAACTCGGTCAGCCCTTCAATATCCAAGGCTTCAAACAAACAATCGGCCATCGTCTGCTGAACCAGCGGATGGTCAGGGATCTCGTGATCACCAACGATGTTTTCCTGACACCCCGTCAACTTTGGAAAAACTGCCGTCAGTAAATCTTCAGAACGAAATCGCTGTAACGCCGGAGCAACTTTCTTTCCATTCTCCATGCGGGAGACAAACAACGAACGAGTCACATTCCATCGCCAACGGAAATGAAACATGGGCACAACAAGCAACGCCTGCTCCAGCAGATTCTGAGCGTTGTCTGTCCGCATCATCGGGAAGAGGGATTCAAGTGGGAAACTGTGTTGCGGGCCAAGCGATAACAGGAATCCATCGTCATCAGCAGACGCCTGCAATTCGAAGTCGAAAGACCTGCAAAACCTCTTTCGAAACGCCAGCCCCCAACCGCGATTAATGCGAGATCCAAACGGGGCATGCACCACCATCTGCATCCCGCCGGATTCATCAAAAAAGCGTTCAAAGACAATACGCCGCTGTGTCGGAAGAACTCCAATCGCGGCACGTTGGGCCGCCATATAAATCACGATCTGCCAAGCGCAATCCGTGTCGCACAGAGTCTCGGCCTGCAACCAGTCAACAAGTGGTTGCCATTTTTTCGGCCGTTCTTCCTCAGTACCACCGTTCGTATCATCTGCAAACTCGGCTTCACTTGTGGCTTCTGCAGTTTGGTCGGCAAGAATCAATCGTTGTTCAATCTCTTCCCGCAACGCGGAAACTTCTTGAGACAGCTCCACAGTCCGTCCCGGTGCTTCCCCACGCCAGAACGGAATTGTCGGAGGCGCCCCGTGAGCATCAGAGACCAGCAGATCGTTGCCTCGAAGTCGGTGAATGCGCCACGAGGTGTTCCCCAACAGGAAGATGTCACCTGCCTGACTTTCGACGCCGAACTCTTCATCGACGCTACCGACAACGGTGTTCTCTTCCTCCAGTATGACGCGAACCGTATCGACTTCAGCAATGGCTCCTCCATTACTCAGCGCCTTCAATCGCGCAGCCCGACGCCCCTTCACCCGACCGTTGATTCGGTCGTAATAAATCAATGACGCTCCACGACCACCATGCTCGGTCAGGCCGTTCGACAACATCAGCAGCGTCTGTTCAAACTGCTCACGGGTGAAATTTCGATAAGGCCAAGCGCGACGAAACCGCTTAAACAGAGCGTCCGCTTCCCATTCATCAATCGCAACTTCAGCCACGATCTGCTGAGCCAGAATATCAATCGGAGCCTCGGGGATCGGAGTCACATCGAGCCGTCGATGCTGAACAGCTCGAATCAGAGCCATGCACTCAACGAGTTCATCGCGAGTCAGGGCAACAAGCCGTCCTTTCGGCACAAGTCCCAATGCGTGTCCCGACCGCCCGATGCGCTGCAGAAAGGAAGCAATCGATCGTGGGGAGCCAATCTGGAGCACGAGATCGATGTAACCGACATCAATTCCCAGTTCGAGCGACGCCGTCGCCACGACTGCTTTGAGTTCCCCGTTCTTCAACTTCTGCTCGGTATCGAGCCGGATCTCTTTCGACAAAGAACCATGATGGCTGCCAACAGCGTTTTCCCCAAGCAACTGCGTCAACTGGTGCGTCAGTCGTTCCGCAAGACGTCGAGTATTCACAAAGATGAGCGTACTGCGATGCTCATTGATCAACTCGACAATACGTTCGTTGATGGTCGCCCATTGGTCATGAGAACAGACGGCCTGCAACTCGCCTGCAGGCACCTCGATTCCCAGGTCAAGATCACGGGTGTGCCCCACATCCACAATGGCGCAGTGTGCTTCGCCCCCAACTGCTTCCGGTTCGGAATCGGACTTTCCAACAAGAAAATCGGCCATCCGCTCGATTGGCTTCTGAGTCGCCGACAGACCAATGCGCTGCAACGGCGCGTCCGTCAACGAAGCCAGACGTTCCAGCGAAAGAGCGAGATGCGATCCTCGCTTGTCTCGGACAAGTGCATGAATCTCGTCGACAATCACCGTCCGCACCGACCGCAACATGTCGCGGCCCTTCTCCGCCGTGAGCAACAGATACAACGACTCCGGTGTCGTCACCAGAATGTGCGGCGGCTTCTTGACCAACTGAGTTCGCTGCGATGATGTCGAATCCCCGGTCCTCAACCCTGTTCGGATTGCCGAGACATCTAGCCCCGCCTGAGCAGCAAAATCCTGAATCTCAGCCAGCGGACCAGACAGATTCCGCTGCATGTCATTGGATAAAGCCCGAAGCGGAGAAACGTAGAGTACCTGCAATTCATTTCTCAGCTCGCCTGCAACCGATTGCCGAAACAGACGATCGATGATTGCCAGAAACGCCGTTAGTGTCTTTCCGCTTCCGGTTGGAGCCGCAATCAAAGTGTGCTCGCCTTGAGCGATATGTGGCCATCCTGCCAGCTGTGGATCGGTCGGCCCTTGAAATCGGGAACGGAACCAATCCTGCACAACGGGATGAAAGAGCGAGAGTACGTCGTCGGAACTCAAAAGCGGGGCCTCCTGTACAATTGAATATTGTACGGCCGCCAGCCCAGTAGAAAAGTATTAACCGGCCGAATCAGACTGGAAGTAGCATCCAGAGAGCGCCTGAAAACGAAGCAACCCTGAAGTCGTTTCTGACCTCGGGGTTGCAACGTTTATCAAAGCGGGTGAAGGGGCTCGAACCCTCTACCTCCAGCTTGGGAAGCTAGCGCTCTGCCAAATGAGCTACACCCGCAAATGAACCCGCATCGTTTCCGACCGGCTTTCAGATCGGGATTATGGCAGGAGTCCGCTTACTCGTCCAGACAATGGAATCGTCAATTCGCAAACAGAAACCATCATTTTCACGATGATCCCGATTTCACCAATCAGGTTTTCTAAGCCCTCCAGTTCACAGGGGCTCAAGACTGGACGATGAGAAGTCGCCGTGCAATAATTTGTCGCAACTACCACAACTGAAACTGGTTGCTGGTTGTCATATCCAGAAGTCCCCGTAGCTCAGCTGGATAGAGCGTTAGCCTCCGGAGCTAAAGGTCAGAGGTTCGAATCCTCTCGGGGACGCTTTCTTACTGCACACTTTTTGACCCGTCTAACCCCAGACGGGTTATCGATCGGAAAAGCAGCACTTCTGCTTGAGCAGTTTCACTGACGATTGTGACCAGGCAAGCTCCACTTCTGGTCTGCGCTTCTTCCATTGAAACACATTCGAAATGTGATCACATGGAAGATCAAACTCCTCTCGTTGAGCACGGGCTCGGCCTGAGACCAAACCAATACGAATTGACCAGATCATGACCATTTGGACCCTGCTCGCCGCGACGGTACTCTCCGTTATCATTGGGCTCGTCATCTTCGCGTTTTCAGTGAGCCTGAAAAATGTGAAGTCGGCAGAAGAACGACGCTACATCATCAAATGGACACTCATCTTCCTGTTCATCATCGGATCCTTTATTGCCGCAATTCTGACTGTTCCTCCTGAAAGGAAGTTTCTCATCTGGATCATCTACATCGTTGTGCTCCCTGTCGCCATTCGCCTGAGCAAACGAGAAGATAAGAAGCCATCCAACCAGTAATTCGCGAGGTTCGAGCAGCCTGACCAAGTCGATCACGCGACCGCATCACGGCACATTCCAGTGCCGCATCTGAAACACAAAGAAGCCTCAGGCGAACAAATCCGCCTGAGGCTTCTTTACTTAGATTCCAGCAACTTCAGATTACCTGGTTGTCGCAATGCGACCGTTGAGGGCGTCCAGGTAATCGAGAGTGATGCTCAGCACTTCGTCTTCATAGAACCGCTTCGGAAAGACTGGATCGCCAGGCTTCTGAGTCTTGCCTTCAGCCCCTTCGAGATCTTCAGTTTCCTTCTTGGCCACTTCATCATTGGCACGTTCTTTACGAGCTTCTTCTTCGTTCAGAGTGACCTGAGTACGATCCTTCTTTTCCAGATATCGTGCAATCGACCGATTCAGCTTTTGAAACTCTGGTGAGTTCGCAATTCGGCCTTCACTCAACTTCTGGATAGACGCGATCAGCTCTGGATTCACCAGGCGTCCTTCGGAGTATTTCACAGGAGCAACGCGATCGAACGGAAGAGCGCGATCCAGTGAACTTTCGCCAATGTCCCAGTGATCAATCAACGATGGCAGAACCACGTCCGAACGCACCCCGAGGTTTTGAGTGCTGTCACCGTTCACTCGATAGAACTGCTGAATCGTCAGCTTCAACTTGCCGCGGTCTCCCTGCTTGATCAGGCTGAACGGCTGACGAGGAGAAACGTCCATCAAACTCTGAACAGTTCCTTTGCCGTGAGTGGTGGTATCGCCAACAATGATCCCGCGTTTGTAGTCACGAATCACACCGGCGAAAATCTCGGAAGCGGAAGCTGACAGACGATTGTTCAAAACCACAAGTGGCTTGGTTGTCTTAACACCAGGATCACGGTCTTCCAGAGCCTGAACATAGCCGCTCGGCTCTTTCACCTGAACGACTGGTCCTTTGTCGATGAACAGACCTGAGATCGCGACAGCTTCGGTCAACGCTCCCCCGCCGTTCATTCGCAGGTCAACAACGATGGCGTCCACGCCGCCGTCTTTCTCGAACTGATCCAGCACTTTGCTGACATCCACGGCAGCACTCTTCAGGTCTTCACTTCCCTGATTCCGTGAGAAATCGTGATAGAAGCTCGGAATGTTAATCACGCCGATTCGCCCAGGCCGCCCAAGGCGATCCTGAGTATTGATGATTTCTCCCTTAACTTCCGATTCTTTCAACTCAATCTTTTTACGAGTGAGTGAAATCACCTTACGTTCGCCGCCACTTGCTGGTGCAATCTGCAAACGAACGATGGTTCCTCGTGGGCCACGAATCAATCGCACCACATCGCTGAGTTTCATGCGATAGATGTCGACGATCTCGCCGGTTGCATCCTGTCCGACACCGATGATTTTATCACCGGGCTTAAGTGTTCCTTCTTCCGCAGCAGCGCCGCTGGGAACGATATCTGCCACGACTGTGTATCCGTCATCGGCACGCAAAGCGGCCCCGATGCCGTCGAGACTCAACCGCATCTGAATATCGAAATCTTCCCAACTGTGTGGAGACATGTAGGTGGAGTGAGGATCGAAGCACTGAGCCAACACCGTAAGATAGATTTCCAGTTCTTCGCCCTGGCTGTACTGATCCACAATGATCTGAGTGTTGCGATAACGTTTATCGAGTTTTTCACGTGCTTCGGCGATCGTCTGTCCATCCAGAACGAACTGCAGCAGATCGTACTTCACACGTTTGCGCCAGCGCTCGTTCAACTCTTCCTGGTTGGCTGCCCAATCCAGCTTCTTGGCGTCAACTTCAATTGTTTCTTTAACAGTGAAGTCATGCTCTGCAGCAACCAGCTTATGGACAACGTCCATCTGGGCATTCAATCGCTTCTTATAAAGATCGAAAACTTCATAGCAGAAGCGGACATCACCCGCCTTGATTTCGTCATCAAGAGTCGTCCGATGAGACTCGAATCCAGCGACGTCAGATTTCAGAAAATAGAGCTTCTGAGGATCAAGACTTTTCAGAAAACCATCCAGCAACATTCCGGAAACCTTGTCATCGATTTCCCCGCGCCCGAAGTGAAACTTGGGGATCATTCTCGAAACAAGTTTCGCAGTCTCCTGATCGGTCGGATCAGCAGAAGAAAGCCGTTGTGCATAGGCAGTAGAGAGCCCGAGTATGAGCAATCCGACCGCCGTGAACCGCCGGATACGTGTCACGTCGATAGAAGTCATTCGTGTCGCCTGTTCGTATTAAAAATTCGATTGGCCAGGTTCGATTGGACCTTCCTCACTGCTGCTGCCTTTACGAACTCTTGCGAACTCCGGCAAAGCCGCACCGCCCTGAAGTCCATACCAGCATTAACAGAGTACTCAGACCACTGCCCACAACAGTCCTTGTTGTGATTCAAAACCTCGGATCAAACGTCGGGTAAAAAAAGATCAGCTACAAGCATCTTGACCTAAGGAAACTCCGAAGTTGCCTTCAAAATGCTATCCCAATGTGGAAAGCACGACAAGGTGCACTTTCCAGTAAACCGCTGCAAGCGTTTCCTCTCGCGTTGTTTACGCTCAACTAACAATCTCATCAAAACAGTGGGGGCTGAACGTCAATTTAACCAAGCCAAATCTGTAATCAGCAGTATTTTCACTACAAATCAACAACCTGTCTCTGTTTCCGCCGTCAGAACACCTCAACTGTCCTGGTGACGTTATCCACAACCCCTCGCCCCAAGACAGTTCACAAAATAAATACCACGCACAAAAAAAAGGGGTGTTGCCGTTTCAGCAACACCCCTTGCAATCTCATTCACAGCAGCAAGCCAAAACTCGCCATGGAGTCACTTCATCAATAGCAGAACTAAGAAGATGACCCACTGCGATTGCCGCGACCATTCCCATTACCGCGACGACGACGCTCATCTCCACCGCGTCCCCCGTTCCCGCCGCTGGAGCGACGGCTACCGGATGGCTTTGGCTGTTTCTTGACCAGCAAGGAAATCGCATGTTCCCATGTCGGGATTCCAGCATACCGGTCAGGGTCGACGGCTACGATCTCATCGATTTCGCGAACGCGATCCGAAACTGGAACTTCCTCAGCCGACTGCCGTTCCTTCTGAACACGACGTCCCCGTTTTGCCTGGCCGGACGATGAGCGTGACTGCTCAGAACGTGATGATTCAGGAGCAACCTTCGCCTG
>JBEBTF010000178.1:0-8190 GCA_040393865.1 Planctomicrobium piriforme | reverse complement strand
CAAAGGAGCGTTCGCCGAATGAACGTTCACCGCGGTCTGGCCGATCACCGCGACTTGGTCGGCGTTCGCGATCAAAACCGCGTCCTTCTGACTCTCTTCTTGGCGAGCGGGCTCGATCGCCACCGTCGCGAGATTCCGTTGGCCGACTTGGGCGTCGGGCTGGCGGCTTCCCTTCTTCGGCGCGATTCCGGATCAGCACGGCATGCAAGGACGCCAACTCGTCACGGCTCAATTCGCGATACTCACCACGATTCAACCGCCCGAGATTCAAAGGTCCGTACCCCTGACGCTCCAGCTTCATGATCTTATGACCAACGCGAGCGAACAGCCGGCGAATTTCGCGATTCTGACCTTCGGTCATCACGATTTCGACCCAGGTACTGTCCTTGACTTTTTTAATCGGTTTCACGCTATGCACGCGAAACTTCCCTTCAGTGAAGAACAGTCCCTCTCGCAACTGCTCATACACTTCCGGACGTGGCTGGCCTGCAACCTGTGCGACGTATGTGCGGAAAATCCGATAGCGAGGGTGCGCCAACTTCTGCGCCAGATCACCGTCGTTCGTCACAAGGATCAGACCGGTCGTGTTTTCATCCAGTCGCCCGACAGTAAAGAGACGTGGCCCTTCTGACGGGAACAGATCGATTACCAGTCGGCGGCCTTCAGGATCATTCGCGGTGCAGAGATAGCCAGACGGCTTGTTGAGCATAAAGTATTTCTTACGCTCAACTTTCAGACGCTCACCGTCCAGGGAAACTTCTTGAACTAATGGCTGGACGGTTGTTCCCAGCTGATCAGCGACCTTGCCGTCAATTGCAACTCGCCCTGAGGTAATCAGTTCTTCGCAGTCTCGGCGGGAACCCAGGCCGCATTGGGCGAGGTACCGCTGCAGACGCATTGGCTTTGGTGGTGATGGAGGAGTTTCTTCGTTCGATGGCGTCATGACTGGACAACAGATTCAGCTGAGTAAAGCGTCCCCAATCTCCACGGCAGCCATCACATTGGGTGCCAAACCGAAATCGGGAGCAAACGATATAGCATAGCGATAATTCCGATCCGTGCGCATTGAAGTCCGCCCCTCCACTGCAATTTCTTGCGAGAAGATGCACTCCTGAAACGAAATCTCCTCCAAATTTTCCGCTTTTAGGGGTGTCGAGTACCACCGCGAACAGGGGAGGAAGCGCCGAGTCAGAAAATCCTTAGGAAGACACCGGGAACTGCTGACTCCCAAACTCTCTCCCAAGTTGCGTATGGTGACGCGGAACGCCTCAAGACCAATCCTGAATGTGATTTGCAGCTGCGATTGAACAAGACAACAGGTACGCGAACTCAAGCAGAAACACCGCAATTACCGTCGGTCGGCCTAATTCCCTTGCACAGCTTGATTTGACCTGCTCTAAAATGATCCATCCACAGGGTGCGCCATGAAGGTTGCCCCTGAGAGCGGTTTCAAAAGATATAGTGTTTCTGGCACGCGAATTTCTGTCTTTTCTCCACTGAGAAGGCGGTTGAGCGGCCAAGTAAGAGACCAAACCGGTCTAAATTGAGTTTCCTCAAGGCGAGACGGAAGATGCCAACTGTTGTAGTAACCGGCGGAGCGGGTTTTCTGGGAAGCCATCTTTGCGACCGACTTCTGCGTGATGGTCATGATGTTATCTGCGTCGATAACTTTTTCTCTGGCCGCAAAGACAATATCCGACATCTCATCGGAAACCCTCACTTTGAAGTGATTCGTCACGACATCGTTTATCCCCTCGTTGTCGAAGCGGACCTGATCTATAACCTTGCCTGTCCGGCCTCTCCAGTTGCGTACCAGCACAACCCGATCAAGACCATCAAAACCTCGACCTTGGGGATGGTCAACATGTTGGGCCTGGCGAAACGCTGCAAAGCACGCATCCTTCATACGTCCACGTCTGAGGTCTACGGTGACCCGGAAGTCCACCCGCAACGGGAAGATTATTGGGGACATGTCAATCCGCTGGGACCACGCAGCTGCTACGACGAAGGCAAGCGTGTCGCAGAGTCCCTGTGTGTGAACTATCACATCGCACACAAGGTTGATGTACGTATTGTTCGCATTTTCAATACCTACGGACCACGAATGGACCCGGATGACGGTCGAGTCGTTTCCAACTTTCTGATGCAGGCACTTCGGGGCGAGGATCTGACGATCTACGGTGACGGCTCTCAAACCCGTTCGTTCTGCTACGTCGATGACCTGATCGAAGGGTTCATCAGGATGATGGAGCAGGACACTGAAATTGGGCCAGTCAATCTCGGAAATCCAGTGGAAAACACCATGCTGGAACTCGCCGAGGCCGTTCTCGCCGTTACTGGATCAAAGTCCAAGCTGAAGCATGTCGATCTGCCGAAAGACGACCCGAAACGACGTTGCCCAGACATCACCAAGGCCAAGAGTCTGTTGAACTGGGAACCGCAGGTCTCCCTGAAAACCGGGCTTCAGCGTATGACCGAATTCTTCCGCGAAACACAACGTCTATAGGTTGGTCTGGTCGATTTTCGATCGATCATTTCGCCGCGCAGGGTTCGACAGGCTATCAAAAAAGCAAAACGGTCGGGGTCCCAGATTTGGAACCTCGACCGTTTTTTAATAGCAGCTATTTGTGTTGGCAGAGTCAGGATGACATGAAATCAGACTGGTTCTGCCGTCACATCAGCAAGCGAGTCGAATCAGACTTGGCCGAAGATGGTCTTGCCGTTTGAGTGCAAGTCTTCGCAGGCTTCGATCAGTCGCTTCGCAACACCGGCTTCCGCCAGCTTCAGGTAAGCGCGTGGATCGTAAGCCTTCTTGTTTCCGACTTCGCCGTCCACTTTCAACACGCCGTCATAGTTACGGAACATGTGTTCGGCGATTGGACGAGTGAAGGCATACTGGGTGTCGGTGTCGATGTTCATCTTCACAACGCCGTAAGCCAGTGTTTCTTCCAGTTCGTGACGAGGAGTTCCTGAACCACCGTGGAACACGAGATCGAATTCGGCGTCTTTGCCGTACTTGGCGACAACAGCATCCTGACCTTGCTTCAGGATGTCTGGACGCAGCTTCACTGAACCCGGTTTGTAGTGCCCGTGCACGTTCCCGAAGGTCGCAGCGAACATGTAGCGACCGTGGCCATTCAATGCTTCGTAAACTGCCAGCATATCTTCTGGAGTGGTGTAGAGCTTTGAATCTGGAACGTGTTCCATTTCAGCTCCAGCAGCTCCATCTTCCTCGCCGCCGACAACACCGGCTTCGACTTCGAGAATGATTTCCTGCTCTGCACAGAGCTTCAACAGCTCCTGAGACAGCTTCATGTTTTCTGCGAGTGGCAGGTTGGAAGCGTCCAGCATGTGAGACTGGAACAGGTTCCCTTTGCCAGCAGCGCGACGTTCAGCAGTTGCCTTGATCAGCGGCTTCAGGAAGGTGTCGACTTCCTTCGGCGGACAGTGATCTGTGTGCAGTGCGATCAGCACGTTGTGCTTTTCAGCCAGACGATGAGCAGCTTCCGCCAGAACGATGCAACCGAATGTGGAATCGCCGACGTTCAAGCCGCTTGCGAATTTCCCACCGCCAGTTGACATCTGAATGATGCCGTCAGATTTTGCGTCAGAGAATGCTTTCAGAGCGGCATTGATGGTCACGATTGATGTGACGTTGACCGCTGGGTAGGCATAGTTTCCGCGCTGAGCAGCGTCCAACATGGCAGCGTACTGAGCAGGTGTGGCAATTGGCATGAAATCAACTCCGAAATCAAAAACTCAAACTGTTTAGATGTGTCAATTCTGACCAGGACGCATTGACCCCGCCCGATTTTTCCGGTCTTGGTGGCCTCTGACGTCGACGTTCCTTCGCCAGCACACTCCGAGCGCGGTCGCCAGAATCGGCGAAACACCTCCAGAGCGTATCACGTTTTCCCAGTCGCGGGTATCATGCAAAACGACATTTCGTCACTGTCTGTTCCCTCATCTATGACAAGGAAATATTGATGCGACTTGGACTGATCAACTCCGCATGGGCTGAATCTGGCCATCCACGCTCATGGGGGATTGCAAAAACGAAGGAAATCGGTTTCGACTGCATTGATTTACAGGTTGATCCGCTGGAAATCGATATCCGTGAGCGAATTGCGATCAAACGAGAGTGTGATCGGCAGGGTTTGCCTATTGTTTCGCTCTGTTGTGTCGCATTGGGACTTTCTGACTTCAATCTGAGCGTCCAGCAATTCCATATCGATCGAATTCGGGAACATCTCGACCTGGTCTACGAATATGAGGCCGAAAACCTTCTGCTGGTGCTCGGTGAGTACATCTGGAATCAGGAAATTATTCCACCAGCACAACAATGGGAAATTGCTGTTGATAACTGCCGAGCCCTCGCGGATTACGCAGAGGAATTGGGAGTAAAAATCGCTCTGGAACTCGAACCGTTCCATCAGTCGCTATTGAACAATGTCGACAACATGGCCCGATTCATTGATGATGTCGGGCACCCGGCACTGGCTGCGAACATTGATATTTCCCATCTTCATCTGGCCAATGTCAGAGCCGAAGAACTGGCTAAACTCAAGGACAAGGCGATCCATGTCCACATTTCCGATTGCGACGGGAAGAAACATGGCGATCTCCCCCCTGGCCGCGGCGTTGTTGATTTCCCGCCTTATCTGAACGCGATCAAGAATCTTGGTATCGATGGGACCATCTCGATCGAACTCGAGTTTTCTCCTGAACCAGACAAGATGGAAGAATGGGTCAGAGAAGCATACGAGCAGACCGCTCGACTCATGAGAGAAGCCGGTTTGCGAGCTTAATCGCTTCAGCCGCTAGAGCAGTTTGCTCTACCGAGTGCCCGCGCAGCGGCCGTTTCGATTGATGAAAAGCAACTCGCCGCGAGGCGGAAGCGTGGAAATTATTTCGCAAGGTGCTCTAAGATTCTGGTGCGTCGGGGACTGGTCCATCTCAGAGGCCAGTCCCTGTTGCTTTGCTGACAAAGGCCATCTGGAGAGATGATTTCCCCAGTGCCGTCTATTGCAGCTGAAATCGTGGTCGGGTAAGGACTCGAACTTTCTGCGGGAGAGCAGGGGGAATCGGGCGGGCGTCGCCCAATGGACCAGCGAAATCACTGACAGGACCATCAAACGGCGGCGATCCGAGCGGAATGTCTCTCCAGGAAGAGAGTTTCACCGGGACCAGCATTTCTTCCCCATTTCGGCGAATCAGAATTTGAACCGTTTCACCTGGAGCGTAGTTGAGAAGTAGTTCAACGAGATTCGAAAAATCTCGGACCCGATGCTCATTCAACATCAGAATTTCATCATTGATTCGTAGCCCGGCCTTATCTGCGGCTCCATCAGCGACAATCTCTTCGATAATCATCGAACTCGTCAACGTGCTCTGGCGAACTCCGAGCCCACCGCCTCTTTCAGTGATCGTCGCACCGGGAAGTTCAACCTGCAGCGGCAAGAGGTCGTCTAAAGTGATCCCGTTGTTTCTCGATGTGTAAATCATCAGTCTTTCGTGATGAGTTAGTCGACGCAGGTGCCAGAGATCAGCAGTCGTTCCTGACCATTTCTCAGAGAGCAAAATCGTCTGTAAAACTGCCCATTCTCCGAATCCCACTCCCACTCGCGGGGCCGTCACAGATGAACGGGATTCCGTCGGGATGGCATACGCAAAAACAGCCCCCAGATTTTCCAGGGCTTTTCTTGCTCGGCGTTCACGAAGTCGACTATTCGCGCTCAATACCGAATTGGCATCGTCTGCAACCGCAAGGTCCGTTTGAGAAAGAGCCATCAGTGCTCTCTCTGCGTTGTCACCCACTTCGTCGGAATGGGAAAGAAACACCGTTTCAAGTGCCCGTACGATTCGAGCCTGAATTTCAAATTCCGACTGTTCCGCTACCTCCAATAATACTGTCGGGGAACGTTCAGCAATCCGCGTTAACTGCTTCTGTCCCTCAACACGAACATTGAATTTCTGATCGGTGATCTGTTTCAGGACTGTACTAATATCGGTATCAACACGCGCAGGCTGCTGAACAAGATCGGGCTCTGCCCCCATCGTAGTCTGAGGCGTGACGCTGATCACTGCCAGAAACAGGATCATCGTTCTGCAGATTGTCAGTAAAACAGAGCTCCGCATTCGCGTTACTTTCACCGGTGACAACAAACGGTTTTCATCCTGCTCAAGCACACGCAACGGTAAGACAATCTTGTCCTGAAACAATCTTGTCCTGAAAATTCAGACGTTGGCATTATGACAGTCGCCAGTTTCTCTCGCCGCTCTAAAAGAGCATCACGAGACCTTCAATGCTTTGCAATTCGCGGTAGATCTCGTGGATATGCAACGCTGACTCCACCTGCGGTTCAATGGTGACACTGACGTGCCGCCCGGACGGAGTCGCCTTTGATGACATAACAGGCTCCAGATTCACTGTCAGCTGCTTTTTCACAGCAACAAGCACAGAATCCGCGAACTGATCATTCGCCACTCCAATCACTTTAAAAGTGAATGAACATGGGAATGAATGATTCGCTTCAAGAATCTCAAGTGTCGGGAGGCCGTTCTGCATAGTCACTAACCACGGGAAAAATGATTCAAAAACTGCCTGAAACGCAACGCATCGATCCACGCTCAGAACAATGAATTCATTTTCGTGCAGAAGTGGCACACGTCAACCGCACAAATCAGGCTGACGTGTGCCCAAACGTTCATGAGGGCGTTTCACACCCGGGAGGGCGAGGCTCCTACCGAGTCGTAAGTCAGAGGCCGCGTCAGCACTCATGCGGTTCAGCAGGAGCTTCGCCCTCCCAGATCCATGCAGCTTCTTCTCTGACAAGAAGGCTGCTGCGCCGCCACTTAATAGCCTCGAAGGGTCTAGTCAACCACTCTCAACACTGGCGAGGTCAACATCACCCGTTCAGTGTGCAGGAATTCGAGCTGCTGAATCACTTCCTTCACCATTGCGGTGCGATGAGGATCAAGCCCCTGAAGCGCAGGGACGACAGCAGACCACAGCCCGGTGGTGAGATGTTTGTCATCCTTTTTCTTCTGTTCCCCGATATCGACCAACAACTGCTCAAAGAAGTTGTGCTGCTCCGGGAAGCTCCGGATTTCGTAGTCGGTCAACTCGACACTTTTGGCCGCATAAGCAATCGCGTCTTCGAGAGTTCCAATCTCGTCGACGAGTCCCAGTTCCAACGCCTGCTGACCGGTATAGACGCGCCCGCCGGCGATCTCATCAATCGGCTTCTTCAGCTTTCCTTCGCGTCCTTCGGTCACATGGTTTTTGAAGACGCCATAGATCTCGTCCATCCATTTCTGGATGTCTTGTTTCTCTGACTCTGTCCATGGCAAACTCGACGTCAACATGCCGGCGCGCTGGCCACGTTTATTCTGTTCGAAATTAACCCCAACTCGACTCCACATTTTGCTGGTTGCCAGCTTCCCAGTCACCACTCCGATTGAGCCGGTGAGTGTCGTGGCATCGGCAAAAATATGATTTCCACGGGCGGAAACATAGTAGCCACCGCTGGCCGCCATTCCCCCCATCGACACGATCACAGGCTTGCTTTTCTGCACGTGTTGAATCGCCTTCAACATGATTTCACTGGCAGTTGCTGACCCACCAGGAGAATTCACACGCAAGACGACAGCACGAATCCGCGGCTCATCGGCAATCTTGTCGAGTGCTTTGCGAACCTGTTCGCTGTAGGCGCCAGAAGCATCTTCAAAAAGTGATGCTTCGCGTTTTCCAAGCATGATCGGCCCATCAATATGCATGATGGCAATGGCGTTCTTTGTCGACTTCGATGGCTTTGCTCCTGAGAGCAATTTGGCCCAGATCTGCATCATGGCAAATGGATTTTCGAGATCGATATCGGCCGCTGTCTTTTTGCCGTAAGACTTGTCCAACTTGATCGTTGCCCCGTGAGTTGTCTTCAGAAACGCGAGCAACTCTTCACGGGATTCAACAGCATCAATCAGGCCGGCCTTTTGTGCAGACTCAGCGTTATACAAGCCATCATCAATCCAGGTTTTTACCTGATCCTTTTCAACTCCGCGTCCACTTGAGATGCGTGTCAGCAGGCTGCTGTAAAGACTATCGAGCAACCAGTTCTGCATCTCCAGCGCCTGTGGGCTGGCTTCCTTCAGCATGAACATTTCAGCAGCACTTTTGTGCGTTCCGCAGGT
>JBEBTF010000177.1:0-8205 GCA_040393865.1 Planctomicrobium piriforme | reverse complement strand
CTAGACCGTATCGGTCTATCATGTGGTCGCGCAGCAGCCTTCTCAATAGGAGAAGTATTGAATCCTGCCTGCCAGATTCGCCACACGATTTCTGGAAGTGCTGTAGAAAGTCTTTCCTCCCCCACTGCCACACCCTCCCCTCAGGTGTTCGCGGGAGTTTCTGACCGTATCACCACTCTCGCCATCACCACAATCTCCGTGGCGTCCTCGCTGCTGCGCTGGGACTTCAAGACCTGATCGCTCACCGACAACCTTTCACGCCACCCAACAAGGCGAGGCAGCGACCTTAGGCATTTGGGCAGGCGATACAAGGCGTCCTGAGAGAACGAATTCAAAGCCCATCAGGCCTTCCTGCGCAACATAGACCATTCAACTTGCCAACACCACGCATCCCGCTCAGCAAGCCACAACATATAGTGGTTCAAAACACTCCAATATGTTCGCCCGACTGAAGGAGATTACAATTCCCCTCAAGAACGCTGCGAACCGCAACGAATCGCATAAGTGCCTTTGTCTCTTGCAAGCTGAACAGCCCATTCCCGAAAACAAAATCAACACAAAACACACCCAGAACAGAACTTAAGACTCCAACAAAAAACAAAACTAGATTATGCGACTCCAAAACGGAGGGACATCAGGCCGTGACATCGTCGCGAGGATAAATTTCTGAAAGTCGTTAACTCAGGACAAGTCACAGGGTTTCGCCGAGACTTTCATCAATCACAAGATTTATGAATGCAGTTCCCTATTGACAGACACAATTCTGCGTTTACATTCCGAAACACAAGTCGTACAATATCTAGCGGTTCACAGACACACTCGCACAAGAAATAGTGCGAATCCTGAAGAATCTTTCTTTGCATTTTTGCTCCCTCGGGCAGGCTTTTTGCGTATCCCGTAATTTGCATAAGCGGTGATAAACACATCAGAAATCTGTGTTTCCTGCTGCGCGGACGGTTCGCAAATCACTGGCTGGGAGGCAACCGCAAACGAGTCGCATGCGATTTGCTTCGATTTTCAATTTTGTTCAGACATCTCGCGGAATCAGGATTTAAGTTTCACGTTCCCCAAGTGACCGACAGAACGTGATTTCGTTTTCTGAATCATCTCTCAGAACAACCGTCACTCATTCATAAGCAACGACACGTTCATTCGTGCTGACACATCAAGAAACGAGGAGAGGTGCATGAAGCACACTGCAAAAGGAATGACCTTGTCTCAATCTTCAGCCGCGGCTCCAACTGGAACCCCACTGACGATTTCCCCCTATTTCTGTCCAGCTGGTGTTGATCCATTCGACACAGTTGAATGGGAAGAACGTGTTGCTCAGATCAAGGACGAGAACGGAAAAGTTCTGTTCGAACAGACCAACTGCGAAATCCCAAAGCAGTGGTCCCCACTGGCGACAAACGTTGTCGTCTCCAAATATTTCTATGGCGAACCCAACACTGACGAACGCGAGCACAGCATTCGTCAGGTGGTCTATCGTGTTGCGCGCACGATCGCAGACTGGGGCCTGCAGGACGGCTACTTCGCTTCGACTGAAGACGCAGAAAACTTCTACAGTGAACTCGCCTGGCTTTGTGTGAATCAGCATGGTTCATTCAACTCACCAGTCTGGTTCAACGTCGGACTCTTCCACCAGTACGGTGTGACCGGCTCGCAAGGCAACTACCACTTTAACCCTCGCACCAAAGTCGTTGAGCGTCCTGAAACGCCATACGAATACCCACAAGCGAGTGCCTGCTTCATTCAGTCCGTTGGCGACACGATGGAAGACATCATGCGCCTCGCGACATCAGAAGCGATGCTGTTCAAGTTCGGTTCAGGAACAGGCACCGACCTCTCCACTATCCGCAGCTCACGCGAAAAACTGTCAGGCGGCGGAACCCCATCAGGTCCACTCTCCTTTATGCGAGTGTACGACCAGATCGCTGCTGTTGTGAAATCGGGTGGCAAGACCCGACGTGCCGCGAAGATGCAGTCCATCAAAGACTGGCACCCGGACGTCATGGATTTCATCCAGTGCAAAACTCGGGAAGAGAAAAAAGCTCATACCCTGATTGCCAGTGGTGAATACGACTCGAACTTCAACGGGGAAGCCTATTCCTCAATCATGTTCCAGAATGCAAACCTGTCAGTTCGTCTTTCAGATGAATTCATGGCTGCATGGGAAAATGACGCCGACTGGACCACGCATTGGGTGACCGATCGTTCAAAAGATGGTCCAACCTACAAAGCCAGAGAAGTGATGCGAGCCATCGCTCAAGGCACATGGCAGTGTGGTGACCCAGGTGTTCAGTACGACACCACAATCAATACGTGGCACACCTGTAAAGAGTCAGGCCCGATCAACGCCAGCAACCCGTGCTCGGAATACATGTTCCTCGATGACACGGCTTGCAACCTGGCAAGTATCAACCTGAAGAAGATGCAGCGTGAAGACGGGACGTTCGATGTCGAACGCTTCCGCAAAGCCTGTGCAATCTTCCTGACCGCTCAGGAAATTCTGGTCGATCACGCGAGCTATCCAACTCCATTGATCGCTGAAAATTC
This sequence comes from Planctomicrobium piriforme, assembly GCA_040393865.1. Taxonomy (GTDB): domain Bacteria; phylum Planctomycetota; class Planctomycetia; order Planctomycetales; family Planctomycetaceae; genus Planctomicrobium; species Planctomicrobium piriforme_A. The sequence continues at coordinate 5,649 of JBEBTF010000177.1, read as the reverse complement.
CCACCTGTTTCGTCCACTCGGTCTTGGTTATGCCAACCTCGGCAGCATGCTGATGTCGATGGGAATTCCTTACGACAGCGATGCTGGTCGTGGAATCGCCGGAGCCATCACCGCCCTGTTGAACGGACAAGGTTACGTCACCAGCAGCAAGATTGCTTCGAACCTCGGGCCGTTCGCCGGCTACCGAGAGAACGAACAGTCGATGCTGGAAGTGATGCAGATGCACCGGGATGCCGTGGAGAAGATTCACCCGGCCTGCCCTGGCTATCTGCGTGATGCCGCCCGTCAGGTGTGGAACGAGTGTCTGCAGAGCGGTCGCCGTCACGGGTACCGTAACGCACAGGCAACTGTTCTGGCCCCAACAGGCACAATTGCTTTCATGATGGACTGCGACACGACCGGGATTGAACCGGATATCGCACTCATCAAGTACAAGCAGCTTGCCGGTGGCGGGATGCTGAAAATCATTAACCGAACTGTTCCTCATGCTCTCAAGACACTGGGGTATGAAGACACAGAAATCAAAGCGATTCTGGAATACCTGGAAACCAACGAGACAATCGAAGGGGCTCCTGGTCTTCTCGACGAGCATCTGCCGGTCTTCGACTGTGCCTTCAAGCCTGCGAATGGAACACGCTCCATTCACTGGCGTGCACACGTTGGCATGATGGCTGCGGCTCAGCCGTTCCTGTCAGGAGCCATTTCGAAGACGGTCAACATGCCTTCAGACTCAACCGTCGAAGACATCGAAAAGGCCTACCTCGAAGGTTGGAAGCTCGGCCTGAAAGCGCTCGCGATTTATCGCGATGGTTCCAAGCAGAGCCAGCCACTGGCCACCAAGAAGGAAGGCGATCGCAAAGCAACTGGCAGTGCCGCCGGTGCAGACAGCGTCGCTCTCATTCGTCGTCGCCTGCCAGATACCCGTCACTCACTGACCCACAAGTTCTCGGTCGGGGGGCACGAAGGGTATCTCACAGTTGGACTGTTTGAAGACGGCCAGCCTGGGGAACTGTTCATCACTATGGCCAAAGAAGGGTCAACCATCGGCGGTCTGATGGACGTTATCGGAACCGAAACATCACTTGCCTTGCAGTACGGTGTGCCGCTGGAAGCAATGGTGAAGAAGTTCAGCCACGCCCGATTCGAGCCAAGTGGATGGACAACAAACCCAGACATTCCAGTTGCGAAGAGTGTTGTCGACTACATCTTCCGCTGGCTGGGCATTCAGTTCATCGAAGGGTTCCGCGAGGCCAACACGCCAAAACGTGAAGAGTCCTCGGAGGAGAAATCCGAAAATTTTAAGGTTCCCTCTTCACATGAAGTGAAGGGGGCAACCGAAAAAAAGGAAACTGCCAAGGCGGAAACCAAAGCAGCTCCAAAAACAAATGAAGCTGCTCCTAAAGCACCTGTGAACCGGTTGCCGAAAGAGGACGCGAGCAAGAACGGGTCCAATGGTCACTCCAACGGGAATGGCAATGGACACGCCCATGTTCAACTGAATCCGTCCAAGACGTCATCCCGTTCAGAGCAGTTTGCTCACTTCCAATCAGATGCTCCAGCATGCGACAGCTGCGGGGCGATCACGGTTCGAAATGGGAACTGCTACCTCTGCCACAATTGCGGACAGAGCATGGGATGCAGTTAATCATCTGAATCGGTCTGGCAACTGGCCCCTAAAGGCCGCTCGCCCGACATGAGTTGAATACGAAGCAACTGGGTTTCGCATTGCGGAATCCAGTTGCTTCTTTTTGTATAGTTCGAACAGGAGTGCTGTCCGCTTCACAACATTGGCGGGGAGACTTGTTTGCGACGGAATACATTGTGAATCAACTTCAGACAGACCTGATTGAACAACTCTCTGCACTGGAAGATCGGGGACTGCGCCGACGAAAGCGAACTGTCTCTCCTCTTCCGAACGGGCGGTGCCTGCTCAATCAACGAACGGTCTGGAACTTCGCCGCCAATGATTATCTGGGCATTGCGAATCATCCGAATCTGATTCAAGCAGCAATTGCGGCCATGCAAGAGTCCGGAGTCGGAGCCAGAGCCAGTGCTTTAGTGACAGGTCGCACGCAATGGCACGAGCAACTGGAACAACGGATCTGCCGATTCAAGCAAGCAGAGTCTGCAATCCTCTTCCCCACGGGATATGCAGCAAACGTTGGCACCATCACTGCACTTGCCAGCAGCGAGGATGTGATCCTTTGTGATCGTTTGAACCATGCCAGCCTGATTGATGGAAGCCGACTTTCCAAAGCGGCATTCAAAGTCATCGCCCATGCAGATCCGGACGCCTATCGTACTCAACTCGAACGGGCGAGTGAGTATCGACGTCGGATCATGGTGACGGATTCTGTCTTCAGCATGGACGGGGATCATGCTCCGCTGAAGGAAATGGCAGCACTGGCCGAAGAATTCGATGCTTTATTGATTGTCGACGAGGCCCATGCCACTGGCGTCTTTGGTGAACGCGGAACGGGGTTACTCTCCGCTCAACACGTCGACTCTGACCGAGTCATTCCCGTGGGAACACTCAGCAAAGCGATTGGCCTACAAGGGGGATTCGTCACCGGGAGCGAAGCACTCACAGACTGGCTCTGGAATTCGGCCCGACCTCAGGTGTTCTCAACGGCCCTGCCCATTCCCATCTGTGCCGCAGCAATTGCTGCATTCGATCTGATTGAAGCAGAGCCTGAACGACGTGACTGGCTCGCGTCAAATTCACAACGAGTGATCACGGTATTGCGAGAGCAAGGCTGGAATGTTCCAGACGAAGCGCGAGGCCCTGTCATTCCCGTGCTGATCGGCGAAGAAAAGGAAACAGTACGACTGGCGACACTGCTGGAACAACAGGAAATCCTGGTAGCAGCAATCCGCCCGCCAACTGTTCCACATGGGACGTCACGACTTCGCATCTCTCTGAGCTATGCCCATGGAGAAGAGGGAATTCAGTCGCTCATTTCCGCGATGAACTCGATCATCAGATAGGGACGGAGCGAACTGAGCTTCGCCCTACGACTCAGACGAGTTTTCCATCCTTCAGTTCGTATCGTCGCTCGAACCGTGCTGCGAGGTCCAGACTGTGCGTGACACACACCAGAATGGAGCCCTGTTCTTTCGCGATTTCCAGCAGCAACGAACCAACGTTCTCTGCGGAACTGCGATCGAGATTTCCGGTCGGTTCGTCAGCAAGCAGCAACGCAGGCTGGTTGATCAAGGCACGACAAACCGCGACCCGTTGCCGCTCACCTCCAGAGAGTTGTGTTGATCGGTGATTGAGACGCTCGCCGAGGCCGACCCGTTTCAACAAGGCCACGGCTCGTGTTGCCGCATCTGACTTCGATTGTGTCCCTGCCAATGTCGGAATCAGAACATTTTCCAACACCGTGCACTGCGGCAACAAATGGTGATCCTGAAACACAAAGCCGATCTTTTGACTGCGAAAATCTGCCTGAGCCGCAGTTGAGAGCAAATGGGGTTGCTCGCCATCGATCAAGACCTGTCCAGCAGTTGGTCGATCGAGCAATCCAAGGATGTACAGCAAGGTGCTTTTCCCAGACCCTGATGGCCCTGTAATCACAGCAGAATGCCCTGATTCAAGCAGCAGCTCAACATCGCGCAGGATGTGAAGCGGACCAGCCACGGTCTCGAAATTTTTCTGCAACCCGACAACAGAGAGTGTATGCATCGCGACGATTACTGCTTCCCGGCTTCAACTGGTAGACTTCTCTGAGGATCTTCCATCTTCTCCATCGGGGGCCGTGGAGGCGGGTCACCGAACGATCCAGGAAAATCTGGGCCCGGAAAATCTGGACCCGAAAAACCCGGCCCACGGAAATCAGGCCCAGGAGGGCGTCCCGGTGGGGGACCGCCAGGCCCTCCGGGAGGAGGTCCAAACCGTCCGTCCATTGGATCCCGACCATCCAGACGACGCGGAGGGCGTCCTCCATTTCCAAAGCGATCATTCCCAAACCGACGACGCAAGAACCCTCCCCTTGAACCGACGAAAAGTTCATTCAGCTGCTCTCGGGTCGGCAAATTCGCCAACACTTTGGAGTCCAGATAAAGCCCCTTCAGATCGGTTTGAAAATCTGTTGTCTCTAGACTGAGGAGTTCATTCTGTTCCGCAATCGGCAATGTCGCCAGAAACTCTTCCAGCTTCTTCGTATCGACATTCCGCTCCGCCTCATGCGCCAAATGACGCTGCTGATCGAGTTCCATTCGATAAGAATGAAACAGCGAAAAAGCCAGGCGGCGGCCACTGTCTTTTCCGTCACGGCGTGGAAATGCTTCCGAGGATTCTGGAGGCCCGGGAGCCGCAGGAGGAGCAGTCAGAATGAAATCCTGCAATTGCTTGCTCGATGTATAGTTCGCAATGTCATCCGCAACTGTGATGAACTCGGCAGGAGGATTTTCTAACAAAGGTTGAGGACTCACCCCGGTTCCAAATTCTTTCAGAATCTGCAGCAGTCGAAACTCTCGTTTGAGTCCCTTGAGTTCTTTCAGCTCGTCTTTCTGCTGGACAGACAACCGAGGCTCGGCCATCTTCTCCATCGCTTCCACGATCTTCACCCGGGTTGGGAAATCCATTCCGGTCGTCATCCAAAATGAACGTTCCCCCGGTGGACCGATCGGCGGCATGGACCGGCGAGCGGCGTCTTCGCGCTGGCGTTTCAGAACGTCCTGAATCGTATCGAGCCGTTCCCGAGGAGAGGACGCCGTCATCAGTTGATTTCGCTGAAGAGGATTCAACGTCTTCAACCATGCATTGTAGATCTCAATTGTTCGAGAGAGCTCCCCACTGCTCTGCAATCGGTCCTGTTCAAGCTGATGATGCAGCAACTGCATCTGTTCGCGTTTCTGTGGCGTCATCGCCTGATAATCGGCGTAATTCCGCAGGAGACGTTCGCGTTCCGTCTGAGACATTCTGGAAATGACATCAGCGTTATGTCTCTCAGTCTGCAGCACATGCGGATCTCCCTGAGCAAGAAAGGGAGACAGCACCAGCGCTCCGAGAAACAAACTTCCCAGGATGATCGCAATTCTACTTGGGGTCATTGACAGGACTCCCTTGCAGTTCCTTCAGCAATTGCTTCTGGGTCGAGAGTTCCTTCACAAACTCGATGTCCCCGGTCTCGACATAGACATCCAGCTTCCGAATCAACGGAAGCTGCTGCAGCAGAAAATCATCCTGTCGTGGAATCAGGCGAAACGTGAGCGAATAACCAATTGCTCCGGCGGTGAGCATCGCCAGTCCCCAGCCTGCAATGATCGCACCTTTGCGTGCAGAGCGATACCACTGCTGCTGAATTAACGGCTTGCGATAGGTGGTCAGTTTCGCAGTCGCCAGCGTTTTTTCTGTGAAATCTCCTGGCGCTCGCGGGCGTGGCAACAGGTCCAGCATGTCATAGGTTTGGGCCAGCACATCGACTTCATTTCTGGCCACCTCACTGCTGGTCAGAACCGATTCGATACGGCGCGTCGAGTTCTCATCCAGTTCGCCATCAAGATAGGCGGCCAGATTCTCTCGATCTTCAGTACTTAATCGGGTCAGTTTCCCCATGTCGATTATGCCACGTCAAAAAACGCGATTTTGAGCTGATCCTTTTCTGAAATTTCAATCACAACTCAATGTGCCAACTCGGTGCA
>JBEBTF010000176.1:0-8218 GCA_040393865.1 Planctomicrobium piriforme | reverse complement strand
TTGAAAGAATTTGTTCGCGGCTAAAATCCATCTTGCTCGCCGTAGTCAGACCCCATACAGTTGTTTGAAACAATTGTTCAGGCTGTCAGATGGTTCAGATTGAAGATGGAACTCGTGATCGTATCTTGAAAACGGCAGGAGTGATTTTTGCCGAGCACGGATATGAACGCGCTACCATCCGCGAGATCAGCAGCCAGGCCAATGTGAACCTCGCGTCGATCAACTATCATTTCGGAGATAAAGAACGTCTCTACCGTGAGACAATTCGTTTTGCTCACGAGTTCTGTCTTCAACAGGCGCCGTTTCCTGAGTTGTCGGCTGATACACCCCCAGAGGCTCAGCTGAGACTGTTCGTTCAGGCACTGATGCAGCGTCTTCTTGCAATCCAATCGCTCCCGTGGCATACGCGTCTATTGATGCGGGAGCACTTTCAACCGTCCGACATCGGCAAAGAACTGGCTGAAGACTTCATCCGCCCACAGCACGAGAAACTTGTCAAAATTATTGCGGCGCTTGCACCTGCGGGGACGCCTGACTGGAAACTGCAACAATTTGCATTCAGCGTTGTCGGGCAATGTCTGTACTACAAACTGGGAAACCCCATCGTTCACATGCTGGTGCCAGATGAAGCGATGGAAAATCACTTTTCTCCCATGCAACTGGCCGACCACATTACAGAAGTCATGCTAGCTTCGTTCAGAGGAATGCATTCCGCTCACTCGAACGAATCGTAATTTCTGCCTCCATGCGAGAGCAACTACTTATATGAAGATCCTTCTGGAACTCATCCGACTGGTCTTACCTGTCGCAATCGTGGCAGGGGGCGTTGTCGCTTATTCCGCGATCAGCAGCCAAAAGAAAGAACCGGAGAAAACGGAAATCAAAGAAGTGATTCCGCTGGTGGAAACGGTTCCGGTCACCGTTCATCCCCATTCACTCGACATTCATCTGGATGGGAGTGTCGTCCCGCACCGCGAGATTTCCATGTCTGCCGAGGTTGCTGGCATGATCACCATGAAAGCTCCCGAATGCAGGGCAGGGCGGTTCGTCAAAGCAGGGACGCTTCTGGTCGAAATCGATTCCCGCAATTATCGACTCGAAGTTGAACGTCTGACAGAAGAAGTAAAACAGGCTGAAGCAACGCTCAAGGAACTGGACGTCGAACTGCAAAACGTCGACGCTTTGCTTGATATTGCCCATGAAGAAACGTTGCTGCGTCAACGGGAATTGCGGCGTATTCTGGCACTCAACCAACAAAGTGCCACCAGCGAAACTGCTGTCGATGAAGCACGCCGCATGGAGATGAATGCCCGAAATTCGACACTCACACTTCAGAATCAATCCAGAAAACTGGAAGCAAGTCGGGCACGTCTGCAAAGCGCACGCAACTTGTCAGCAACCAAGTTGAAACAGGCCGAACTCGATGTCGAAAAGGCGACAGTTCGAGCCCCGATCGACGGCGTCATTGTGTCAGAGTCCGTTGAGCAAAACAGCTTTGTGCAACCGGGAACATTGCTCTTTGCCATCGACGATACTTCCGCTGCTGAAGTGCGCTGCAGTTTGAGAATGGAAGAACTCGAATGGGTGTTGCGACAGGCCCCAACCGCGTCACCAAGTTCGGGGAACGAGCCTGTCAGTCATTCATTGGACTATGAACTGCCACAGACATCGGCAACAGTGACATACCGTTCAAAGCTCGGAGACGTTCGCTGGGAAGGGAAGCTGACCCGCTTTGAAGGGATCGGAGTCGATGAACGCACCAGAACGGTTCCGTGCCGAATTCTTGTTGAGAATCCACGCGAAAAAATCAAAGCAACAGCTGACACTCCGTATTCCGGCCCACGGGCTTTGGTTCGGGGAATGTTTGTCAGTGTTGTTCTTCATACTCATCCCGGACAGACACTCCTTTCCATTCCCGAGGTTGCCGTTCAACCAGGAAATCAGGTCTTTTGTGTGCGGGATGACAAGCTGAAGATCGTCGCACTGAAAGAGATCTCACTGACCGACGGTTATGTCCTGACACCAGTCAATCAGGATGGACTACGGGAAGGGGATCAGGTTGTCGTCTCACCGCTTATTGCTCCTCTCGACGGGATGTCGGTTCGTGTTGAAAAAGCGGCTTCAACTCCGAAAGTTGCAGGCCGATGAAATCACTCATTCGCTGGGCTGTTCTCAATACGCCCGCCATGAATACGCTGATGCTGGCAATCATCTGCATCGGCCTTTTCAGTCTCTTCAGCATGCGCAGGGAAGTCTTCCCTGAATTTGAACTGGAAATCGTGCTGGTTACGGTTCCCTATCCAGGGGCGAGTCCCGACGAAGTGGAAGAAGGAATCTGCCAGAAAATCGAAGAAGCAGTTCGCTCGATTGATGGCATTAAAAAGCAGACCTCCGTGGCCAAAGAAGGCCTTGGAGCAATCATTCTCGAACTGCGAACCGACGTCGACCCGCAACGGATTGTGAACGAAGTCCGTTCCGAAGTGGAACGGATTCCGAGTTTCCCGCTCCTTGCTGAAGACCCTGAAGTCGAGCAGATCACGTTGCGTGATGCTGCCATCACAGTCGGGATCATCGGCCCGGATGACGACCAGAATAAACTCGCTGAATGGCAGTTGCGTGAAGTCGCGGAATCGATTCGCGACGATCTCACCCGACTTCCAACTGTCTCGATTGCCAAAATCATCGGAGCCAAAGACTTCGAGATCGATGTCGAGATCAGTGAACAAACCTTGCGGCGCTATGGCCTGACATTAAACAAGGTCGCCGAGATTATCCGGTCAGAGAATCTGGAACTGCCTGCTGGAACGATTCGCACCTCCGGGCAAGACATTCTCGTGAAAGGCAAAAACAAGGGGAATGTCGGAACAGAGATTGAGAAGATCCCTCTGATTACGGACGCCAATGGCGTTGTGCTCACTGTCGCCGACCTGGGAACCGTGCGGGACGAATTCGCCGATATCGACGTCTTCACTCGAATCAACGGCCGCCCGGGAATGGCAATCACCGTCGAGCGTTCTAAGACGGAAGACTTGCTGGCACTGACTGACGACGTCAATGAGTATGTGCGTTCAAAGAAAATGCCCACGGGGTACGAACTGATTACATGGTCAGATCGCTCCATCGAAGTCCGTGACCGCCTGCGACTTCTGTCTGAAAACGGGGTTCAAGGACTGATCCTCGTTGTGGTCACGCTTTCATTTTTCATGAATCTGCGACTCTCATGCTGGGTCGGATTAGGCATCCCGATCAGTATTCTGGGAGCCTGTGCTGTTCTCTATTTCAATGGCGACACCCTGAACATGCTGACGACGTTTACGTTCGTCATGGCGCTAGGGATTGTGGTCGACGACTCCATCGTGATCAGTGAAAACATTCATTCACATCGCATGATGGGGAAATCACCGGTGCAGGCCGCAATCGATGGCACGCAGGAAGTCGCCGCTGCGGTGGTGTCATCTGTTGCCACCACGATCATTGCCTTCCTGCCGCTGGCGTTCGTCACAGGAGTGATGGGAAAGTTCATTGCAGTGATGCCGCTGACAATGATTGCCACACTTCTGTTTTCGCTGTTCGAAGCCATTTTCGTACTCCCGTGCCACCTCGCTCACGAGACCCCGGAAGGGGAAGCATCCGGGCCTTTAGCAGCAGCACGGAGAATCAACAACCGAATTTCATTCCCGTTTCGCTGGACGATCGGGCTTGTGTTTCTTGCAATCGGCGCGATTCTGGAAGTATTCGTCTATCCAATCCGCCGCATCTCTAAAGGAGTTGACCGCCTGAACGTGGCAACCGATTATTCGATGCGAGTGTTCTCGAATACTTTGTATTCGCCGGCTCTTGCTCAGGCTGTCAAATTTCCAGCAGTCACATTAAGCGTCGGAGCCGTCATCCTGATGCTGGCGTTTTCCCTTGTGAAAGGGGGAATCGTCCAGTTCAACATCTTCCCTAAGGTCGATTCCAACACGATTGAAGCGAATATTACTTTCCCGGATGGAACACCCACATCCGTCGCCGATGCGGCAACGCTCAAACTGGAAAACGCCATCAAGCGCATCCACGAACGCTACAGCGAAAAGGGTGAGCCTGTTCTCAACCTGACGCGGCGATCCGTTGGCTATGTCACGATTCCACAAGGTCCCGGAACTTCGACAGAATCCAGTGGATCTCACATCGGAGCCGTTACAGCACAGTTACGGGATGTGACACAGCGCAATGTTCACAGCGAACAGATTCTCAGTGAATGGCGTACCGAGGCAGGCGAATTTCCCGGGTCAGAAAGCATCATCTTCGGAGCATCTGCCATGGGACCTGGTGGAACTCCGATCGAGTTCAAACTGCTCGCCAATGCTGAAGATATGGACCAGTTGGAAGCAGCCGTCGAACGGGTGAAAGCACGTCTCAATGAGTTCAACGGCGTCTTTGACGTTCGGGATGATTCGCGCCCGGGCAAATGGGAATTCCAGCTGAAAATCAAAGAAGATGCCGTGGCGATGGGGGTCCCGTTACAGACGCTCGCTCAAACAGTGCGTGCATCGTATTACGGCGAAGAAGTCATGCGGCTTCAGCGAGGACGTCACGAGGTCAAATTGATGGTCCGGTATCCTCGTGATGAACGGCGATCGTTAACGGAGTTCGACCAGATCCGAATTCGCGGAAACGATGGAGTCGAACGACCACTGACGGAGCTGGCCGATGTCACTATTGATCGCAGCTATTCCGAAGTGAATCGGGTGAATCAACGGCGCTCCATCACAATCTCGGCAGACATTGACGAAGGGATCGCCAACGCGAGCGATGTTGTACGAACTCTGAAAAGCGACTTCATGCCCAAACTGTTCGAAGAGCTGCCTGGCGTCGATGTCCGCTGGGAAGGGCAACAGGAACAGACGGAAGAGTCCGTCCAGAGTCTTCTGGTGGGGATGGCCGTCGCCCTCGTCGCCATGTTTGTGCTGCTGACATTGCAGTTCAATTCCTACTTCCAGCCGCTGCTGATTCTGGCAATCATTCCATTCGCTCTTGCCGGGGCCATTGCCGGACACGCCTTGATGGGAATGCCATTAACCTTGTTCAGCCTGTTTGGACTGGTGACGCTCACGGGGATCGTCGTGAACGATTCCATTGTGCTCGTTGACTTCATCAATCAGAAGGTGAAGGAGGGGACCCCGATTCGTGAGGCGATTCTTGAATCCGGTGTCCGTCGACTTCGCCCGATCCTGCTGACTTCGGTGACAACAATTGCAGGTCTGTTTCCCTTGGTTCTGGAGACCTCGGCGCAGGCCCAGATTCTGATCCCAATGGCGGTCAGTATCTGCTTCGGACTCGCCTTCACAACGTTCCTGGTACTGATCTTTGTCCCGACGTTTTACCTGCTTCATGCTCAGGTGACAGGACGCTTTGAGCAGGAGTTGAAAGAACTCCACTCAGGTTGATCAACGTTCACTCCGAAGAAAACCCAAACGGATGAAACTAAAAAGGCGTCCTACTTCATGACTGGAGTAGAACGCCTTTTCTCTTGCAATTCGAATTACGATACCGGAGTTGCCAGACGGTGTGTCGGAGTCGGGCGACCGGGTCGGAAGCTTTGCGTCTGCCGGAAAGTCGCCTTCACATGGAGCAATTCGGCAACTTCCTCAACAGCCTCTTTCACAAATCCCTCCAGTTCCGCCGGATCACAGGCGACTCTGGCGTTCACGATCACTTCAGCTTTCTTCACATCGCACTTCGACGGCAATGAAAGCTCAACTCTGGTGTCGCTGCTGATCAGATTCGCGACACCGAAGAAGCCTTCCCACAGCCCGATGGTTTTCAGATGGGCGGGCTCATACTGAGCCGCTTTGAGCTTTCCTTGCAGTTGATAAACAACCCCCAGCAGGAAATCATCCAGGTAGAAGTCTTCTTCCGATTCAACAGTCAGGCTGCTGTTGAGCCAGCCCAACTCGGCTTCTCCATCTGCATAAACGTCATAGTCAATGTCGAGGATCTTGCGACCGAAGTCTCCATCCTGTGACAGGAACTCCACAAGTTGATCGATCCCCAAGCCTTCTTTTGCTGAGATGCGCAGCAATGGAGTATTGGGATATTGTTGTTCGCAAAGTTCGGTAATCTCCGCCAACTCCCGCTCATTCAGCTCATCAATGCGATTGACCAGAATGAGGTCAGCTTCTTCGAGTTGCTTGGAGAGAATGTAAGCGGCCTTTGGAGAGAATCCGGCCTGTTGTTCATTCTTCAGAATTCGGATGCCGTGACTTGGCTTCAGAATGACCCCGTAAGGAGCGATGCTGAATTCCGCGTCGAACATTTGCTTGATCGGCTGAATAACAGTCGCCACCAGATCAGTGCAGCTCCCAACCGGCTCAGCGAGAATCACATCGGGGCGCTCACTGGCAGAGAGCTTCTCCATTGTGCCAATTAACTCATTGAAATTGCAGCAGAAGCAGGCCCCGGCCACTTCACCAACATCAAACCCCTGTGACCGCAACGAATTGGTATCGACCAGATCTGTTGCCTGATCGTTCGTCACGATCCCGACGTTCAAACCCTGATCGGTGTAGTGCTTGGCAAGCCGTCCCAGTGTGGTCGTTTTTCCGGCACCAAGAAATCCGCCGAGGAGAATGAAACGAATGCGGTGAGCCATAATTCAATCTTTCGTCAGCAACTCGCTTTAAGAGCAGTTTTCGAAATTAGTTTTGCGTTCCTGCTGCGAGGAACGCTGTCTTTTAAGGGCCGGGAAAGTTGTCGCACCACCCCGATAGAGACCGAAACAGTCTATCAGATGCCAATCTCTCAGGTGGAAGTGTGGCCGTGAGCTGAAACCAAGCGTTTTTCCTCAGCCGACACCAACACAACAACAATCTTCAGACCATTAGATCATTTTCGGTTCATTTTTCCTGCCGACATTGGGATGTTTTCAAGAAAATTTACTGCAATCTGCCTGAGTCCCGAAACTGTGATCAGCAATTGATCCGCAAGATGACGATCGCAACAATACCGCAAAACGAATGTTCAAACTGGTCCAATGAACAAGATTGAACGTTCCTGTCTCGTTGGCAACATCAGAGAGTCATGCATCCGCTGACGGCGTGGGGCCCTCACACGATTTTTCGAGGTGCCTCATCAAGGCTTGAAACACACGTGAAGAAAGTTTGACATGAAAGTTCTCGTCACCGGTGGAGCGGGATTCATTGGCAGCCATCTCACTGACGCCCTGTTGCAGGCAGGCCATCAAGTGGCGGTGATCGATGACCTGTCTTCAGGTAGCCTCTCAAATGTTCCGGCCGGGGTGAAGTTCTTTCAGATTGACATTCGAAACAACCAACAGGTCTCAGACGCATTTGCGGAGTTCCGCCCTGACGCCGTAAGTCATCAGGCAGCACAGATGTCGGTCAGCCGCTCAGTGCGAGAGCCGGGATTCGATGCCGAAGTCAATCTTCTTGGCCTGATCAATGTTGCCAGTGCCGCTGTTGCAGTGGGAACGAAGCGGATGGTCTTCGCTTCTTCTGGCGGAGTGCTGTATGGGGAAGCAACCTCGCCTGCCCCGGAAGAGACTCCTGCTCAACCTGTCTCCCCATATGGCATCAGTAAATGGGGCGGAGAACAGTACCTCAAGTTCTTCAACCGCGAACACGGACTGTCATCTGTCGCCCTCCGCTATGCCAATGTTTATGGAGAACGCCAGAACCCACACGGCGAAGCAGGTGTTGTTGCCATCTTCTGCACACGCTTATTGCGTGGACAATCAGCGACAATCAATGGCGACGGAAAGTACGTCCGCGATTACGTCCACGTCTCTGATGTGGTTCGTGCGAATTTGGCAGCACTGGAACTGAACCAGTCCGGGTTTGAACCAATCAATATCGGCACCGGAATCGGCACTGATGTCAACGAACTTGCCGAACAGGTCCACCGTCTTTGCAAAGAGATATTACAGGCCAGAGGTCTGAATACGGAAGTTCCAGAGTTAGGTCGCGGGCCAGCGCGGGCCGGCGATTTGCGATCGAATCTCGTCTCCTGGAAAAAAGCCGAGTCGGTCCTGAACTGGGCTCCAAAAGTCGATTTCCAGAATGGCCTGAAGCAGACCGTCAACTGGTTCGCCGACCAGCTGTAGAACGACAACTGTTGAAAGATCACTTTTAGAGTAACTTGCGAAATGGTTTCCACGCTTCCGCCACGCGGCGAGTTGCTTTTCATCAATCCACACGGCCGCTGCGCGGGCACTCGG
>JBEBTF010000175.1:0-8263 GCA_040393865.1 Planctomicrobium piriforme | reverse complement strand
GCTCAACGTTTCAGTGCCCTCTTCTTTGGGCAAGCGATTGAAGCGGGAGATTCGAGTTGGCGATACCGTATTCGATGACAGTTTCAGTGCCCTCTTCTTTGGGCAAGCGATTGAAGCTGCTCAGCGTGCGAGTTGACGCAGACCAAACAGCAGGTTTCAGTGCCCTCTTCTTTGGGCAAGCGATTGAAGCCTGAAACCTCTGCTTCTGCTTCGACGTTTCCATCCTGTTTCAGTGCCCTCTTCTTTGGGCAAGCGATTGAAGCTTGGTCATTGGTTGGCTCCTTTGGTGTTGGCGGAAGGTTTCAGTGCCCTCTTCTTTGGGCAAGCGATTGAAGCTTATCCACTAACCCTTACCAGAAAACAGGTTACAACGCGTTGTTTTCTGATTTCTTCGCAAACTCTGTTTCTGCATGAAAATGCCCTCCATTTGCGAAACAGACAAACCAATGATTCAAAATGGTTTCTTACACAATGTCGCCACAGAAATGAAGGTACTCGCAATCGCGGCAACGTGATGTTTGCCACATCCTCTCAGGCATCCGTTCGGCCCGAAGAGTCTCGCGCACCGCCAAGATCGTTCCCCATGTTAATTGGCGAAGTTCATCATCGATCATCACTTTGTCGGCAGTATCATCCGGAAGCCGTACAATATAACCGTATGGAACCGAAATTCCATACAATGCTTCCAGCAGAAAAGCATAGCCTGCAATCTGCAAACGGTGGTTTAAGCGAGATGGGCCGCGAGTGAATTTGATTTCAACAGGAAAGCGAGTCGCACTTCCATGAATAAGGAGATCCAGCTTCCCAGTCAGTCCCAGCGTGGAGGAAAACAAACTCACATTCGGTTCGACTCGGCCTTCGCGAAGCCCAAAAGCATGAAGTGACCTACGGCGTTGCAAACGCTGAAGCCGCTTCTCTTTCATCAGTCCCTGCTTCATTTTAAATGACTCAATCTTTCCTACCGGACAAACATGTGTCCACCAAAGGACTCGCGGGCAATAGGTCCATTGCCTTAGGTCAGAAACTCGAACAACTGGTACAGGATGTTCATGTTGTCTCGTCAACGGGAGAATCGTCATGGCTTTCTCCAGAAACAATTTTAAGAACGATTTTCTCAATAGGAGGAGGTTCTACATAGAGATTAATCCAGTTCGCCAGATCGGTGCTGCAAACAGGAATTAAAGCAATAGCTCCTCCATGTATTTCAATCTGATGCTCAAGTATTAACGCTAACTCTTCTCGACGATTTCGGGTTAATGGTCCATGGAACGCACTGTATTGAAAGCGGACTAATCCGAAGTCGAGACACTTTTCACTGACTTTAGTGCGTGTCCGATCATGAGGGATGTCGTAAAGAACAATCGTCATTGTTTCAATCTGGGCCATGGACGTCCCTCACTTCCATACTACCAGCGACTGGCGAATGCACGGTACTCACGTTCTCCGCGAACCGCGACGGCCAAGTGTCTTGCCTGATTCTGGATAATTGTTCCCAGCGGCCAACGCTTTCCTTCATAAGGAACCGGTGTTGAAAGTCGTTCCAGAACACGATTGGCAACGAGCTTTCTTGTTGGGGCCGTTAATCCGTGATCATCAGAATCCAGAGTCGATCCCTGATTGATCATCGCGAGAATTGTCCGATCCACGACTGGTGCTCGAAATTCCTCAACGAGATCCAGGACGAGAGCCGGTTTTCCGGGGCGGTCGACATGAAGAAATCCGGCATACATCTCTAGACCGGCATTCACAATTGCTCCGGAGACCTGACCATATAAGATTCCGTATCCGTAGTTCAGTGCACTGTTCACAGGATCGATTGCGCCGCGAGTCGTCCTGCCTGGAAATTCCATGCGGCCTTCAAGAAGAATCGCCACTCCTTCCCAGTACAGTCTGGCTCCCGTTCCTTCATATCCCATGAGCCGATCACGCACCTCGTCAAGCTGGTTTCCCTGAAAGTCCACAAGCTGCTTTCGCAAGGCTGCCAACGCGTTGATTTTCTTGGTCAGTCGCTCAAAACGCACGGGATCAGAGGACTTGAGATACTTTCCTGAATACTGAAGCTGATGTTTCTGATTCCGAAGTTTGCCACGAATAAACTCAACCGCCAGATCCACTCCTAATGAAGACTGATAAGCACTTAACTGAGAACGACGAGTTTGAACAGTCCCCCCCAAACCTGGCGAACTGAGTTGTGCAACGGGTTCTCCTCGACCGCTGACAAACGAGAGTGAGATTCCCCGTTCAACCAAAGCTGCTATCAAATCGCTGCTGACCGTAATGCCTTTTCCGGAGACTGTCACGCTGCGTAATCGCGAGATCGGAACAACCTGTTCTTTCCAGACTCCAGGGGTCTGGGAATCAGGGTTGGCTTCGGCGAGTCTCTTCAGTTGATCTTGTAAACGTGTACGTGGTGTTGAAGGAGGAACATTTGCAGAGGGAGACTGATGAGCCCATATCCGTAG
Organism: Planctomicrobium piriforme; assembly: GCA_040393865.1. Lineage (GTDB taxonomy): Bacteria > Planctomycetota > Planctomycetia > Planctomycetales > Planctomycetaceae > Planctomicrobium > Planctomicrobium piriforme_A. The sequence goes on along the minus strand of JBEBTF010000175.1, from coordinate 5,801 downwards.
TAATTTTGACGCGGCCTGATCCGCCGCCCCCTGAGGTTCAGCCGGGTCCTCCTGAATCTCCTTCGTAAAAGGAGCCACATCGACGTTGGTCGCGGAATCATCCATCGATGAATCAGCTGAAGGAGAATCCGTAGCGATAGAAGCAGATACGTTATTATTCTGCTCCCGCCAGCGAATAATCATCCGCTCTGACTTTCGCCCAAGAAACGTACCAAAGACATCGATAACCAAATCGGCCGGATGCACGACCGGCTCAGGAGGAGGAAAGAGAGGCATGAAGAGACCTTTCACAGGGGTCACAATTGACCACTTCCATGTGACACGTGGGCTTCAGCCTGGATTATCGTTCGCTCAAATCGACTCTTCTTCACGAGGAGGAATCAGGTTCAAACCGGTCTCAAAACTGTAATCTACATTCACAATTTTCGGAGCTTTGACAGGCAAATCATAATCCGCCGGGTATTCCACCTTGCCCTCCCTCTTCAGCCGAGCAAATTGTCGATAGGAGATGGGAACAGTCAGCATTGAAACGGAATAAGGTTCTGCTTCCCGACGGCTTCGATACTGTTCGACAAAACATTTTGGCAGAACTTCCAGGCCGTCGAACTGCTTATAGAACTCCTCTTCGAGATCATCATTTGTCTGAAACGGCATGAGTGATGAGAGGACATCACGACGAAACTTTCTCATTTCATCTTCGAGTGCTCTCGCAAGTTCTCGTCCTATCGGCCCCTGATATATTGCGTCCAGCCACTCTTGAATGTTCCGCTCGTCAATCACCGCGGGAGTCTCGATCTGGCGAAGCTGTTCCAGTGAAGCCTCGACAAGTCTTTTGTCATAGACAGGCTGAGAATCCTCGACCGGAGTGCAGACGATCACATCAGCGGGATCCGGCCGTCGGCTGCGATTGACCCGACCAAAACGTTGAACCAATGCATCGAGTGGCGCTGGGTCAGTAAACAAGACATCAAAGTCGACATCCAGACTGACCTCGACAACCTGAGTCGCGACCAGCACGACCTGCTCGGAACGATTTCCCTTCAGATCCGTACTGATCAGTTCACGCAACTCCTGTTCTTTAATGCTTCGATCCTGACTGGTGAAGCGACTATGTAATAACCGAACCTTGCATTGATGATTGAGCTTTTGCTGCAACATCTTTTGAAGTTGCTGAGCACGAGAGACCATCGTGGTGACACACAGAACAGCTTCCCCTTGCAATGCTCGAGCAACAATTTCATCCACAGTTGATTCGTCCAGCAATCCGGTCTCTCGAAGTGAAAGACGATGCCGACGGAACCGATCAAAGGTCTCATCGGTCGCACGAATAACGGGAGGATCTCCCAGAATCGCGGCGATTCGTTCGCGGATCACCGATGGCATCGTTGCCGTCATTACGAAAACACGTACCTTCATTTGATCCGCAAGAAATCTCATCATCTCCAGAATCCGCGCCAGCTTCTGCGGTTCGTAAGCGTGGATTTCATCGAAGATAAAGACTCCTCCTGCCGCATCAGTCCAGAGTGCTTCATGCCCACGCAACTGATAGGGAGCGCGGAGCAACTGAAACGGGCTCAACACGCGAATGGGAGTGGCATGAAGTTTCGCGAGATTTTGCTGACGCTTCACGTACCATTCTGCCTGCTTCACAGAGCGGTCTGGTGCCTCACTCATTAACTGGTGATAAAGAACCTGCACTGCGCTCGAATGCTGGAGAGCGACAAATTGATTCCATCCCAGATTTCCAGCCAACTCCGGAGTCAGGCGATCAATTAACCGTCGTTGCATGGCATTCATGCTTGCCTTAAATGGCAGTACATAAAATAGCGGAGGATATCCGGTTCCAGTCTCATACTGCCGCGCGGCCCAACGGAGCGCCGCTTCTGTTTTTCCACTTCCAGTCGGAGCAACCAGAATTGCATGCCCGATATGCTCTGCTGCCTGGTCCTGATGAGGGTAAAAGGACTCACCTGACCTGGGGACCAGTCTGGCCGACATCTCTTCAACCTGTGAAAGTACAGGTAAGGCACGAAATACTTCGTGAGCTGATCCGGCATGGTCAGCAAGAATGATCAGGCCTCGCAGCAGAAATCCATGCAGATGTTCAGTGGTTACTTCTCCTGCGTTACTCAGATCATCCATCCAGCAGGCCCAGAGATCGAGATGATGGCGAATACTTTTGATTGCGCGATCCCGATCCTCTGGAGAGTGAAGCCACTTCTGAGGGGGTGACCATTCAGGATCGAGCAGCCCGCTTTCCTGAACGGATGGAAGAATTTCATTCAAAAACAGATCTGCAACCTGGCTAAAGAGTTCGACAGGAACCGGAGCCACCAACTGGGGAATATTTGGTGCAGGATCATAATCCGGACCTAAGCTATACAACTCTTTAATAAGTCCGTGATCACGATGATGAGAAGCAATTGCGGCAGCGATTGGGAGCGAATCACCATATGGATCATCTCCGAGAAGCCAGTTCAACCATGCCAGAGAAAGAACTTCGTGTCGTTGTCCATAAGAAGATGGCTCGCCCGGTTTACGTTCCGTGCGAACAAAAACCTGAAAACGTGGGTCCGCCTTGCCCAGATCATGAGCCGCAGCACTTAAGATCAACCGATGCCAAAGTCGTGGGGCATCACAAAGTTCCGGAAGGAACGGAGCGCGATTCCGCAACTCCGCAACCTTCCTCACAATTTGCAGAGTGTGAGCAACAAGGGATTCTCCTACAGGATTATTCCCTCGCACACCTTTGGCCCAAAGGTCATCGCTCCGCTGCATGTTCGAACTCCTGGGGATTGATCTGATGAAACCAGAGCAATCGATGCCCGCCTCGGTCTTCCGGTGTTGTCGGATCCATCCACCACGAATCCTGCTCACCTTCAATCCGTAACAACTTTCGCGAAGCCCCATCATCGTCACCAACGTAAATCGGATCACGAAGAACGATATAAGGAGCAAACGCAGCACGGCGTTCCGGAGCAGGACCGATGTACCGTGGCATTAACGTTGTGACTCCCCAAGGAAGCCGACGCCGCAACTCCGCTGGAAGAATCGTGCGTTCCAGATATCCCTTGTTCGCCGGTTGCAGTTCCACAATTTCCACCCGTTGAACAGAGGCCAGATCTTGCGATCTTCCCAAGACAACAGTGAAAACAGGAGAACGAAACGCGTCGGCCAACTCCGGTGGATCGAGATACAGTTCCAGCCGCACATCGAATAGAAAATCCCGCTGATGCGGTTGAACGACCGCTTCAGTTGTTTTCTCCAGAAGACGTGGAGCCTGTTCCTTTTTGGTCAGTTTTTTACCAGACTTCGGTTCAGGCAACCGCCACAACGGATCAATGACATCTCCTGGCAACTTGCCAGAAGTGCGGCTGATGATGTGCTGATGCTCCAGATCCTGAGCACGCCCTCGCGAATAAAACGCATAGGCGAACCCGATCGGCGACGACGGCCATTCTCCCAAAGCGCTGGCGATGTGACCGAAAATCGTGGAAGGAGGCGGAACATCAAATGACGGCTGCCGTCCGATCAAAAAATGAGGGTAACGAAACGACACGACTGGCGCCTCGATCGTCACCTTCGCGACACGCTTAGGCGTACCAGTCGGCATGGTCATGCTTGGCCAACTCCTCAGAGAGTTTCAGAAGGACAGTGCGAGGATGGGCAATCTCTTCGATTCCGTACGGTGTCTTCAGCTCGGATTTCAGAGCCTCGAACTTGGCGCGCTCTTCATCGAGAAACCCTTGAGCCCAACCGATGTAGACCGGAGAAACCAGATCATCATGGAACGATTCAAACACCTCCCGAATCGCACCTTCATGAAGTTCTGTTCGTCCTGATCGTGTTCCATTAAAAACACGGTAGAACGGGTGATTGCCGCTTTTCGTCACGGCAAAGAACGCAACCGCTGGCATCAGGTCGGTATAATGCAGCGTTTGCTTGGCTCCTCCATTCAACTGAGCAAGCCCTTTCACCAGAGCGCTGACCCGTTCAAGTCGCTTCTCAAGTGGCAGACGAAGCGCCTTCTGCTTGCGAACGGTGACTTCTTCGCAGGAGGCTTCTGCCGCTTTTTCGCGTCGATAGCTATCGAGGTTTTTATAACCAACCCGTTCGGCGTCATAGAACGTCCCGCTGCTGGTCAGGTCAAGCGACACGAGCCCGCGTAAATGTGCACGATAGAACTCATGCTCATGTGGCACCGGATTTCCGTCTTGTCGGGCCATCGTTCCGAAATCGGAAACAATCGAAGTCGGAGAAACAGACACAAACGTGCTTACCCGAAATGGAGAAACGCGGGTGACTTCCCGGTCTTTCTCCAATGGGAGAGCTTCCACTGTCTGCTCAGCGTTCTTCTTCTTTTCATCGGCATCTCCCTTCTTGGATTGGGCTCGCATGTAGCCAAACAGATCGTCATCCCAGTTCGTGATTGGATCAGACTCTGAGAACGCAATTTTCTTTTCGCGAAAAACAGGGGCTGCCTTCCAGCCTGTATCGCCATGCTCCAATGTTGTTCTCAACCAGAACCGGAACGACTGAGCAGAAACGTAAGGGTAAACACCGCCTTCAGAATAGATCTTCTTAACAGCAATCGTGTTATCCGTCTTTGCTCCCGGTTCGGACCCCGCGTTATTCAGCGCTGATGCAGGTGCGTCCAATAAAAACATGCCCGTAAGATATGCCATTTTTTATTATCCTTGTTTTGAGAGAGTCAGAAAACGGGATTATTCCACGCCTGATTCCGAAGCAGTCACGAGAGCTTCACGATTTTCGTCGTTGTCAAAGAATTTGAGTTCGAACAAACGCTCAACTAATCGAATCGAGATCAGATCCCGGACGAGGCTCCAGATCTGCCGCGCTCCCGGTTCCGTATTCAGAAAGACATCGACATATTCATCAAAGCCTAAAGCGAGTTTCCCTCGATCTTTGGCGTATTGTCTTTGCACCTTCGCAAGAATGGCCCGGTATTGCCATTCGACATCGGTAAACACCAACTCCCGGAACAGCCGTCGGTCATTATGTTCAGAAATTAAATCCGCGAGCCGTGTCGCGAACTCCTTAATCAGCTCAATGCGTTTTTTGTCCATACCAAGGACCTTTTCCAGAAAAAGTGCCGTGAGTTGCCAATCAATCAGTTCGAGTTGCTCGGCGCTCAGGCGGGGCCCACGATGCGCTCGGGATGACTCGAGATAGAAACTGGTTGGATCAGAAGAAAGAAGATGCCGACGAATAAATCGGGTGGCTGCCATCCAATTGCAAAACCCGTCTTCGAAGATCGCCATCAGGTCGTTATAGAGTTCGTTACGTGATTTCCCGGCGCCGACTGGTGCAGGTGCTTTCGGCTTCTTCTTCCCTTTCTTTACTGGGGTCTCTGCCTGAACTTCGGCATCGCCACTCGCATCTTCGATGTCCCCGCCCCCTTTCCCGGCTCGCCAGGACCGAGCAACCAGACGATTCCATTTCGCTCTGTAATCTGGACTTTGCAGGGAAAAGAGAAACTCAACGAATTCTCCGGGAATATGCATGATTGCCAGTGACGGCCCCTGCCCGGAGTTGCTCATGTGATAAGCTGTGATCGACGTCGGAGATTTTGCGAGATTCCCGTTCTGCTTATCACTCACAATCTCCACAAGATCCGCCATCAACAACGTGGAAGGAGCTTTGGCATCTGGATATTTCGGACGCTTCTCCTTGTTCAATCCGCCGGGAAGTTCCCGATCCAGAACGTTGTCAGGATCGTCCACTGACGGGAGCCGATCCGCCTGCGACAGGTTGATGATTTCACGATTCTTTTTGAGAAA
>JBEBTF010000174.1:0-8271 GCA_040393865.1 Planctomicrobium piriforme | reverse complement strand
GGCGACTGCCTGAACCGGTGATGAATTGCCGCACCTTCTCAACCGCATCCTTGACTAGGATTAGGGCGAAGAACGTATATGGATCGTGCAGGTGAACACCTTTGAGCGAGACCAACATTGATTCCGTTCCTTTCGCTGATCACTGCGCGTACCTTCCACGCAGAATGTTTGTTGATGTTGTTCAATCAGTCCGCTTTAGACTGACTGTTCTGAGAGAGAAGAAACGTTTCCCAGTCGGCACCGCGAACCCATGTCCCTTTGCCGAACTTAAGGACTTTCAACCCTTGTCGACGGGCGGATTTGAATGTTGCGGCGGTCAGCCCAGCAGCTTTGATAAACTCTTGGCTGCGGTAGGTTGCTAGATTGCTTGTTGCCATTTCGTTTACTCCTCAACCTACCCTTGGTTGGGGAGTGTTTTTCCAGAAACTTTTCCGACGAATGTTCTGGCAACGGGCGATTTGCTTGGCGAAAAGTTTTTAAGTTGAACCGGCTGTGTAAAAGGTGGGTAAATTTACCCGAAATCAGTGTCACGAAATGTGTCACTATGGTTCAGCCACATAACGCAAAACGCCCGAGATATCCCGGGCGTTTTACCAGTGTTTTAGCCATCACCGCCTACCCACCAGACCGCGACCATCCCTTCCGTGGCGACTGGGGGTCAAGAGGTCGCGTGTTCGAATCACGTCGTCCCGACTTTATATAACTTTCGCTGAACGCTGTATTTAGCGTACCTGCCTGTGTCGGGCAGTGCGGCTCAGAAGCCTGAGAAAAGGTGGTAGTTCTACCACTTTTTAGAGGCTGTTTGGAGCTTCACATGTCCCGCAAACGCCGTATTCCTGCGTACAGACTTCACAAACCGAGTGGTCAAACGGTAGTCCGTATCGACAACCGAGATCACTATCTCGGAAAGCATGACTCGAAGGCGAGTCGCGAGAAATACCACCGCCTTATTTCTGAGTGGTTAGTTAGCTTGACCGATTCTACGGGCAGCCAGACACCAGTCGTGAGACCCTCCAATCTGACGGTCAGCCAACTCATGCTGGCCTACTGGGAGTTCGTCAAAACCTACTACGTGAAGAACGGTCAACCGACAGATGAGCAGTGCGCGATTCGTGCGGCTCTGCGTCCAATGCTGGAACTCTATGCGGAAATCCTCGTATCGGAGTTTGGACCGTTGTGCCTCAAGGCGGTTCGCGAACAAATGATCCGCAAAGATCTCTGTAGGTCTGTGGTCAATCAGAATATTGGACGGATCAAGCGGATGTTCAAATGGGGTGTTGAGAACGAACTGGTTCCCGTCGAAATTCATCAGGCATTGCAAACCGTCGTTGGACTGCGCCAAGGGAGAACCCACGCACGGGAATCTGAACCAGTCAAACCAGTGCCTGAAGAGATCATCTTGCAGACGCTTCCTCACGTACCCCCAACTGTTCGAGATATGATTCGTTTTCACTTGTTGACAGGATGTCGTCCAGGTGAAATCTGCATTCTTCGCCCTTGCGATCTCGATCGATCTGGTCCCGTTTGGTGTTACTCCCCGGAAACCCATAAGACTGAGCACCGCGATCGAGAGCGGCGCATCTTTATTGGTCCACAGGCTCAAGAGATTCTGGAGCCACGATTGGATCGTCCAGATGATTCATACTGTTTTGCTCCCGTGAGAATGTCCAAAAGCGAAGATCCACTCAAACCATCCAGAAGAAAAAAGAAGCATCGCAGGTCTCGCTCAAGGACGGTATCACAACGATACACTGTTGATAGCTATCGTCGTGCGATTTCTCGGGCGTGTGAGAGAATAAAGATCGAACCTTGGGCTCCAAACCAACTCAGACACAGTTGTGCAACATTTCTTCGAGCTCAATTTGGGCTGGAGGCTGCGCAAACTGTACTTGGCCACAGCCAAGCAGACATTACCCAAGTCTATGCAGAGCGAGACTTTGCCAAAGCTCAGGAAATCATGCAAAAGGTGGGGTAACTGAGCATTGCGAGTTACATCCAGAATTTCGTGATATCGGCGACGGTATTTGATGAACTTGGAGGATATTCTGCTACTGGATTTATGTATCCTCCAAGTTTTCTGTCTCCGCAGATGACAGTGAATAGCTTTCTCAAATTTTCGAGTCGAGCTGGGATTGATTTTCCAGCAGGTCACAACACTTCTTTATGGTCTCAATTAGTTGCTCCCCTTCCTTAATCAGATTACGTGCGGCGCTAAGGAATCCTATTTGGTCAATCGTTGTTTCTCTTGATGAAGAAGGACTTGCAGACTCCAGGGCGGGGAAGTTAAATCCTGGTCTTACACGATAGAATTTCTTCGCTTCATCAAAATACCAGGGGACGCCAGCGTAGGAGAGGGTCTGAAAGAGCCGGAAGATTGTTCGGCGGGAACAGCAGAGTTCTTCAGCCAGGGTGTCTGCATCCCAGCGACCGCGTCCCATTATCAGGTGCAGTAATCGCAGCAGTCTTCCGAGGCGTTCGCATTGACGAACGCGGCGATCGGCATCGGTTCGTCTTGGTCCTCGCATTTCACCCGGATCTGAATTCGGAAACCATTTTCTTGTTTGATCCCAAAGTAATTTCCTGCGGTGTCACACTTGGGTCAGTCTGATTTCTGCGCGAAAAAACTGAGATTTCCACATCCCCGAGAAATTTAGGACTTTCAAAGTGACCCACTTTTGTCACACCCAATGTTCACAATTTCGGCAAAAGCATTCCTTGCGGGCCGGATGTCTGAATTCCCAACTTGAACGACGGCAATGGGGCCGTCTCTGTCCCGTGAGCTCTGGTTTCAAGATCACGAGGACAGCGTCGAGATGGCAGCACAGTGGTATTACCGTCAGGAGAATCAGACCGTTGGACCTATGACCTCTGCAGAGTTGAAGCAGGCTGCTCAACAACAGGTCATTGATTCCCATACCCCGATCAGAAAGGGAGCAACTGGTCAATGGCGACGTGCTGCCCAGGTGAAAGGATTGTTCCCTGCAGCCACAGCTTCAGTGACACCGTTTGAATCACCCGCAGTGAAATCAGTCGCACAGCAATCTCATGGCATCAGCGACATTTCTTTTGAATGCCACCATTGCTTTCACCCGATACGGGTTCCTTCATCAGCAGCGGGAAGAAAAGGAACGTGTCAGGGATGTGGTTCGACACTGCTGGTTCCGGAGAACTCAGAGCAAGTCATTGAGGTCGAAGAATGGAGTGATGGGGACATCGAAGTGGTCCCGGAACACTTCGAATATGTCACCCCGATTCGCCCCCGACCGAAACCTGTTCCCAAGCCAAAGAGAAAGAAAACTCGGGGAGAACCAGCGGGATTCTGGAAACGGGTGATTGCCAGCGGAATTGATCTCCTGGTTCTTTCACTGATCAGCGTGCCGATTTACTTCAGCATCGCAATTCCGGCCAGTGTCGTGGCTCACGAACTGGGGGAAGATGCACTGATGGTTCTGGCCATCAGCGTCAACCTCCTCTACTTCGGATGCCTGCTCCTCGTGAACTGGCTTTATCATGCCCTGTTGGAGTGTTCTTGCTGGCAGGGCACGCTGGGCAAAGCAGCACTGGGCATGCGAGTGACCGATCTCGACCGGGACCGCATCAGCTTCGGACGGGCCACCGGTCGCTATCTGGCAAAGTTTCTGTCCTCATTCCTGTTCATTGGCTACCTCATGGTAGCCTTCACCGAGAACAAACAGGGACTCCACGATCTCCTCTCCGGATGCCTGGTACTCAACCGCGAGTGAAGTTGATGCGACATGAGAATGTAACGGACTTCTACTCATATATAGGGGATAGACTCCACCCTTTTCCATCACTCCACAATGAGACCTGGTAAGGGATCACTTTGGGGATCGGTGTGCCCGCTTCGGATTCAAATGTCACTGAGACGTTGAAGCGGAACGCAATTCGATCACCAGGAGGCATGTCGGCAGGAAGACCAACACTCGGGTCGAAGATCACACTCAGGATTTCGTACTTGAGAGGCCGACTCTGAACAAATCGAATTGATGTGGCCTTGCTCACTTCTCCTGCCATCCACTTACCCATTTCCTGATCAAAATGAGCTCGAGCTATCTGCTCGGCTTTCTCTTTAGAAGGTTTCTCCACCTCCGCTTTTGGTGGAACTTCCACTTCTGGCTTTCCCTTCTCAACCATTGCTGGAGGCTCATTCACTGGGGCCTCCACGTTCACCTTTGGAGGTTCCTCAATAGCGACCTTCTGGGATTCAGCCTTCTTTCCCTGGCCAGATCCGCCCACAGGAATGCAGCCGGAAGAAAACGCGATAAACGCCAAAAACAATCCCAAGCAGACAGCCCGCATGAAGACTCTCCAGGTACAAAGGTGACAAATCAGGAGAACAATTCCCCCTTCTCCACCATTCATACCCGAAGCAAGTGACAACTGTGGGACACTCTGTTGCCAGCAATTTCCAGAGCTTGTCAAGAAATTGACGGTTGTGCCAAATCAGAACACCGGTCCATTGAAGATAATTGGTGGGCGGCTTTTCATCCCGCTGGTCTGCGGCAACTTTCCATTGAAATCGGTCGTTCGATTATTCATTGCGTTATTTTCGCAATGACAGAAATGGGGGGCTAGCTTTTGGCCATCCGGCATACTGACTGTTGTGAACTTCGGGGTGAAGATTTCTCTTGAATCTTTCCATGGGATGTCTTTGCCATAGAGCATTTGAAGTGACTAACAGCAGTTTAGAGATCTCATTCAACGGTCATTTGACAACTGAGCGAAATGTTTCGAAACATCGTGTTCAAGTTGCTTCGACTGCGATCCCGCTTTTTTACTCCGCTGACATCCGAAATCTCAGTTGAGGGGTTTGAATGCGTCCTGTCTTCTTCGGCATGTTATTCAAAGTCTGTACGAGATCAGACCAAGTTTTCTCCGGGGCTACCTTGTGTTTGAACCAGTTGTTTGCAAAGAGGATCTCATTGGACTTGAGAAGTTCAATTGCATTTTGAACCTGATCGTTTGGGGCCGGAAATACGGATTTCAAACTTTCGGCCAATCTCGCTCCACTTGCCGTAACTTCAGTCGCTCGGAACAGGACAGGTTCACCAGCGGGGATCACCCATGTTGGCGAGACAACAAATGGAAAGGGAAGTCCATTCGGTGCGTACTGAAATTCATACAAATTGATGACGGACCAGTCAGGCTGCAGCACCTCTTCCAACCGTTCGGGGTAATGTCCATTCTCAAGCCGGAATTTCTCGAGTTGAGCAATGATTGCGACGATCCAAGCTGCCTCATGGCAGCGGGAAAATCCAATTTCTGCATCGGAGAAGATTTCAAACTCCAATTCACTGAGCGGAGTCGTTGATTCCCATTCACGTAATTCTCGATTTTCATCTAACTTAAAATTACGGACAAGATCTTCCACTGAACGACGGCATCCCAGTTTTGTCTGATAGTTCAGCAATCGCACCAATCGTTCACGCTCTTGTATAAAAAGAGAGAATGGAAACTGACCTATTGTGTCTGCAAGACGTGTTCCCATCCAGGTCTGCTTGCCCCAGCCAATTCCATTATAGGCCTGTCTCATTGTGACATAATGACTTCATTTTCGATGCCGGTTTGTCCCGATTTCCGACCCATTTCGTTACAAATTAGGATTAGTCTAGAATGACCAATTTGTTTCACCAGATCTCCGAGTCGATTTCCATCTCCTTCATTCCGAGTGGTTTTCAAGCGCTGCAGTTTCGGGGACTTACTCAGACGCCGAACTGCAGATCTGGGAAATCAGCCAACGAGTAGCTAAGCGGTTCTTAGTCAGGTTGTGTCAAAACGCTAGACGCGATACGTCCCCAAGCCGAAGGTGTAAAACGTCAAGAAAGATTCAAAACCCATTGGCCTTCAGTTTCGCTATCGCGACCCGCGATTGAGTACTTGATGGAGTCGAGGGTGTCTCCGGGGCGCTGAGTTGATTGCAAAAGCGCTGAATCGCTTCTGTGCTCGTGCAGACGGTTCCCCCAATGCGGATTGTTTCCAGCTTCACTCCACGCACACCCGACTTTGCCCACCGGTACATGGTGGCAATGTGTGGTTTTCGCCCCCCGCGAAGTTTCGGCAGCGTCTTCGCCGCGGCGTTTAAAAGAGATGATCGTCTCAGAATTCAGTTCGATGCTCATAGAAAAACTCCAGGTGATTCGTCATTGAGCAGAATCATCTGGAGTGGGGTGTGGCAGAACTATGGACGATTATTGGCAGAAGGTCTCAGGCGTGTTTCCAGGAATGACCATTGGTTGTGGAGTCTATGTGCTTAAGAATCTCACTTGGCAGTTTCCTCTTAATCCGATCGAGACGGTCCTCATGACTCAAGTTCGGGTATCGTGAGGGGGCCTTCTTCATCTCGGTAGAGGTTACTTTATGTCCCTTCGCACTGACGATTGCATCCAGCATTTCCAAGGCCACCTTGGGAATCGAACCGTACGTTTTACCCTGCCATTTGATGGTTTCCGCTTCAAAGTCAATCACTGGAAGAGGACTTGCCTCGGTACCCGAGTTTTCCACTCCATATTGATGGCAAATTGTTTTAATGACTTCGGATGATGTGTTGAACAGGCAGTCATCGAAGCAACAGGAAAAGAAGTCAGGAAAGGGGCAAATAGGCTTTCGAAATTTCTTCTCTTTCCGCCAGTCTGGCAACAGCATTTGATCGTGAACACAATTTGCCATCACGGCGTGCACGTCAAAGGCGCCGAAGTGGTCGGTGACCCAGTCTTTTAACGTTCCTTCGCCGCTTTTCAACCGGTCCGACACAGAGTTGGTCGTGAGATCGTCATCGATGTTTTCATTTAGATGAACATCACGAAGATCATAGTGTGGAACGCTGAATTTGACCTTGGGACGAACAGCCGCCTCTGAATTCTGCCAAGCGCAGTAATAGAGTAGGAACATCCAACTGGAGAGCCGTCTCTTATCAGGATCTGCGAGGTCAATCGGTTGAAATGCAGGGAGAATATTCGAGTGATTGAGTCTCGGATGGAATCTCAAAAAAGCGGCTCGGATCAAGTAGGGGCCCCCGCGATGGGGCATTCCGAATTGTTCAATGAAATCTGTACTGGTGAATAGGCGATTCGCCAGCTCTCGTAATTGTTCTTCGGGTTCTGTCGGGGGGACGGTCACGAGCACCATGCCATGTCTGAGCCTCGTCTTGCCCCTGCTCAAAAATTTCCTTGCGAGTGGTGCAAGCGTGGTCGACACGTCAAATTGATGTGGGGAACGGGACATTATTGTCACTGCGGCAATCGGAGACAAACGGATTCAGGAAAGCTCCGATTTTAGCGGCATCATGACTTCCAGGAAGATGGAACCCATCGGCCGTTTACGGTTCACTGGACTTGGCCTCGGCACATAAGCAAGGGGCGGTCCGGCCATTCTTTGGCTGACCGTATGATACAAGAGCTGGCTTGCACTCTGCTGGCCCAGTTCCACGGCTCAGTTTCGTCGAGCTTGCCGAAGTCCATCAACGAAGTGCGACGAACGTAAATCCTCCAACTCACGTTCAGGCACTACCACCGACTACCACATCTGCACCCCGATACTGCCCAATTTGCTGGAAATTTGCCTCTTGTTGCGATGAAATGCGAATGCCGGTAGACTGGCATAAATGACTTGAGCCCAATGGCTTATGAGCCAACCATCTGGCTTCGGCGGACGTTCTGGGGGTCAAGAGGTCGCGTGTTCGAATCACGTCGTCCCGACTTACGTAACTGCCTGAATGCCAAGAAGTTAAGTGCTCTTGTTCTTCAGGTTGTTTTCAGTGTAAATTTCGGTTTGCAGAGCACTTTGCAGAGTTCCAATTGGAACTTACGTTATTGCATCGAATTGATGGGTGCGGAACACTGCAAGAAAAAAGCCCCGAGCGGCGGTCACCGTTCGAGGCTTCAAGCGGACCTCTCAGTCCACTTCCTGGTGATTTCTTTCACAGGATTGGGAGATTTCGATGTCTCAGACTTTTGCCTTGGTACCGGAAGTTCAATGACACCTGGTATATCCAGGTGGGCAAACGGCAGATCCCGCTCGGTCGCGGGAAGAAGAATCGTGCGGAAGCCTATCAGCGCTTCACGCAGTTGATGGCCCAGCAGGATCCAGCCGCGATGCACGACGAAACCCGACTGAATGTTGCCTCGCTCGCAGACGTCTATCTGGAAATGGGAACCCGCTGAACTCGTCTCCATGCCTGAGGAATCAATCGCCGCTTTCTTGGCATCCACGGCAAACTTCTGCGCCAGTTTATGCAGAAAGGCATCGATTATT
>JBEBTF010000173.1:0-8289 GCA_040393865.1 Planctomicrobium piriforme | reverse complement strand
GCCGCGGGCTATGTTCGACAGGTATCAGAACAAAGCCCGACAGGGCGGCCTAGAAGTCGACTTGGAAGCGTGTCATCAGGATATCGGTGGATGCTTTTTCTGTTGCCAGAATTGGTCCTGTCACTGTGCCTGGTTGGGAAACGGAGTGAATGTAGTTGAAGACGACTTTGGTGTAGGGGGTTGTGTACCAGTTCAGGCCTACGGTGTAGTCTGCGATCGTCCCCCCGCGAACGTTGGTTCCTTGGCTGTCGTTCAGATCGAGATAGGAGAAACGTGCTGCGACTTCCCAGGCTCCCCAACCGCCGGGAGTGCAGTCTTTGCAGAACGAGAAGCTTCGCTTTGGGATCACGCGGTCAATTGCCCCAGACTTCCGATCGTAAGGGCGATAGTCGTCTGTCAGGAAGTAGCCAGCTTGAATGTACGTTCCCGGCAGGATAGCGACGCCGTCATTTGATTGCTCGAAGGAGGCATTCCCAACCTGATCACGAGTATTGACGAAATTGACCATCGTTTCGGACTGCAGTGAGAACTGGTTGTTCACCCAGAGAAATTCGGCACCAATCACGTTGAAGCAATCAACATGCAGATTACCGGTCGAGACGAATGGCGGTGTGCCGTTGAGTGCTCCGGAAACACCTGATCCGCTGGTGCCTGGCTGAGATCCGTTAACGCCAACAAACGATTCTGGCTGGGTTCGGAAGTTCACCGTATGATTGTTGGGGGCGCTGAAGTAGTGGCCCATCCCCAGGTGCAGATACTCACGTCCATTGCAGTCCCAGTGTGGAAGCCATGTCACACGTTCCGCACTGGCGTAACCTCCGCTGAGGCTTGTTGAGCCTCCGAATTGATCCTGCCCGGCAGCGAAGAATGATGCGGCCCAGGTCATGTCCTGTTCTTCGCTCACGTCATAGAATCCGACACCAACATGGCGGAACGGAGTGAACGGAATGAAAAGAACAGATCGCTCCATGAAGGTCGTGTAACGGAAGCTACTGACAACTTCGAGACTGAATGGTTGCTTCCATTGACCAATTCGGACGTTCCCCAGGATCGGGACGTCGGTGTGTTCGAAAAACAGGTCTTGAATGGTAGGGCGTCCGCTGAACCCGAAATCCACCTGCATCATGTAGTTGGTGTGCTCGGTAATCTTGCCTTTTCCTGCAAGACGGAATCGCCGGATATCGACGCCGCTTGGGATTTCACCATAGTCGGCGACGCTGGCATCATCCTGTGAGAACCAGACGGCATCAGCCTGAAAGACCCCGGTCAGCTGCGCTGTCGGGTACTTCTTTCCTTTGAAGTGATCTGCGAGTGAACCATACGCCCCCTCCAGCGAGGCGATACGCTGTTCACGTTGACGGTCCTCTTCGGCTTCCCATTCAGCTCTCTCCTGAAGAACCCCGGAGACGACGCTTTTGACCTGTTCTTCTGTCAGGACAGGGGCCGATTCGGATTCGACGAAGACTTGACTCACGTCTGGAATCGCTCGTTTGCCATCCGATTCGACGGTCATTGCATCGAGCCGTTCACGAAGCGTGGCGTTATCTGCTTCGAGTCGGTCCAGACGTCGCAACAGTCTCTCGTAGATTTGATCCTCCGAAAGCTCTTCGGGAGGTGGCACAAAAGAGGATTGGGCAGAGGCTGAACTGACAGTACTCAATAAGCCGAGTAACGTGGCGGTCAGAACGCAAAACTGCCTCAGTCGAGGTACGGAGTGAATCCCGGCCATGCTCTCCCTTCCTTGGTTGATGTCAGCTCTCAAGCATGTTCAACCGGCAGACTGTCAACATCCTGAGACAGCTGGTCGATTGAAGTCGTGGTGTCTGCTGTTCTGCAATGTGAACAGAGACCGGGGACGGCTTGGGTTGGCTCCGTAACGCTCAGGTTTGCAGTGGAATCTTCATCCCTGACCGCAAAGAATTCGCCAACGAAGAAGCGTCGGTTGATTGCTTGTGACCTTAAAACGAGGGATCGTCTCCTCAGCAGAGGAGCGTTGATGCGGAAGAGAATCGATGGCTCGAAAAGGCACAGATCTTCAAGCGTGGGGCGCAATTGCACTTGCATCCCATACGTCAGTTACAATCCGGAAACTCTGCCTTGTCGGAGACGTTCTGGAGGCTTGCCTGAGCTTTGAAGTCTTTAGAAATCGCCTGATTAGAAGAGTCAACCGCGGCTGAGTGCCAAGTCGCCGTTTGTTTCATTTCGATTCCGTTTCCAGGAAGGAAGCAGAATCGAGATTCAGACAATGGGTTAAGAGGTGCCGTGCTGGTTTGCACTTCAGTCGCGTTCCATTGGGGGAAACGCTTTGCTGAGCGAGGATGTGAGAGACCGCATCAGGTTAATCTAAAGTATCGCCGTAACCATTACGTCAGGTTTAGAAAATCTTGCTGAAGACTCTGCTCACTTCGCATCCTGTGTTAATCGGCATCTTGCTTGATGCCAAACTGCCAACTCAATGGAATTATTGAGTAAGAGTGCTTTACGACGCTCTGGTGGTCACTCGACAATTTCTCAGGGAGGCAAGAACGAAGTTCCATTCTCAAAGCATTGCAACAACTGCTTTGTCTGCACCGGTCGCGAGTTACGGTTGGCGACTACATTAACTGACAATCGTTGGGGAGGGCTGATGGCAGTTCGGCTCAATGTCGGAGCGATCACTGCGCAGGTTCGAATCACTCAAATCGTCCACGTGAATCAACTCTGAGCGGACAATCTGGAAGGATTTGGGGCAGCGAAATCCAAGACGAACGCGGTTCTGCTGAATTTCCAGAACGACGATCTCAACTTCATCACCGATGCGAATGGTTTGTTGTGGCTTCCGTGTCAGTACGAGCATTTTGCACCTGATTCCATGGTCAAACGTGTTCTCACATCCCCTGTAAAACGCGTGTTTTCACACGAAGGTCTAAAAAACTTTCGATATTGACTCGATTTTTTTGTCGGAAACGAACAGTCGTTTCGTATTTATCTGTACGGGACCGACTCTTTGACCTGATTTCGCGTGCGAAATCTCACTCAGGGTTGAGTGAAAACACTCTATCAGTTTAAACTGAAATGGTGTACATCTGTTCTGTGTTTTTGTGCGATTGAGAAGGAATTTTTGTCAGTCAGCTCGGAACTCATTTGTGTTTAATGGCTTCGGTTAAATCCTTGATAATCGTTTCAACAGTGATGTTGGCGGCCTGAGCTTTGTAGTTCAAAAGGATTCGATGCCGGAGGACAGGTGCGGCGACATGTCGGATGTCCTCAATTGTGACGTGAGACCGACCTTGAAGGAGGGCTCTGGCTTTGCCTGCAAGGACTAGACATTGTGATGCTCGGGTGCCTGCTCCCCAGCTCACGTAGTTTTGAACGAACGCAGGTGCTCCGGATTGGCCGGGGCGTGAATTTGAAGCAAGTCGTACAGCGTATTGAATAAGTTCGCGGGCGATTGGGACTCCCCGAACGATGTGTTGGAATTCAAGTACATCGTCCCCGGTGAAAATCGGATCGATGCATTGAGGTTGATTTGCTGTTGTTCGTTCGACCACAGCAATTTCATCTTCTTCCGGGAGGTAGTTCACAACCACGTTGAACATAAAGCGATCGAGCTGAGCTTCTGGAAGCGGATAGGTTCCTTCCATTTCAATCGGGTTCTGCGTCGCCAGAACAAAGAATGGGGGAGAAAGTGGATAGCGTTTCCCAGCGGCAGTGACTTGATGTTCCTGCATCGCTTCCAGCAAGGCTGCTTGTGTTTTCGGTGGGGTGCGATTGATTTCGTCAGCAAGAACCACGTTTGAGAAGATGGGGCCAGGCACAAAAGTGAATGCCCGTTTCCCATCCTGATTTTCCTCTAGGATTTCAGTCCCGGTGATGTCAGCGGGCATGAGATCCGGGGTGAACTGAATCCTTTGAAATTGCAGGTGAAAAATTTGGGCAATGGACTTCACCAATAATGTTTTGGCAAGTCCTGGAGCCCCGGTAATAAGGCAATGCCCTCCGGCAAGGAGGGCAATGAGAATCTGTTCGATGATGTCGTGTTGGCCAACAATCGTTTTGGAAAGTTGCTCTCGGATTTGATCCTTTGAGTTACGCAGTTTCTGGACAGCTTCTTTTTCACTGTCGAAATCGGTGAACATGAATCACTCTCCAGAACAACATGGAATCGGATTGTGTTTTCAGCAGAACAGCAGGTGATCCCTACCGGCATTTACAGTAGAGCAGTTGTTTCATCGAAGCCAAACATCAGGTTGAAGTTTTGAACAGCAACGCCACTTGCTCCTTTGACCAGATTGTCAAGGACGGCAAGAACCATTACTCGGTCTTTGACGACGCGAGCGGTGATGTGGCAGAAGTTTGTTCCGGCAACATCTTTGGTTTTGGGAAGATGGTCAACGACCTGTACGAATGGTTTCCCTGCGTAGTAATTGCGGAATGAAGTCAGAAGTTCATCTTGTGTGACAGGGCGTGTTGGCGTCGCGTAAATCGTCGCGAAGATCCCTCGATCCATTGGAGTCAAATGAGGAGTGAAAATGACATCAACGGCTTCGCCAGAGATGTCTGACAGGACTTGTTCAATTTCCGGAGTGTGTCGGTGAGTGCCGACGGCGTATGCAGAGAGGCTTTCGTTGCACTCACTGTAAATCATTTCCAGTTTTGGGGTTCTCCCTGCGCCGGAAACACCACTCTTTGCATCGATAATAATCCCATGCGAGTAAATCAATTTATCAGACAATAACGGAGCCAGAGCCAGGATGGATGTACTTGTGTAGCAGCCGGGATTTGCAATCAGTTTTTGCCCAGGGATTTTATGTGCGTAAAGTTCTGGGAGTCCGTAAACTGTTGGAGATAAGCGGGTTGGGTCTGTGTGGACGTGCCCGTACCACTTCTCGTAAACGGATGGATCGTTTAATCGATAATCTGCAGAAAGATCAATAACAGTCAAACCTGCAGCCAGTAACGAGGGTATTACATCCATACTGGCCTTGTGTGGTAAACAACAAAAAATAACGTCCGCACAGGCGGCGAGTTCTTCAGGCGATGGATTCGTCATATTCAAATCCAGTCTGCCGGCCAGACTGGTGTGAATCCGACTGATTGGACTCGTTTCAGAGCGGCTGGTGACGGCCGTGATTTGAGTTTGCGGGTGCCGGAGCAGAATGCGAATCAGTTCGAGTGCTGTGTATCCGGTTCCACCAAGAATTGCCGTTCGAATCACTTGAGCCGTGTCCTTGTCGAGTGCTGCACAGTTTTGGGTTCAATCAAAAGATGTTTGTTCAAAATCTGTGCAAAGGGATTTGAATTCCGCTTTTTTAAGTAGATCGTCCAGAACGTGAAAGTCAATTTTGTGGTCTGGATTATGTCTTCTTATCCCTGAGCATTGTGGGGTGTTGGTTGTTTTACTTTGCGTCAGCATGAATTGTTGTGCGTTCAGACTGATTGAGCAATTCACCAGGTTTGGACGTTCCATTTCAGTACTGGCCTAAACTCTGGGAGATGCCGAAGTGCTTGAGTACGATTGGGAAAACAGCGTCGGACATTGGGTCTGTAATGCCGCACAGGGGATTCGGAAGCAAATGGGAGCCAAACTCCTGCGGGAAGGGATCACCTTCCGCCAGTGGGAAGTGTTGGCCTGTTTGTCTGCTTCTGGTGGGTGCGGGTCACAGTCCGAACTCGCGGAAGGTTTGGGAATTGAACCACATACCATGGCTGGCGTGGTGTTCCGTATGCAGCGGGATGGTTTGCTCGATCGCCGATCGTGCGAGCAGGATCGCCGTAAGAACAAGGTGAAGCCAACTCAAAAGGCTGATGAACTTTGGAAGACTGTTTCTCCGATTGCCCTGGCCGTTCGTGAACAGGCGGTTCGTGGGTTCTCCGATGAGGAACTGTTGTTGTTGCGAAACTTCTGTGAGCGGATTCAGGCGAATCTGGAAGTGCCATTCTCTCACAGACCACCAGTTGTCCCGGAACCTGAAGTGGAAATTGCTCAGGGGGACAATTCACTCGTCGCATCATCTGCTGATTCTTATGTCGTTGAATAATTTTGTGCCTCTTCGCTCAACTGTTGTGGGCAAACAGTTCTCGGGCCCGTGAGAATCGATTTTCATTGAGAATTGATTCTCACGCAAAGATCGAGCGATAAGGCAGCAGGTTTGTTCTGAAAGTGCAGGTATACGGCTACCCTCGCTTGGCCAATATCCGCACCGGGATGTTTCAATCTGGATTTTCGATGAGAGCCGAAACGACACTTGTGGTTTCGGCTCTCGTTGTTTGTGCTGGAGACTGGTTTCAAGATACATTGAGCAAATGGGCTTCAATCTGTTTTTGAGGATGAAGCGTCCTCTGTTTTGAAAGCCTTGCTTGAACGGATCACGGTATTCCGCCTTCATTGTGGACGGTAACGTTTCGATTTGGAATGTGACCGTTTCGCAGAGTGCTGTGATCTGACTGTTGGAACCGTTCTGTCATTGATGGATCTGCCTTATGTCTGGAAAATCTCTCGATCGGGAAGAGTACGTCGAGCAGGCTTACTTTTTTCGGGTGATGCGAGAGCGTCTTGCAGATGGCAGCCCGATTCAGGAAGTTCTGGCAGGAATTCGTGAGGAGATTCTGACGACGACCCGCCTGCCGATGGCGATTGATTTTCTTATTGGAGAATTGCAGCTCAAGGGGCATCTAGGGCAGGGGATGGGGCGGCTGAAACACTATTTCACCCCATTTCAGACGTTCATCGTTTCCCGGGCCGAAGATGAAGGGGCTCGGCTGGACTTTGGAATTGCCCTCCGAATTCTGGAGCGTCACGCAAACTTCCTGGCGAATTCTCCTGAAAATCATGCTGCCTTGTTCGTTTACCAGTTTGAGTGTCTTGCAAGAAATCGACTGGGGTATGACGCAGGAATGTCCGCCATCATGGAGGACCCGTGCTATCCCGCCGAATGGAAAACCTGGTTAGCAAAAATTCGCTTTGATCTCGGGACTGTCGAGTTCGCGGAGTTGCTTTACAGTCGATCGGAACAATATCTGGATGATGTGCGACGCCAGCGTCGGGATCCCAATCTGCAGTTGTCTGTTCCGTTGCTGTTCAGTTCCCAAGCGGGAAGGATTGCTCGCGCGAACCTTGGGAAAGATCCGCTCTACATGTTTGCGGCGTTGCAGCGTCAACTGGGGTATCCGGTTGTTCCTCGCCCGAAACCAGAGAGTGCTGCTGGGGCGTTGCCGCCTCAGGTCGAGTTGAGATTGCAGCGCATCGAGGCTCGGATTGCTCTGGTCGAACAGGAGCAGCGCGGTGGGTTAGACCTGTCTCAATTTTATCAGGCCCCCAATGGCGATTCTCCAGATGGATCAGGTTGATTGAAGATGAAGCTCAATGTCTGTATCTGTCGGTTTTTTCATCATCAGTACAGCCCTATTTGCCGTAAACCGCGCTGCTGATACGTTGTTATCAACCTGTCTTGATCTCTGGAACTCCTCAAGAACTCGGACTCCGGCCCGTTGAACCCAACTCTCTAAGACGTAGAATATTCACTTACGGATTGGTGTGTTGCAGGTCCGTCCTGAGTGACGAACAGAATGAACCTTGATTGTGAATTGTTCTGAATCAAGGTATGGCAATGTTCTTGTAACCTGCCTGTTCTGAATATCTTGCGGCATGTTGTACCACAGCCGAATGCGAGGGCTGTGGTGGTGTTGGCCTGACTTAGCGGGACCGATACCAGATCAAGCTGACTGGTGGGAAACACCCGTTGGTTTTTGCTGGTAGAGAGGATTGGTTTGATTGTTTTGGCGAGAATGAAGTTCTTTGTTCTGGCCTGAATCAAACGAACCGCTTTGGTAATCATTTTGTCTGGAAGGCAGCAGGTTGAATACTGCACTCGGCATGACTATTCAGGAACTGTATGAAGAGTTCGATTTTCTAGGCGATTGGGAAGATCGTTGCGATTTTCTGATCGATCTGGGGTTTGAATTACCGCAGATGCCTGATGTCGACAAAACGGAAGAGAACCGTGTCCATGGTTGTCAAAGCAACGTATGGCTTGTTGCTCATCTGAATAGTGCGACGACTCCTCCGACTGTTGAGTTTGTCGCAAACAGTGATGCGATGATCGTGAACGGTTTGATTGCGGTGCTGATGGCGGTTTACAATCGCAAAACTCCAGAAGACATTGTTCAGACAGACATCGAAGCCATCTTCAAGCGACTAGAGTTAGATCGCCATCTCAGTTCACAGCGCCGTAATGGCCTCTTTGGTATGGTGATTCGCATTCGCGAATTCGCGATGGGAGCTCTTGCTCGACAGGAAGCAGCAAAAGA
>JBEBTF010000172.1:0-8459 GCA_040393865.1 Planctomicrobium piriforme | reverse complement strand
CATGGCAGGGTGGCATGTTCAAAGAAGACTCGAATTGGGTGCCATGCTCATCTCGCCTTTTAGCAGGATGAGCATGCCGAACGGTGATAGAGGGCGGAGTGGGGCTGAGTGATTGCATGCACCTGGGAGTGATGATCTGGGAGGTGATCGGATGTGCTATCAGGAGCGGTCATGTTCAGCAGACACCACATTTAGCCGGTTCATAGGGAACTTGTACATCCACTCTGCGCACGCATGCTCATGCTGCTGACGCGACACGAGCATGCCACCAAAAAATTCTCCACTCAACACGATCACTCCCGCAATTTCCGATGCCGCTTCGTAGGGCAGGGCGGGGTACGGATATTGCCGAAAACCGTTGTTTTCTGGTAGAAGGCGAGCCCCGTCACGCGACTCAAAACGCCTCTCAACTCTTCGGACCAGACCGATTTCCCTTACATCCACACCAACGTAAACATCTTCTCCACAAGCTTTTACAACTCTCAACTCAACTCGCATTGTTGCGAGAACGTCACCGCGTCATGGAGGACGCATGGCCTCGTTTCGTGAACACATTTCTGTCAGTAGCATGCTTGGAATCGGCTTTGGGGTCGTTTCCGGGACGGCGCTGGGGTATTCACCGGCAGAAGCTGCCGTTGCTGGAGTGTTGACAGGCATCGGGGGAATGCTGCCTGATCTGGATAGCCCAACAGCGAGACCGGGTCAGGAAATCTTCTCGCTGACCGCCGCGATCGTTCCGTTGGTAATGGTCGGTCACGTCCTGAAGTGGAGCCAGTTACCAGCGACGACCGAGGTGATGATTCTGCTGATGATCGGCATGTATGTCACCATCCGTTACGGATTGGCAACACTCGTCACCAAAGTGAGCGTGCATCGCGGCATGTTCCACAGCTTGCCGGCAATGATGATTGCCGCCGAGATCATCTATCTCGTGTACCCTAACCCTGACCCCTTCGTCAAATTGCTGATGGGCGGGGGAGTCGCTCTTGGCTTCCTGTCACACCTGATGCTGGACGAGGTCTATTCCATCGGATGGAGTGGCCCGATCCCGAAGCTGAAAAAATCGTTCGGCACGGCATTGAAATGGGGAAGCGCTAACCTTGGGCCCACGATTTTCACATGGGGATTGCTGCTGGTCACAACTCTGTTTGTTGGTGAGCAGTCTGGAATCATCGGCCCCCCTGTTCAGGACGACGCCACCCGAATCGCAGATGAGAAGACGCCTCCGCTGAGAAGGAAGAAAGAAACATCGACGGCGCCTATCGTGAAGCAAGCCGCAGTCCCGGAGGATGAGCTGACAGACGCTCCCCCCTTCAAATAGAAAAAGAGTGAACCGCACTGAACGGTTCACTCTCGTTAGATCATAAACAAGCCACTCTCAATGCGTGTGAGAACTATCGTCTCACCCCACTCGCGGGTTGCACGGCGGTCTTTTCGGCGACGGGTGGCATAATTGCTTCGAGTGTGACAGGACGTCCCAAGGCACTCAGACGACGGCGTTCGGCTTCCACATAGACTTGGGCGGTCACATTTCTCAGGGAATTCTTTCGCTCCTGAGACACCCCATCCAAACGCATCGCGACTTGTTCCACCCAACCTGGCTGGACCACCATGGCGTTGCTCATCAGAGATACAAACAGACTGATCTCTTCGAAATTCTTGTCTGCGATCTTAAAGCTCATCGGAGCGACCAGCTTGGCAATCGTCTCCACCGCATTTGATGGAAAACTGACGAAGAGATCACATGTGTGCGTCACCTGATTTTCCGCAGTCAATCTTGGTTGCAGGTGCATCAGAGCACGAGCTTGAATTGGCTTTGGCAACCCGTGCCCGTTGAGTTGTCCGTGACAGAGAATCAGGCAGCTGTCGGCGGATCGATGCAGAACTTCGACAGTCCCGGCAGTTCCATCTTTGGTGTCTGTCTGATAAGTCATCGGGCCAGTTTCACTCAGCTGCACCTGAGAAATTTCCATCGCTCTCCAGATACTGACAGCGACATCAGGGTGCTGGATGAAATGGTCGTATGCTCGCCGATCCGTCTTGATCGCGACCTTGGGAAGCCGGCGAAACAGACTCAGGTTGTTAACAACTTCCTGAACAACTTTTTGTGATCCAGGAGCGAGTTTGCCCATCGGCAATTCGGCGAGCGCAACTTGCCGCGATCGTCGACTGGAATCACCAGCCTCAACGACATCAGCAGCAACAGCTTTATCTTTTCCGGCCAGTTCATTAAACGGAATCACCGACTCCGCTGCAGGGCTTTGCTGGGCCACAACAGCAGACGGTACACCAATCCAGGCGCACGCGACGATAACCGGGACGGACATTGTCCATCCGCGCATGTAAGAGCGCTGCATGAGTTCCCCCCTCAGACCACGCGACCCAGCATTCGGCGAGATGTGCCGAATGCCCCCCTGTTTCGCGGTGGACCAACAACGCCAGCGATCGACCATTAAGGAGAATCAATCTCCCAGTCGAGTCATTGCATCATCAGGCCATATTCACTTGGTTTGCCGGAATCTGCCGCACAGACTTCGATTTTCATCAATCACTTTGGATGCAGTGCCTCCAAATGACCGTGCAAACTGTTCTCTTTAATAGAATCGACAAAGTCAGAACGATCGGCTGAATCGAAATGGTCAGGGAGTTCAAACCGAAGGGCCTCGACTGGAATAATGAGAACAACTAAAAAAGCTTGCTCATTCCACCCATTTTCGAACATAATCGACTTGGCACGTCGTTGATCTACGGATTTCAGTTGCAGCAGCCCAGGATGGAGTTTTTCTAAAATGCCGATTTTCAAAGACAATGCGGAATCGATTGGTCGCACCCCGCTGGTCAAAATCAACCACCTGACCAAAGGTCTGAAAGCAACCGTTCTTGCCAAAGTAGAAGGCCGGAATCCAGCATTTTCGGTAAAGTGCCGAATCGGTGCGAACATGATCGCCGATGCCGAAAAGCGAGGTTTACTGAAACCGGGCATGTCGGTCGTCGAACCGACCAGCGGTAACACCGGGATCGCACTGGCGTTCGTTTGCGCGGCCAAAGGGTACCCATTGATCCTGACGATGCCGGACACCATGTCTGTTGAGCGTCGTATGATGCTCAAATCATTCGGTGCATCTCTGGTGTTGACCCCAGGTGCCGACGGGATGAAAGGGGCAATCCGCAAAGCAGAAGAACTGGCCGCACAACCAAGCTTCTACATGCCACAGCAGTTTAAGAATCCAGCCAACCCGGAAGTTCACCAGCGAACAACCGGTCCAGAAATCTGGGCAGACACCGACGGCAACGTCGACATTCTTGTGTCCGGAGTTGGAACCGGCGGGACCATCACCGGGATCTCATGGTTCTTCAAGAAAGATAAGAACAAACCTCTTTATTCAATCGCAGTAGAACCTTCTGGCAGCCCAGTGCTTTCTGGAGGCGCTCCCGGGAAACATAAGATTCAGGGAATCGGCGCCGGGTTTGTTCCTGAAACACTCGATACCAGCATGGTTGACGAAGTGGTGCAGGTGACGGACGAAGAAGCCTTCCAGATGGCTCCACGTATTGCCCGTGAAGAAGGGATTTCTTGCGGAATCAGTTGCGGAGCAGCAATGTCCGCCGCCCTGAAAGTCGCTGCACGACCAAGCAGCGAAGGCAAGACAATCGTTGTAATCCTTCCAGATGCTGGCGAACGCTACCTGTCAACCGCTCTCTTTGACTCCGTCAGAGAGTA
The DNA here is from genome assembly GCA_040393865.1 of Planctomicrobium piriforme. Classification (GTDB taxonomy): domain Bacteria; phylum Planctomycetota; class Planctomycetia; order Planctomycetales; family Planctomycetaceae; genus Planctomicrobium; species Planctomicrobium piriforme_A. The sequence continues at coordinate 4,738 of JBEBTF010000172.1, read as the reverse complement.
ACAGCGTTATCGCATGGACCAGTTTCAGGCAGTCTCACTTCAGGGTTCATTCCCGAGTTGAGGCTGCCTTTTCATTGCGCTGCCGTTGAATTTCATAACAAAGAATTCCTGCCGCAACCGCAGCATTCAACGAGCCAACGTGCCCTGTCTGCGGAATCGCAAGCTGATGATCAGCGAGAGAGAGCAGGGGAGACGGCACACCAGCCCCTTCGTTCCCAATCAACATCGCAATGCGTCGGGTCAGGTCAACGGAAGCCGGTGTTTCATGTCCATACTCGGATGCCGCACACAAATGAAAGCCCGCCTCCTTAAGCAGTCGGCAAACTTCTTCAAGGTCATCAACCTGAACCAGATCAAGGTAATTGACCGCACCGACGGAACTGCGAACGACGTGTGACGAGACCTGAGCCTGACCGGAAGAGGGGAGTATGACCGTCGAGACGCCCAACATCTCAGCGGACCGCAAAATTGATCCAAAGTTGTAAGGGTCCTGTATCCCACACAAGACAAGAACAACACTGTCCGCTTTCAAACGCTTGAGCACCTGATCAATCTGGAGATAAGGAAAAGGAGGCATTTTCGCCATCAATCCTTGATGATCTCCAGACCCGCAAAATCGCTTCATCTCCTCTGAAGTCGCTTCCACAGAGAGAATTGTTGTTCCGCGGAGAATCGAGAACAGTTCCGATTCCATCTCTTTCGTCAGAACGTTTGGATCCCAATAGACTTCAATTGGCAACCAATGACGTGCACGCAATGTTTCCATCACTGCATGCCGCCCCCACAGCCAACATTTCTGATGACCTCCCATCAGTTGCTGTGAACGCGCCCGGCCCTTTTTCTTCTTGCCAACCACGCTGACTCTCTCCCAGAGAATTCAATTCGCTGCCATAACAATTCGAGCAAAGCATATCCGGAAATGACGCTGAGGTCTTCTGGATTCCATCTTTCGTCTTTCATGAACGGTGCTGAACACCAAGATCAGAGACCGGGCTACTTAAAATCCAAAACGATGCGAATTTCTGCAGCATTCCCAGTCATGAACTCTCGCCAATATCAAACGGCGTTCTTATACTCCTTCCATCAAAAAAAACTGATCCAACCCTCCGTCGCGAAGACGGCTGGGCGGCCACACGATAGACCGAATCGTCTGTTGTTTTGGATCAATTATATCTTGAGGTTTAACAGTCAAAACAGGAACGACCAGCCTGCTGGCACTTCCAGACCAGAGTGGATGCCTGTTCGCTCCAGTCTCAACAACATTGATTGTTTGCCTCTTCTCCCCCGTGAAAGAACGTCATGCTTTGGATTGTGCGTCACAAAGACTCTCAGTGCGGCCGGATTTTTCACCGTCGCTCTTTCGCTTCTCTGATGGCGATCATCACCATCGTGACCGCCGTTCTATTGACCACCGGGGCATCACAAGCCATTGCACAAGGCCCTCCTCCTGCTGAGACCGCAACCACAAGCAGCACAGCAACTGATTCAACGATAACGGTCCCAGCAATTACAGAAGACCCGCAACCGTTGTCGACGTTCGAGAAAGTTGACAATTACTTCAAAGCAATCGTGATCGAAATTGAGCACTTCCTGTTCTACCGAATCGGGAGAACAGAACGTCAATTTGTTTTGTACGAGCCCAAGGCCGAATTTGTGCGGGATCGCGGAAGTGATGGCCCATTCACAAAGCTGAACCCCAAAAACAGCTACCCTGCGAATTCGCTGGAAGCAAGCCAACTGGAACTGCTCTCAGTGGAAGGCAAACTCCTCCCTGGCATGGTGATCGATGGCCATCAACAACTTTACCGATTAGGGAAAATCGGAGATCGGCCGATTGAATACGTCACCATCAAGCAGGATGAGAAAAGCGACCATTCAATCAAATACGGCGACAAACTCGTTTATGAACCAGATCAGAATCAGTTTCGCAAACTGGCCGCAAAACGAGATCTTCCAACCGAGACCACGGTTCCCCTTTCGGTTGTTGAGGTTTGGGCACAAACAGGAGAGATTGGAACAGGGAGTGGCGGCCAGAGCCTGAACGATGTTCTTTCAACAGAGCAGGTCGGTGGAGTTCCCCTGATTGTTGCATGGCTGTTTGCTGCCGGGATCTACTTCACCTTCTATATGGGATTCTTCAACATTCGGGGATTCAAGCACGCCATCGACATCCTCCGCGGACGCTATGACAAGACGTCAACTCATGGGGAAGTCTCCCACTTTCAGGCTCTTTCTTCTGCACTTTCCGGAACCGTCGGGCTGGGCAATATCGCTGGTGTCACAATCGCCATGACAATCGGCGGACCAGGAGCTTTCTTCTGGATGCTGGCCTCTGCATTTCTTGGGATGAGCCTGAAATTCGTCGAATGCACACTGGGAGTCAAGTACCGATCCATTGACGAAAATGGAACCGTCCTCGGCGGTCCGATGCGGTATCTGAAAGAAGGGCTCGCCGGGACGGCACTTGCTCCGCTTGGCGTCCTGCTTTCCATCCTCTTCTCAATCATGTGCATCATGGGGAGCTTTGGAGGGGGAAACATGCTCCAGGCAAACCAGTCTGGAAGTGCGGCCCTCCATGTTTTTCAGCACAGCCAGTATGAAGAACTAACAGCACTTCAGGTCGCAGCCAAAGAAGCAGCCGAAGCAGGGGATCTTGCAAAACTGAATGAGTTGCTGCAGCAGCAAAACGCTCACCAGAAGAAGATGTCTGAATTCGAACTCCAGTTTAAAATCGGGTTCGGCGTGATCCTGGCATTCTGCGTGGGAATTGTTGTTCTTGGGGGAATTAAACGTATTGGGGCAGCTGCGGACAAGCTTGTTCCCGGTATGTGTTTCATTTACATCTGCGCGTGCATGTACATCATCTGCATGCATCTCGATCAAATCCCCATGGTCATCACACAGATCTTCACTGAAGCATTCTCAGGCAAGGCGATTGGCGGGGGAGTTCTGGGAGCCATGGTCGTCGGCATCCAGCGTGCCGCATTCAGTAATGAAGCAGGAGTTGGAAGCTCTCCGATTGCCCACAGTGCCGCACGGACAAAGAATCCGATCTGCCAGGGCTGTATCGCGATGCTGGAACCGTTTATCGACACGGTCATCATCTGTTCAATGACCGCACTGGTCATTCTGATTACAGGTGCCTGGGACAACGACAAATGGATCATTGACCAGGGATTGAAAGGGGCCGCATTGACATCACGGGCATTCCAGGAAGAAGTGAGCTGGTTCCCGATTCTCCTCGCAATTGCAGTCACTCTCTTTGCTTACTCAACGATCATCTCCTGGGGGTATTACGGCGAACGTTCCTGGGCGTACCTATTTGGAAAACGTTCGACAGTGATCTACAAAGCATTAATGCTGGCCTGCGTCGTCCTCGGATCTGTCGTAAACCTTGGAAGCGTTCTCGACTTCTCGGACATGATGCTGCTGGGAATCAGCTTCCCGAACATTATTGGGCTCTATCTTCTCGGCCCTCGAATCAAAAAAGACCTTCAGACATACTGGGCTCAACTGAAGGCAGGGGAGTTGAATACTGCAGAAGAAACGTCCCCAACAACATGAATTCACGGGGGGACATTCTCCTGTCACCATGAAAAATAAAAGCGGGCCCTGTTGAGATTCAACAAGGCCCGCTTCTCATTTATCGATGCAGTCGTACGCCAGCCAGGCAACCAGAACTATTCGGCAACTTTAAGATCGAAGGTATTGTTCTTTTCGTCGACAACAACCTTGAGAGGGCTGGTTTTCGTGCTGCTAAACTTCTTCGACACTTTGAAGTCTTTGGCGTTCGCTGGGAGTTTTCCCTCTGGACCTTCAGGAGATGGAGGAAGAATCGTCACGATATATTCGCCGTGAGCGACTCCCTGAATCTTCACCACTCCAGTTGCATCGATGGCGCCTCCGCCCCCTTCTCCTGTCTCTGAATTATTGAGGTCAACAATCCCAACCGTCAGCGGCTTCTCACCGTCTGAAAGTGTCAGCACAACGTCGGAGCGAGGAATTCCGGAACGTGGCTGACTGCCACAACCCGATATCCCCAGTCCTAAGACACTAACAGCCATGAAACAGGCCAGCGAACGAACAACAGAAAAGAACATTCAGACCTCTTGATCAACAAGATCATTCAGAACAGACCGCGGATATGCAGAAAAACAAAAAGCAACGGCAAGAACAGCGAATGCCCCCTACCAGCATATAGCGCAATAGGGGCATTATCTCGGTGCAGACTATGATTTAGAACTCGCCAACGACAAGACCGTCATTCATGACACTAATTCTTCTGAGAGTGTCCATGCTCATATTCTCTGCGAGAAACCGAACAGAACCATCACCAAAGACGGCATGTGTTCCGCCGGTGTGAAATGAATTAATGACATAGTTCACTTCATAGATACTGTTGGCACTGGAGGGCGCTCCAGAAGTCCAAAAAGCGTTAATTGGATGGCGAATCGTAGTCATCCCACCTGTATACCCACCACTCGCTGTAATTCCACTGGCTTTCAAAAATGCCAAAGTGGAACTCGTGGTCAACGAACTCGTCGTTGTATTCGCCACAGTTCCATGCCACCCACCAAGGGAATTGGCGGTGAACTGTTTCTCATTCACTTGTCCAGACTGTTCAGCAATGATCATGACGTTTGACGTTCCGTCTGTGAGGTCTTTCAACTGGCGTGCGTGAAATGAAACGAATGTTCCGTTGTCACAATACGTGCCACTTTGAATCACATTCGGACTA
>JBEBTF010000171.1:0-8497 GCA_040393865.1 Planctomicrobium piriforme | reverse complement strand
TTGCTGGCGGTTGGGCCAACCAGCTTTCAACATCCTGTTCGGAAATCCGAATGATGTTTTCGCGCCCAGGCTGAGCCGGAGCAGTACGCCAAGGCCACGGAATATACTGTGACACCCACAGAAATCCGCAAATCAACATACCGGCAACCACGGTCAACCACATCATATCCTGCGCAACAGGAGGCTTTTTCGCCCCTCCCTGACGAGCAGGATTCGCCTTGATTTTCCCAACCAGCAAAGGGGCTCCGCGCTGTGCGTCAAAGGCCTGATACCCCAATATTTTCAGGAAATATCCGGTAAATAACGCAACCTCTTCAACCTTGTCCCCTTCAGGAAAACCGGGTGGCAACTGGTCAGTCACCACAACAAAGAGGTTGCCTCGAGACTCTTCGGTCACTCCCCACAACTCATACACCTTCTTAACGCCTGCTGAATTCTCTTCAGGCTCGTGCGAAAGAACACGTTTGACGTAAAGTTTAAGAGTGTATGGCTTACCGCGATTCTTGGCAGGCGTTTCCCAGATCTGCGTGTAGAAGGGATTCTTTACCGAGCGCTTCAGCAACTCATCCTGAGACTGTGCCCGACTCCAGCGGAACAGGCGCCAGTAACTGGGCATATCCTCGACATTAATCGGCTGCTTGTCGAGGATATCGCGAAACTGATCCTGAGCCGCCGTCCATTCTTCCGGATCTTGATCCGTCGGATTCGGGATGAGAGTTTCAGTGACAGGCTTTTTCGCGTCAGGTGCAGCTTTCGGTTCAGGAGACACTTCGATCTCTCTGAATTCCTGGGCGATTGCCGCATCTTCAACAAGCCATTGCCACGTCTCTGGTTTGCTGGTGTGGGAAATCATCATCCCCAACAGGAGCAGCATACAGATCATCGTAACCAGTCGGCGTCCATCTCGACGCCCAGTCAGGCGCCGAGATGAATAACGGATTCTGCCGGTCATTGCGACTTCAATTCAATAAAGCTGAGTTTCTCAAGCTTCTTGCCGTCTGCGGTCTTCTGCCTGGCGCAGACATCCATCAGCGCCAAAAACGTTGAATAGTTCAACTTCGGATCAACATGTAGTTGGATCGCGTCGAACGTTCCGCCGGACAACGTGAAGATGTTCTGCAATTCACGATCCAGAGCATTCACGTCCCCAGGACGCAAAGCGCCTCTTAACAGTGGACGTTCACCAAGGACCAGTGACTGCAACTCTCCATTATCCGACGCTTTCACCGTGATGACCAGTGTCCCAAAGCCCGGAAGTGACGGACCATCGGATTTTGCCTGATCACTTGGCTGAATTGGCCGCATCTGAGTCACCGCGATTGGAGGCGGCAAGTTCAGAGCGATCTGTCCTTCAATTGGTGAAGGGCGGAATGTCATGATAAAGAAGGTCAACAACTGGAAGGCCATATCGAGCATGGCCGCCATGTTCAGTTTGACCTCTTCACCGCCCTTCTTTCGTCGTCGCCGTCGTCGACTGCTCATGGCTCCGGATCCTCCATATTAAAGGCCTTCAACGAGAACTTGCGGAAGCCTCGCTTCTGGCATTCAGTGAAGACCCGATTGAGGTCCTTGAATTTGACCGCCTTATCGGCACGAATCACAATCGTTGTTGGCAGTTCAACATTGGGATCACTTGCCTCTGCTGCGGAAAGTTTCCGGCGGGAGACACGTGCTTCGCTGTTCAAATAGCTTTCCAATGGAGTGACCTGATTATAGATCACCAACTCGCCGGTTTTATTGACGTTCAGGACGAGAAAGTCCTCGATCCCTTCATTCTCGACAGGTCTCGCAGAACCAACAACAGGCAGCTTCAAAGACAGGTCCATTGAAGCCGACTTGAAGTTGATCACCAACATAAAGAAGGTGATCAACTGGAAGACCATGTCCAGCATGGGGGTCAGGTCGGGTTCGGCTGTATTGCCGTCACCACCGTGGCTCATACATCATCTCCCGAAATTCATGTACAGAAAGAAATTACGGGCTATGTGGAAGCCTGCTCTTCGCCAGATTTGCTGCTACGATAAATCGTATTCAGCCGACGGATAAACAGGTCAGCCATGAGAACAGCTTCTGCTGTATGAGCAGCAATACGGTTTTTCAGAACAGCATAGAAGTAAATCGCAGGAACCGAGAGCAACACCCCTTCGAAGGTCAGAATCAACGCTTCGGAAATCCCGCCTGCGACCTCGCTTGATTTCAACTGAGTATCGGACAATGCGATCACACTGAAGCTCGCGATCATCCCTTTGAGAGTTCCCAGCAGACCGATCATCGGGCCCAGAGTTCCGATCACTGCGAGCATCGCGATGTTCTTTTCCTGATTCGCAACACGAACTTCTGCTGCGATGTCCATCGCTTCGCGAGCTTCTGTCAACCCGTACTGCAATTCTGTCAGACCTGCAGTCAACAGAGTTCCCAGTGTCGTTGGGTCGTCTTTCACGCGGCGATAAATCCCTGGGTAATCGCGGGCGTTCAGCAACGCTTCACACTCTTCAATCAATGAAGCCGGAGCGATATTAGCGAGCTTAATCTCCCCCATTTGCTGGAAGACTTTGGCCACAAAGAAGATCGAGATAATCAACAGGAAGAGACCGATTTCCCCGGACGACTCGATGATCCACCACAGGTAACTTTTTGATTCGCCATGCCCACCTTCTGCTGCTGCAGCTGCAGGAGTTTCGGCAGCAGCCGCAGGCGCTTCGGCGGCAGCTGGCTCTGTTGCGGCCGCTGGTGCAGCCGCTTCATCCTGAGCAAGTGCGACGGAGTTACTAGCGCCCCACCACGAAGCAAAAACAAGAAACGCAATCAGGCCAACTTTGACACTGATTGATCGAGGGGAAGCATTCAACCTCATTGCCACACCTTCACAGGTACCAAGAAGTTCGCGGATCTTCTTAAAGTTGAAACAGGCCTTAAACAAGAACCGAAAAAGGCTTGTCACACTTGTCGATATTGATATTAACGGGGGATCAACTGAATTTCGAACGAATCACCCTGAATTTCCATCAGAGGAACCCCAGCAAACACCGGGAAACTTCTGACAGCGTCAACCTAATCCAAGAACAGAATTCAGGTTGCAAGCGAGACAGGGGGAGAAATCGCGACTCCATGGAATTCCAAGAGTTGCGTAAATCCCTTCGCAAGAAGGAATGAACTCACGATTGTAGTTCTCGTCGTACTTTACAAACCACAGAACAGCGAGAAATCAACGTCAACTTTTTGATGTTTTCTCAACATCCCCAGAAATACTGACCATATCCTCACTGAAGCACGCCATCAACAAAGCAGATTCGTATCGTCAGAGAGAAAATTTACGGGACGTTTCGCATTCATCCCGATGAGCTTGACCGATTTAGCGTGTGGCGGAGTCTCGTAGCGGCCCTCTCAACAGAAGCGGCCAGCACGCCGCGGCCCAAAACGTCACATCAAATGGAGAACAGCTCTACCGCCCCTCAATATCCGACCGGACATATGCAGAGGCAGGACTTGATTGACCGGCGATTTTGCTGACTTCCAAAACTCCCCAACCAATAAACAGAAGGACGGGAAGAAGAACCAGCAATTCCACGATAAACGACAGCACGATCTCCTGATTGGTCAGGTCATCCTGCAAATCGATGTCGAATTTAGGGGATTCGTGCTTCACTGAAGCGGTTCCTCATGGCTTCCCGTGCATCGGGAATGGAAAAACAGCTGCGAGTTCACTCGAACCTACATCACAAACTTGAGTGAAGCTGGGCCAACCGGTGCCGGGTTGACAAATCTCAACCGCAACTCGATGGTTTATACCGATTGCTCTCGCAGCGCACTTCAGGAAGACAAAACGGACAGGAAGCGACACACCAGAAGCGCCCAATCGCATCTAAAGCGGCCTAATTCTGATTGCCACGGGAGATGGCGCCTCACTGCGAAAGCTCTCTTCCCGGTTTTCAGCCAAGAAACCATCATTCGGGACAATAGTTCGCAAGTGACAGAAACCACGTAACGGGCATCAACCGCCGCAGCTCATAAGAAAGTCACCATGGCCGACAAGACGATCTTCAAAAAAATCATCGACAAAGAGATTCCAGCAACATTGATTCACGAAGACGACCAGTGCATCGCATTTCGTGATATCTCCCCTCAGGCTCCGGTTCACATTCTCGTGATCCCTCGAAAAGAGATTCGATCGCTTCAGGAAGTGACACCAGAAGACAAACCGCTGCTGGGACACCTGTTGTATGTTTGCCATACGCTGGCGGCGGCAGAAGGGCTGGAAAGCGGTTTTCGGGTCGTCATCAATGCTGGAGACGATGGAGGCCAGACCGTCCCTCACCTCCACTATCACCTGCTCGGCAAGCGCTCACTGACATGGCCACCAGGCTAAATCGTATCAGTCTCTCATGTGGCCGCGCAGCAATCTTCTCAACAGGGAAGAAACTTAAATTCGCTCCACAGGAGAACAGCTGAATCCCGCGTGCCAGATTCGCTGCATGATTTTGGGAAACGCTCTGATTCGGTTGTCTCCCACTTTGCCGGACGATGAATTCGGTTCCGATGCACTGAAGCTGTACAGAGCAATGTGAACGTCGAAACAGCTTCCAAATTGCGATCGAGATGATTTCTCAGGGATGAATTGAATGACTCAGGATGAACTCACAACGACGTTGATTCAGCAGATTGCCAAGACTCTCTCTCTGACGATCCGTCAGGTCAGCGGGGCGGTCAAATTGCTGGATGAAGGCAACACGATTCCGTTCATCACCAGATACCGTCAGGAAGCAACGGGCGGATTGGACGAAACCCAACTGCGCGATGTTCTGAAACTGCTTCAGGAACTGCGCAACGTCGTTGCCGAGCGTGAGAAGATTCTGAAAGCGATTCAGGCACAAGGAAAACTGACTCCGGAACTTCAACAGGCCATTGAACAGGCCGACACGATGAAGCGACTGGAGGAGCTTTATGCCCCTTACCGCAGTAAACGAAAAACACGCGCTGACGAAGCGCGGGAGATGGGATTGGATCCGGTTGCCAAAGCGGTCTGGAGTGGACGAATTGGCGACGCCAATCTGAATCAGGTCGCAACTGCCTGTGTTGGCAAACACCCTGCCCTGACATCCGTCGACATTGTTTTGCAAGGCGTTCAGGATCTAGTCGCTGCTCGCATTTCCGAAGAAGTGGAACTTCGGGACCTTGCTCGTAAAACCGCGATCAAGACTTGCACGATCTCTTCGAAGCTCAATGCAAAGTCCGAAGAGGCCGCAACATTTCAGGACTATGCCAACTTCGAACAACCGACGACCAAAATTCCTCCACACCGAATCCTGGCCCTGAATCGCGGCGAAGACCGGAACGCACTGAAAATCTCGATGAAATGGGATCAGGCACTCGGGCAGGCGCGGATCGCCAGTGCCTTGAATCTCGCTCGTCATCCCGCCAAGCAGTTCATGGAACAATGCATCGCCGATGCGTTAAAACGACTAATCGGCCCGGCGATTGAACGGGAAATTCGTCGAGATCTGACTCAACAGGCTCACGCACATGCCCTGACAAATTTCGGTCGGAATGTACGTCAATTGCTGCTGCAACCTCCGTTGTTGGGACGAACGGTTCTGGCCATCGATCCCGGTTTTCGCACGGGATGCAAACTTGCCGTCCTCTCTGCCCAAGGGGATGTTCTGGCGAATGATGTCATCTACATCACAGACGCAAAGACGCAACCGCAGGCGAGTGCGAAACTGACCAGCCTGGTTCAAAAGTACAATGTCGAAGTCCTCGCCATTGGAAATGGAACCGCCAGCCGCGAGACGCAGGAACTCGTCTCCGCAACAATTGCAGAGAACAACCTTCCTTGTCGCTATGTCGTCGTGAATGAAGCAGGTGCGAGTATCTACTCGGCAAGTGAAGTCGGCCGCGATGAGTTTCCTCAATTCGAGGCAACAGTTCGTGGAACGATCTCGATCGGTCGGCGATTGCAGGACCCGTTAAGCGAACTCGTGAAAATCGAGCCGCAGCATATCGGGGTCGGCATGTATCAACATGACCTGCCGGAGAAAGAACTCAACGCTTCTCTCGCGGAGGTTGTTGAATCATGCGTGAACCATGTTGGTGTTGAACTGAATAATGCCAGCGCCGAACTGTTGAAGTACGTCTCGGGATTAAACAAAAACACGGCCAAAGCGATCGTCAACTGGCGTGAATCCAACGGACCTTTCCCGACTCGTGACACCTTGAGACAGGTTCCCGGCATCGGACAGAAAACCTACGAACAGGCCATCGGGTTCTTGCGTATTCGCGGGGGCGATGAACCACTCGACGCGACCTGGGTGCACCCGGAAAGCTATCCACTTGCCAGAAAGATTCTCAAGAAGGCTGGGATCAGTCCAGCAGAGCTGACAACCGGTGGAAACTCTAAAAGCACCACGCTGGCGACGCTTCAAAGTGACATCGAGAAGATGCCTGCAGAGCTGAACAGCGATCGCTACACCATCGAGCAGGTTCTTTCTGCGTTGCTTAAGCCGGGCCGTGACCCACGAGAAGACCTTTCCCCTCCCCTGATGAGAGCCAATGTTCTCTCGCTCGATGAATTACAGGTGGGTACCGAGTTAACAGGCGAAGTGACCAACGTTGTCGACTTCGGAGCCTTCGTCGATGTGGGATTGAAGAACGATGGACTGATTCACATCAGCAAGATGGCGAACCACTTCATTTCGTCCCCGCAAGATGTTGTCAGCGTCGGGCAAACGGTTCGTGTCTGGGTCGACAGTGTCGATACCAGTCGGGGACGCATTGGGCTTTCAATGCTCAAGCCTGCCTAATTCGTTGAATTTCCTTACGCGAGGGAAGCCGAAACGACATCAAGACTCTTCCGATGAGATTTTTTATCTGAAGAGTCTTGGTAGGAAATTCCCCCTTGAGTTTCCGTCAATCGCAGCGCAACATGGCGAAATATCATTCTGTTTCAAGAATGACGGGCTCTTCGATTTCGATGTTTCAGGATCTTCTCAAAGGCAATCATTCACAGACATGATTACCGGTTCATGATCACTGCGATATCGAATTTGAAAAACTGCACGAACAGGCCAGGCATCCATCACCATATCCGGCGATGCTGCAAAAACGAGAAGCAATGATCTCATTAACTGAGACTTGATATTCCCGCATGCCTGTCCCTGCTGACACAATTCTGAAACTGTCCGAAACTGCTCAACAAGGGGAATGCAATGCGTATCGCTGCAAGCTGTCTCGCACTGGTCCTGGGGGTCTGCACTGTACAGCAGGTCCATGCAGAAAACATGTACGGACTGAAGCAGGGAAAACTGGAACTCAAATCCATCAGCACGATGTCATTTGGTCCAGATGGAATTCTGTTTGTCGGTGACGCTCAAAACGCCAAAGTGGTTGCACTGGATCCCAAAGACGTGCAACGCGGGCCGCTAACAGCTAAGGAAATCCCTGCAATCGATGCCAAGATCGCAGAGATCTTGAAGGTCAAACCGGAAGCAGTGCAGATTCTTGATCTGACAGTGAATCCCATGACCGGTAAGGTTTTTCTCGCTGTCGCTGCTGAGAAACAAGCTCCTCGTATTCTGAAAATCAATGGCGGAGGACTTGTCGAACTCGACCTGAATAACATTGCGTTTTCAGAAGTGACTCTCCCTAATCCGGCCGAAGATAAACTGGTCACACAAGGACAGCGTCAGCGCAACAACCGCCCGAGTGCCATCACCAACATGAAATGGGTTGAAGGGCGACTGCTTGTCTCGGGACTGACAAACGATAAGGCCGCATCGAATGTCTGGTCACTGCACTTCCCGTTCGATTCCGTCGATCCAGGCACGACAGTTGAGTTTTACCATGCTGCTCATGGTCGTACCGAGGACTATGCTCCAATTCGAACTTTTGTCCCGTTCATGATCGACGGCAAACCAAACCTGCTCGCCGGGTTTGTCTGTACACCTCTCGTTAAGATTCCACTCGACTCGCTGACTTCAACCGACAATGAACGATCCAAAGTCGTCGGCACCACTGTCGCCGAACTTGGGAATCGTAATCAGCCACTGGATCTGATTGCCTACAAGCAAGGGGGAAAAGACTTCCTGCTGCTGACTAACAGTGCCCGTGGGGTGATGAAAATCAGCACAGATGGAATCGCAGAGAACTCCGGTCTTGTCACTCCCGTCAGCGGAGGAGGCACAGCCGGGCAAGCATTCGAAACAATCAGCGAGCTGAATGGAACAATTCAACTCGACAAGATCAGCGACGCTCATGCTGCCGTTCTGCTGAAGCAAGCAGATGGCAACGTCGACTTCCGCATTATTGACCTGCCGTAATCAAATTGTCATTACGGTTTGAATCCAGCAACATCTCCTGTTTGCATGGAAGACTGAACCGGCAAAACCAAAGAGCCACACTCGAATCCCGGGTGTGGCTCTTTTTGTTTCATTCGATAGTAAAAGAAGATCTAAACCGATGTTGTCACTTTATCTTGCTTTTGAATTTCGACAGATCTCGCGGT
>JBEBTF010000170.1:0-8664 GCA_040393865.1 Planctomicrobium piriforme | reverse complement strand
TCCGGAAAAGCATCGCCATCTGTTTTATCCTGAACCACGAGCCAGGCGGGGAAGTTCATTTGTTTAATAGCTTCAAATGTACGAACAACCTGCCGATGTTGTGCATGTTCAGGTGAGGTGATCATCGCAATTTCCAGCGGAAAATCGGGGTCAACATCGGGCGGGCGGATTCGAAGCGGAGCAAGGTCGAGTATTAGCCCGCGTACGAGTTCGCGATATTTAAATGCAATTTGACTGGCCGCGATTCCAGAGCTTTCTCTTCCCATCACGGTGATGCGCGCAGGATCGATTTCATAGGTCTGCATTACTTGTTCGATGATCGATTTAATGGACTCTTCATGCTCGGACGACCAACCACTGACATCGGGCGCTCTAGGTCCGACGATGATAATGCCTCGGTCTCGACAGACCTGAGACCAGACTCGCATCGTTTCCGCTTCCATCGGATTGCCATTGGGATGAAGCCAGACGAGCAGCCCCCATCGATAATCGTCGCGATAATTTTCCGGAACGTAGAGCCAGTATTCCAGGCCATCGCCCGGCAGCCGACTATTCGAGCGGCCAATCTTGGCGCTCGTCGGACGCTCTGGTTGTGGAATTAACGCAGGCGGAAGGTGATCAGGGGGAGCCGACGGTCGAACGATCAGTTTTGGAGAAACTTCCTTGCTCGCCCCTTTTTGAAGAATGCTGATTGTCGCGGTTTGATCTGGTTGAATTCGTTGAATGCGATTCGCCAATTCCTTTGAGTTGGAAACCGCATCGGCATTGACCTTCTGGATCGCGTCCCCGTTTTTGATTTCCACTTCAGCGGCAGGGCTCTTTGCAAGGACCTCTCGAACAAGGGCGCCGGTGGCTTCTGGTGCAGGAATCTTTCGATCAGGCATCACTCCAAGGTACGGCGCGACAAATGCCTTTAGCTGATCGGCCAGCACGAATTCCCGTTCAAGTGTTTCCTTGTCCCGTCGAATGGTGAGATGGATGACATCGTTGGCATAAAGCGAGCCGAGAATCTGCTTCATTTCGCCCAGCTTTTCGATGGGGCGGCCATTCATCTTTATGATGATATCTCCGACCAGCAAACCGGCTTTGTCTGCGGGAGATTCTGGCCGGATTCGAATCGCCTTCGCTTCTCCACTCACTGGTCCGTTGTCTTCAAAGCCGATCCCCATCAGGCCGGGCTTCAGGGTTTCCCCTGCGATGAGTCGCGGCAATACAGTCAAAACATCTGTTAAAGGGACGGCGAATCCAATTCCGCTGTCATACCACTCAACCCCAGCGGTCGTTCCACGAGCGTCAGGAGAAAGCGGCACAATAATCCCGAGGCAACGTGCTGACAGGTCAATCAGTGGTCCGCCATAGTTGAGCGGAGATGTTTTTGCGTCGGTTTGTAGGGCACGTCCCCAAACCCGATTCACAGCGCTGACGATCCCCACGGAGACGTTGGGGAATTTGAGATCAAACGTTCTGCCAACAGCGATCGCCCATTGTCCAATGCGAACTTCTTCAGGTGCGACCGGTTTGAGTGGAACGAGTCCCTTTGCGTTGATCTTGAGTAGCGTCAACATCCTGGATTCATCGTTGGCAACGATCTCCGCTGCGAACTTCCGTTCATCAGACAATGTGACAACGATTGAGGATGGCTTGGCCAGAAAGTTGAAACGACTGGTAATGATGTAGCCATCTTCGCGGATCACACACCCGGAAGTGGGGCCAGTTCCGGTTAACGTTTCACCGACCAGATCTTCCCCGCCCACTGTTTCAATGCGAACGACACTCGGATCGATCGCCGCGACCGCTTGCTGAAACGCCTGTTGCAACTGAACGGAGGGCGCGGCGGCATCCTGTGCGTTCACCGGAGTTGTTGGGCTGCCGATCAAGAGAAGGCAACATCCAATAAACGCAAGAATCCGAGGGAGTCCAGGAAATGTCATTGTCTGGTCGCCAGAATAGAGTGGTTCAATTCAGTGCTGCCTATATCTAAGTAGCTTGTATCTTAGAGCGGTTTGCATCCTTGTGTGCAGACGAATCATCTGATCTTGGGCAGTTTCAAAAACGATCCGACTTCAACACTTCGCATTCAAAACAGTTTCGATACGGATGGCTTCATTCACATGCAGAAGTTCAGTCTGCATGAATTCTTGGAATTTGTAAAAACAGTGGAAAAAGGAATCCAAGTCCAATCGCCAGCAATCCCCAATAACAAAGGGTGATTCGCTGCATTATTGTTAATGTGGAGATGGGCTCAATCAGAATCGGTGATGTCGAGTCCTCGGGATCGTTTGTTTGAGAAGCCAGTGCCCGTTGAATGAATCGGATTAGTCCGGCCAATGCCATCAGGTTTGCGATCAGGAGCATCGTCCACACCGGATAGGTTCCGGTTTCATTCCAGTTTCGTAGTGCGGCAAATGTCAGCCATCCCTGAAATGCTCCAATGGCTAAGGGAGTGAATGTCAGGCTGATTAAACAAATCGCGAGTACAGGAGCCAACCAGTTTGGATTTGCCTCAGTGGGAGCGTCGGCGAATTCGTCTTGCTTCGTAGTTTGCTGCATCAAGAACGAGGTGGAGATCGCTAACAAAATCAGAGCACCACATTGGCAGAGCAGCCAAGGTGTGACGATCCGATCAAAATTCTGACCTGCTCCGCAAATCGCCAGACAGGCAATCGCTTGAGTCCAGCCGACTGTCGCCGCAAAAAAAGCTTCGTGGCGGGAATGTCCAAACATCAGACTTCCCATAAAGATGGCGCCGGCCAGTGAGAAGAATAGCCCCCAGCCTTGGAGATCAATAATGGTCTGCTGGTCGAGCAGGCTGATCCATTTCAGGCCCAGTAATAGCATCCCTTTGGCCCACACGATCAGCCAGATCCTGAGACCTAATGAGTTCTGTGATAATGCGCGACTGAGCCAGATATGCACCGGGAAGCAACCGCTCATTAACACAATCGCTAACACGATAATTAACAGCGGGAGCCCTCGCGAATCTTTCCAGAACTCCGACGCTGCTTCGTGTTGCGTGACTGCGCTTTGAACGGTTTCGCCCAGGTTATTAAGTATCGCACTACTGTTACCGGGAAGGCCTCGGGGGGCGGCTTGGGTCAGGCTGGATGCCGCGATGAACATGGCCAGTCCGGCGGCGAGCATCATGCCACCAATCCACTGCACGGTCAGGAAGTCGGATTCCAAATGGCGTTGCTTCTGGTTCCCGATGGAGACCATCAGGTAAGAAATGATCAAGGCGGCGGCAAATCCCCCTGTCAGGCAAGAGCCAATGTCGGACCCAACCAGAAAGAACTGAAACGCTCCGATCAGCAAGAAATTAGGAACAAGGAATTTGCGTCGGAGCTCGGGGCGTTCTGCGAACAGATAAATCGTGAGTGAAGCCCAGGGGAGCAAGGTGACGATGCCGACTGTAATGTGATCCAACCGCCATGACAGCTGATCTAAAACGGTCGGCAACGGCGACAACGGGAGAGCTTGGCTAATTCGAATGACCGCCGGTTCACCGCGAAGCGTCTGGTCAAGAATAACGCCCGCCAGCAGGCTGCTACTGACAATTAACAGCAGGTGAAGGCTTAGTCCAAGGCCATGTCGAAAAGAGTCTCTTCGTGCGGCAAGCGAAAGCAGGAGGGCTGCAAGAAAGGGGCAGAGGAGTTGAAACAGAAATAAACCCATGGCGAGGTTTGGTGGGATCGCCATGGGACTGGTCCGTTCTGTCCGTTGGGGACAATTAACTCAATGCGGAGAGGTCGGTGATGTCGTTCGGTCTGTTCAATGTCGAGAAGTGAGGGATCCCAGCATTCGTCTCTCACAATTTCTTTTAACCGTGAAAAACGGAAGATGGTAGATCAATTCTGAACAGACAAGCGGAATGTCTGCCAGTACCTCATTATCACGAGGCTGCAAGTATTCATTCCGCTGTCGGAACAGGTATTGGCTGGATCATCCGCGGAGTCGGTCAGAAGCGATTCCTTTTCGTTCATCTACAACTCGGGAAATCAGAACACCGATCCCCAGCAGAATCGCCGGCAACGGTGGGAACAGGACGGCCCAACGCCAGACCCCTCGTTCTACTTTCTGGATCTCCTGCATTGCGTCTGTTCGAACACGACGAACCGTTTCGTTCTTCTCTCGCTCGATTTCTTTCTCACGCTGAGTGAACTTGCGGTTCTCTGCTTCGGACGCGTTGTTCAGGCGAACTTGAACCGTGCTGATGTCCACGTTTCCTTTTTCCAGATCTTTGCGAAGATCGGACAGGATCGTCTCGAGACGTTTTTTGGCTTCACTCAGTTCTTTTTCTGCCGCGGCGTCCGCTTTGATGATCTCATCTTGACGCTTGAGTTCGAATGTCTTCTTGCGGTTCTCCAGTTCAACGAGAGTACGGTGTTGAGCACGGCGCTTGCGGAGATCGATGTATTGTTCATCCCCTGCCAGTGAGTCAACGCAGTTCAATACGAACAACACGTTATCAATCTTGAAGTCGAGCAACTGCTGCTGCCAGACCTGGAACATCATGTCGTGAACCAGATCGATGTCGGCGACGAAGATCGCATTCGTTTTTCGGTCCCCGGTTCCTTTGATGCGAGCCGCGATGGCATGGGTTTTACTATCCGGATTATGGGGGACTTCAAACGTGTACTGTCGTCCGCCAAGGAAACCAGGGCGGGTAATTTTGTCCCAGTTGTTGACGCCTGAGCTCTTCGCGCGAGAGGTCAACAACCATTCGACATCCACGTCAGAATCACGCTCGGAAATGAATCCGGGGCAGAAAGTGATTAACTCTTGAAGGCCCGATGTGATGTTGCTTTCTTTATTGATGCATTCACTGGCATCCAGGAAGATCAATTCAGGTGGGTACAGATTGGCATAGCGTGGATAAGGATTGTAAATATCAAACAGACTGTCACGAACATTCCATTTAATGCCCAATGCCTGCAGGACGGAAGTTGCCTGTCCCCCGTCTGCTTTAGGTTCTGATTGCTGCTGCATTCCCATCATGCCCATGCCACCAGCACTCGGCTTAGGCTCTAACGGCGCCCAAGCGATGCCTGACGACATGTTGTTGGCACCCCAGATTGGGGCAGGATCGTCGAAGATGAGAACTGGTTTACCTGATTCAATGTAGTTGACCAGGTGCTGCGCCTGAGGCTGTGTAAGCGACGATGGGAGAATCGCGATCAGGACATCCATCTCTTCAGTGATGGGGCTATCTGGCGAAATGTCCTTCACGTCGTATTGCTTCTTCAGTTCCGTGACGATTTGCCATTCCGGAAGCTGACGGAAGGATTGCATATCCATGCCGCCAGTGGGTTTGACGTCGGTGTTTAGAATCCCGACGACGCGGCGTTTTTCGTTGGAGATCGTGCCGATGGATCGAGTTAACTCGTACTCAATCGGGGTTCCTCGATCAAAGAATGGAATAGTGACCGAATCGAATCCGCTGGTGAGAACGACTCCCATGTAGACATCAACTTGGGTGAGGCGTCCTGCTTCTTCAGATTGCAGTGAACGAGGAGAAATTCCTAATGCTTCGGCTTGCTCTGCTGCATGGGAATAAGGTTCAACTTCGACGAGGCGCAGCTGGATGCGGGTGCCGCCTCGTTTATCGTATTCGGCGAGCTTGTTAATTAAGTCTTTGCGAATAGCGATATATTCTTGTGGAACGTCAGGTGAGATAAACGCCTGAATAGTAATAGGCTTGTCGGCAGGAACCTTTGAAATGACGTCGATCGATGTTTTCGAAAGCGTATGTAACTTTTCGGAGGTTGAGTCGGCGCTATAGCCAGTGGTGGCCAGTGTGTAGGTCAGGCAGAGCAGTGCGACGGCCAGACAGGCGACCCGTACTGAGAATTGAACGGCCATTGAACCGGCATCCTTTGCTCCGGACCAGTGACGGCGTCCAATGACAACGGAGTTCAGATAGAGGAAGAACGCAGCCAGCCCTAAGAAATAGAAGATGCCGCTATAGGTGACTTTTCCAGAAGTGAATCCTTGAAGGTGCCCGGCGACACTCAGTGGTTCATTCAGTTTCAGAGTTTCTTTCAGGAAGCGTTGGATCCCTGGGATTTCATCGATAAAGACCGGGATCGCACAGATGACCGCCCCGAGTACGAACGCGACTGTCGCGCTGCTCGTCAGTGAAGATGCGAACATCCCCGCTGCCAGTAGAGCAGCTCCTGCCAGCCAGTATCCAAGATAAGTTGTGGCAATCAGTCCCCAGTCAGGGTTTCCAAGCCAGTTCAAAACGAATGCGTGAGTGAGTGAGAACACCAACGCAACGGTGTAAACCGCGAGTACGGCCAAGTACTTCCCGAGCAGAATTGAGAAGTCAGACGCAGGGAGAGTAAAGAGAAGTTCGTCTGTTCCGAGTTTCCGTTCCTCAGACCAGCTTGTCATCGTGATTGCCGGGACGATGAAAAGCAGTAGCAGAGGAAATCGGGAACTGAGCTGATCCAGGTTCGCGAGATTATTCGCAAAGAACTGATCATTGAACGCCAGAAACGCGCCGGCGACGACGAACACGACAATAAACAGATATCCCAGCATCCCGGAGAAATAGCTGGCAACATTCCGCTTGAAAACTGCGAGCACAACGTTTCGACGCATTGTGTATCACTCTTATTTTGCTTGAACGTTGAAAATCTGATTGAAGAGCAGGTTGCCCTACCGAGTCCGCATGGGGAAACGGTTCATTAAAAACGCGATGTGAAATGAGAGCGGTTTACTCTCACTCCGATTACTAGGCTGCACCACCGGTTAAATGTCGGAAGTGAACCTCCATGTCAGCCTCTGCGCCTCGCATTTGGGCGACATCCCCATCGAGGACGATGCGTCCGCGGTTAATGAGGATGACTCGACTGCACACGGCCTCCACTTCGGAGAGAATGTGCGTCGAAAGGAGGATGGTCTTGGTCTGGCCGAGTTCTCGAATCAATTCCCGCACTTGATAGGTCTGGTTGGGATCCAAACCGCTGGTGGGTTCGTCGAGAATCAAAACCGCAGGATCGTGCAACAAGGCATGTGCCATACCGACTCGTTGTCGGTATCCACGTGAGAGTTTGCTGATCTGCTTTCCCCAGACGTCTTCAAGCGAGCAGCGCCCGGCAACATACTCGAGTCGCTGGCGGAGCAGGGAGCTGCTGAGTCCACGGGCTTGACCGAGATACTTCAACAGGCTTTGCGGTGTCATCTCATTATAAAGTGGGCCGTTCTCCGGCAGATAACCGATTAACCGGCTCGCTTCGATGCGGTGAGTTGTGACATCAAATCCACCGATCCGAGCCGTTCCTTCACTGGGAGAGAGGAACCCGGTCAACATTTTCATTGTTGTGGATTTACCGGCACCGTTGGGGCCGAGAAATGCAGCAACCTGTCCCGCCGGAACCGAAAAGGTCACGTTCTGGGTGGCAATGAACGGACCGTAATACTTGCTCAGCCCTTGCGCCTCGATCATGGCAGGCGATGGCGAACGATCAGTCATTGGGAATATTCCTCCGCACGGAAGTCTGTTCGTCTGTTCGGGAACAATTTGCCCGACCGTTGGGCCATGCAACGCGATTCACGGTCGATGAAACGCGAACTGCTGCATAGCGGAATCGGGCCGCTCACAATGGTGAAATTGCTCGAATACAGGATGCCATATCCACTTTGGAAGTGGACAGCATAGCCAAGCCGGAGACACATGAACACCATTCCTGATTCGTACCGGGATTTTCATGGTTCCTGCAAAATAATGAATAGTCAATTGAAGTGTGGAGTCAAGCGTGGAAGAGGTTCGTGTCAGTCGGTCTACAACAGCGGTTCAGAAAGCGACTGGCGTCTGTCTGCAAGATAAGGATGTGGCCTGATTTCCTGTCGGAGGTCGCAGGTTTTCCTGAGAGGTGCGATGTATCAGCCCCCACTTGACAATCGGTTCTGCCAACACTGAGAATCTGCGATCTTCACGCCAACAGGAAAATGAAATGCGGCGACTGCTTTCGGAATTTTTGGGAACATTCGCGATTGTGTTCATGGGCTGTGGTGCAGTTGTCGTGAACGACATCAGCGGTTCCGTGACGCATGTCGGCATTTCTCTGGTGTTCGGATTCGTCGTGATGGCGATGATTTACGCACTTGGGGACATCTCTGGGGCGCACATGAATCCGGCGGTCAGTATTGCATTCTGTGCAGATCGACGATTCCCGTTCCGGTCGTTGCCGGGTTATGTCACCGCCCAGGTTGCAGGTGCGATCACTGCCGCGATGTTTTTGCGAATTCTGTTCTGGGATCAGGCCAGACTCGGAGAAACGATCCCTTCTGGACCGTGGTGGCAGTCGTTTCTGCTGGAGGTTGTACTCACATTCTTCCTGATGTTTGTTGTACTTTGCGTCTCAACAGGAAGTAAGGAAAAGGGGATTATGGCAGGGGCAGCAATTGGTGCCGTTGTCGCCTTCGAAGCGTTGATGGGGGGGCCAATCAGCGGAGCATCGATGAACCCAGCACGATCGATCGGGCCAGCTCTTGTCGCGATGAACCTGAAGTATCTTTGGGTTTATCTTCTTGCCCCGACCCTGGGGGCAGTGCTGGCAGTGATTGTCTGCAAGATTCTGCTTGTCTCTTCAGAGAAAGAATAGACTAGACCATTTTGCTTTTTGATCTGCCCGTTCTCGCCACGCGGAATTGAGTCTT
>JBEBTF010000169.1:0-8677 GCA_040393865.1 Planctomicrobium piriforme | reverse complement strand
CTGATTCGCCCAGGTGACACCGATTCAACCGACTCGGATAACACTGATCCAGATGTGAATCGTATTGCCGGGATTCTCGGAACAGGCCACACGATCGTAACCAGTTCCAGCTATGTTAGTGGAATTGTTGACCTGCAGAACAATCAAGTGGCGGGGAACTTCCAGGAAGGGATCTATATGGTCTCGACCAACGCAACATCACAGAGTGCAGCTCGCTTGAGCAATGTTGCACTGCAAGGAAACGGCAGTGTTATCCCAGCTTACTATCTGAATCTGAATGTCAGCGGAAATCAGATTGTGGGTAACGGAAACAGTGTCGTAGCCTTCCCTGCCACCGGTCTGGTGATGCGAGTCGGAACGACAGATGGCGGATTCAGCTATACCTATGATGGTGGATATGCCAGCGATGGATTCGGAAATGCAGATCGAGGGGGTGTGATTGCCTCGGTTACCGGGAACATCTTCAACGGTAACCTCGGGGATGACATTCTGGTTCACTCATTCACTTCGACTGTCGACCCTGGAACAGGAGTTTCCTGGACAACTCCAACTTCTGGTACCCCAGTATTTGATCCAACTGGATACCAGAGCGATCCACTCGCCCGTCTCGACCTGATCCTGACTGGCAACGTGTTCGACTCAGTTGTGTTTAACAACACCAGCACGATCTTGACACCAGACGGGGAAGTTGGAGCCTACTACAACAACTCGGACGGAACGTTCAAATCGCGTGTTAATACACCGGGAACACCTGAAGTGGAAGGGCCATTCAACAGTGCAACCCGTCGTCGCAATGCGACCCGACTGGCTTCCCGCTACAGTACGAACGTGCCACTTCCACCACAGCCTCCATTGTTGAACACTCACCAGGAGTTCCTGTTCCCAGGTATGGGCAACAGCACCTTCCGGGTGCGTGAAGGATCCAACACCTACACTGATGGTTCATCAGCAACAGGCTTGTTGTTCCTTTACGATCAACCATGGTTGGTCGGCGATCCAAGTCTTGTTGATGCAACCTTTGAAGCAAGTGGGGTTGGCTTCACTGGAGCAAACATCGCAGGGGAACTCCCATTCGGATGGGGTTCGTTCTAAGCTGAGAATGTGTTGAACGTTGGAAACAGCGTCGAGAACCGGGGGGCTTTGGTCCTCCGGTTCTTTTTTATTGGTACCGAACCGATCGCCCATCGAGGCTCTCATTTCTCTGAGTGGGCTGACTTCAAGCTCACGACCGCGAAAATGGGTTCTCAATCGTCGATGATTGTTGCCGCCGCGGAAGTCGCTAAGATGTGAAAATGCGAGCAGTTCTGGCAAATTGAACGCGATGTTTCTGCGGAACAGGTTCCCATCAATACAGACCGTGTCTGTTCTTGTTTGTACAAGTTTGTCGAGGCACGCTCACAGACCGGATTTGAGAGTCGTGTCGTCGAATGTGGAAAGCAGGCCCGGCCGTTATGCACCATCCGTCGTTTCCGGATTTTCAGTCGTTTGCTTCAGGGACAAACCTGGTGCCGGTGTATCGTGTGCTTTATAGCGACACTCTGACCCCGGTTTCGGCCTATTGCAAAGCGGGTTGGAACTCCGGTTCGTTCCTGTTTGAAAGCGTCGTCGGTGGCGAACGGATCGGTCGGTATTCCTTCCTTGGAGGCGATCCCTTTTTGCGCATCGAGGCTTTCGATCGCGAGGTGATTACTGTCAGCGACGGGAAAGAAGAGCGTCGGACCGTTGATGATCCGCTCAACGAACTCGAAGACCTGTTGAAGCAGTATCAGTCGATCACATTGCCCGGGCTGCCACGATTCACTGGCGGAGCGGTTGGTTATGCAGGCTACGATGTCGTTCGCTATACCGAACGGCTGCCGAATGCTCCGGAAGACGACCGAAAACTCCCGGATCTTTCGTTTGCGTTGTATGACTCGATGATCATCTTTGATCATATTCGCAAAACAACGATTCTGGTTGTTCACGCCAAAACGAACGTTCCCGATCTGAAAGCCGAGTACGATCGCGCCTGTTCCAAGCTGGATGCACTGTGTCAGAAACTGCAGCAGAACGATTGCGGGTTAACGATGCCCGACGTCGATCTGACGCTGAATGAACTGCCTCCGTGGAAATCCGATTGCACGCGAGAAGAGTACGAAAACGCTGTCCGTGCGTGTCAGGAATACATTCGGGCCGGAGATATTTTTCAGGTCGTTCTCAGCCAGCGGCTGGAAGTCGATACCGCATCATCACCGATGGACGTGTATCGGGCGTTGCGTGTTGTGAACCCGAGCCCGTTCATGTTTCTGCTGGAGACTCCGCACTGTACGCTGGTGGGAAGTTCTCCGGAAATTATGGTTCGAGTGGAAGAAGGGACCGCCACGATTCGCCCACTGGCAGGGACTCGACCACGCGGAGCAAACGAAGAAGAGGATCAGGCTCTCGCTGCTGAATTGCTGGCAGATCCCAAAGAACGGGCCGAACATGTGATGTTGATCGATCTGGCCAGAAATGATGTCGGCCGGATTGCTGAATATGGTTCGGTGACTCTGAGTGACGTGATGGTCGTGGAGCGTTACAGCCACGTGATGCACATCACTTCGAACGTCTACGGAAAACTACGACCGGAACTCTCCGCGTTGGCGGCGTTACGAGCAGGATTGCCAGCAGGAACTGTTTCCGGGGCTCCGAAAGTTCGAGCAATGGAGATCATCGACGAATTCGAGAAGCACCGTCGCGGACCGTATGCAGGGGCCGTCGGGTACATCGACTACACCGGAAATATGGATACGTGCATTGCCTTGCGCACCATTGTCATGATGAATGGCAAGGCATATGTCCAGGTCGGGGCAGGGCTGGTCGCTGACAGCGTTCCCTCCAGCGAGTACGAAGAAACGATGAACAAAGCCCGAGGCCAGCTGAAAGCACTGGCGCTTGCGGAAACGATCTCGCGACATCAGCAAAACGGATAGAACGGCAATCAGATCAGGGATTTCACGGTTTTGCTGGCTGTTCTCTGACTGCGGTAACGCCTGATGTTGATTGTCTGCTGTTACTTGCAGCGATCGTACGCGTCTGAAAGCGGTTTTGGAATCAACAATTACTCACCCGCTTGTCAGTCTGGATGTGTGGTTGGCTGCGCTCAGTTGTTCCCAGTAATGCCGTTTATTGACAGAGTGACCGAACGAGGTTGCAACAAATTTCGTCAGAACTCTAGAATCCCCAATTGATTGTGAAAGAGTTTTGAAGCATGTGTTCAAAATTCGATAACTAGAATAAGCCGAGTTGAAATCCAACTCTGTTGATAATTTCCCATGAGTCATGAACATGCCTTTGGGGACGTAATGATTCCAGGATCATCCAATTTCTCTTGCGATTCATTTCGTGATTGCAGTTGAAATCAACTTGTGTCTTTTCTTTCCACACTCTGAATTCTCATCACAAACGGAACTATGAACAGGCCGACCGACGTCCGGGTTAAAGACGCAATCATCACATTCGAAGAATATCCCTTCCGGGTTCCGCTGAAATTTGGCGGTCGAGTGATGGACAAGCACAAGATCATGAACGTGGAGGTCACGCTTGAGACGAAAGACCGCCGTCATGCAACCGGGCTTGGAAGTATGCCGGTTGGCCCAGTCTGGGCATGGCCATCAGCTGAAGTCACACCAGAGCAAGCCGAAAAGGCGATGTGTGATTTCGCGGAACGAGTGCTGACTCTGACCGATGCCATCGACGAGTTCAATCACCCGGTCGATCTGATCTATCTCATTTCTGCTGAGTATTACCATCTGGGGAAGGTGGTCGCCCGAGATCATCGCCTCCCTGAACCAATGCCGCCGTTAGCGCAACTGGTCGCTGCGAGCCCATTGGATGCCGCATTGCACGACGGGTTCGGCAAAGTGCTCGGGTTGAATTCTTATGACACTCTGTCAAAGGAATTCATGGCCCACGATCTGTCGTACTATTTGGACGACCAGTTCAAAGGTGAGTACCTCGACAAGTACACATCGCGCAAGCCACAGGAAAAGTTGCCACTCTACCATCTGGTAGGTGCACTGGATGCTCTCACTGCCGAAGATGTCACCAATTCTCCGAACGATGGACAGCCGGTGACTTTGGGCGAGTGGATTGCTGCAGACGGATTGACCCATCTGAAGATCAAACTGAACGGGGATGATCTCAATTGGGATATCAATCGGGTTCTTGCTGTCGATCGCGTCACTGCAGAAGCTCAGGCGAAACGTGGTTGTGGAGCATGGTTCTACTCTCTCGACTTCAATGAGAAGTGCGCGAATGTCGAGTACGTGCTTGAGTTCCTGAAGAAAATTCAGGAGACCAATCCACAGGCGTACGACCGCATTCAGTATCTCGAACAGCCAACTCATCGCGATCTAAAGGCGCATCCTGAAAACAAGATGCACCGTGCTGCTGAGTTGAAGCCAGTGGTGATTGATGAATCGCTGGTGGATTACGAATCGTTGCTGCTGGCTCGCGAGCAGGGCTATAGCGGTGTCGCACTCAAGGCATGTAAAGGACACACCGAAGCACTGTTTGCTGCTGCTGCGGCTCAGAAGCTCGGGATGTTCCTGTGTGTTCAGGATTTGACCTGCCCAGGTCGTTCATTCCTGCATTCATGCAGCCTGGCCGCCCGAATTCCTGGCGTGACTGCAATCGAAGGAAACGCCAGACAGTTCTGCCCGTCGGCAAACAAACTCTGGGCGCGTGAGATTCCAGAGATGTTTGACATCAAAGACGGAACTGTCAGAACCGGAATTCTGACCGGACTCGGGATGGGATACTAAATCGTTGGGTCGATTGATTGCGGTGTTTTCAAACCTGCCGCTTCGACTCTCTCGATAGAATTGTTGTTTCGACAATCTGATTGTTCCGGCAGGGGAAGGTGAGTTTGCACCTTCCCCTGTTTCATTTTCCTGACGGTCATTCCCGCTGCATGCACTTGTAACTGCTGAACTTGTTGAACTGATGCTTGACTTATATGAATTGCGACTGTTATCGAATTGCATTCCTCCATGTATTTCCAGACAATGAATCTGAATGCGCTTCAGACGGATCGGGCGGGTTGCTCTGGCAGAGCAGGCTGTGACTTATGCGACAGCCTTGGTAAATAGAAGCTGGCCAGCAGGTGTGATCGTTTCGGCAAATTGAAATATCACAACGAAATATCACAACCCGGTCTTGTGATTTACGCAGCAGGAAAGTGGCTCGGGCAGCGCTGTCCGCATCCATGAAATCGTTAATGGTTTCAACAGTGGTTATTCCACATTCAATGAAAAAGGAATATCTGCATGAAGGTTTCAGTGCTTAATTGGAAACTGGCTGTCGTCATGGCAGCAATGACAATGGCAACGCCGATTGCGGTTTGCAGTGCCGAAGAACCTGCAACTGTTGTGTTGCAGGCTCAGGATTTGAAGCTCAACGTTCCAAAGAGCTGGAAGCAACAACAGGTCTCAAGCCGGATGCGTCTGGCTCAGTATGCAATCGCCCCAGTCGAAGGCGAACTGGAACCTGCGGAACTGGTTGTTTTCCCGCCGATGGGTGGGTCTGTTGCTGAAAACGTGAAACGCTGGGTTGATCAGTTCAAAGCTGACGGCCGAAACGTGAAGATGACTCAGGGAACATCTCCACAAGGCAAGTACGTCCTTGTCGATCTGACAGGAACCTACAACAAGCCGGATGGTCCACCGATCATGCAGAAAACCAAGCCGGTAGATGGTTACCGGATGATTGCGGTCATGCTGCAGACAGAAAAAGGGAATTACTTCCTGAAACTGACTGGCCCGGAAAAATCTGTCGCCGCAACGGTAGGTGACCTCCGTAAGTCATTCGGCGCAGATGAATCGAAAGAAGAGCCGTACTCCTACTAGAGCAGTTTGCTCGACCGAGTGCCCGCGCAGCGGCCGTTTCGCTTAATGAAACGCAACTCGCCGCGTGGCGGAAGCGTGGTAATGATTTTGCAAGGTGCTCTAGATCGATTCGGTCTATGGCGTGGCCATGCAATAACTGGCTGAGCGGATCTAGAATTTGAGACCTCATTCTCTGGTGAAAAGCCATTGGGAGTGAGGTCTTTTTCTGTTGAAAGTGGATCAGATTCGGAATTGGAAAACAAAAAAGGCCTGACGTGTTGTGCGTCAGGCCTTCTCTGGTTTCGTCTCTGGAATGAAGGAGCGTGATCGCTGATCAATCACGCTCTGACCGATTCCTTAGGACTTCTTCTCGAATTCAGCATCGATCACATCGTCTTCGTCAGGCTTGGATGAGCCGCCGGTTGCTTCCTGTCCGGCTTGTCCTTCTTTGCTTGCCGCTTCATAGATGTGCTTACTGAGAGCATGAGTTGCATGCTCCAAGTTTTCGAGGGCCGACTTGATTGCGGCTGGATCGTCGCCCTTTTCGGCTTCGCGAACTTTTTCCATTGCTGCTTCGAGAGCAGACTTGGAAGCTTCGTCGAGCTTGTCAGCATGCTCTTTCATCGTCTTTTCTGTCTGATAGACGAAGTTAGAGGCACGGTTGCGAACTTCCGCCAGTTCTTTTCGCTTCCGGTCTTCGTCAGCGTGAGATTCGGCGTCCTTTCGCATCTTTTCAATTTCGTCATCCGACAGTCCGCTGGACTGTTGAATGGTGACGCGGTGTTCTTTGCCGGTCGACTTGTCTTTTGCTGAAACGCTCAGGATTCCGTTCACGTCGATGTCGAATTTCACTTCGATCTGTGGAACTCCACGAGGTGCCGGAGGCAGACCTTCAAGGTTGAACTGATCCAGCAACCGGTTGTCGGTTGCCATTGGGCGTTCACCCTGGAAGACGCGAACGGTCACTGCCGTCTGGTTGTCAGCGGCAGTAGAGAACGTTTCGGCTTTGGTCACAGGGATCGTGGTGTTACGTTCGATTAACGTTGTCATCACGCCCCCTTCGGTTTCAATCCCGAGAGAGAGTGGTGTCACGTCCAGCAGAACGACGTCTTTCACGTCACCGGCGATGATTGCCCCTTGGATTGCAGCCCCGATCGAAACGACTTCGTCCGGGTTGACTCCCTTGTGAGGCTCTTTGCCGTTGAACAGCTTCTTCACAAGATCAACGACGATCGGAACGCGGGTTGATCCCCCGACGAGAACGACTTCATCGATATCTTTTGGAGACAACTTGGCATCTTTCAATGCCTGCTCAACCGGTTTGCGGCAGCGTTCAACGAGCGGATCAATCATGCGTTCAAACTGTGAACGGCTGATTGTCAGTTGAAGGTGCTTTGCTTCGAAAATGAACGGCAGGTTAATCTCGGTGCTCTGCAGAGAAGAAAGTTCCTTCTTTGCCTTTTCGCACGCTTCACGCAGACGCTGCAGAGCCATTGGCTCTTTTCGCAGGTCGATGTTTTCCTGCTTCTTGAATTCATCTGCGACGTAGTCGATCAACACTTCATCGAAGTCGTCCCCTCCGAGGTGTGTGTCCCCGTTGGTTGAAAGCACTTCGACAGAGCCTTCTTCCACTTCGAGAACGGAAACGTCGAACGTTCCCCCCCCGAGGTCGAAGACGACGATCTTTTCGTCTTTCTTCTTTTCGAGCCCGTAGGCCAAAGCGGCGGCTGTCGGCTCGTTGATGATACGTGCGACTTCCAGACCGGCGATTTGCCCGGCGTCTTTTGTGGCCTGGCGTTGAGCATCGTTGAAGTAAGCAGGGACGGTGATCACTGCTTTGTTGACGCGGTGGCCGAGATAGCTTTCGGCTGCATCTTTCAGTTTCATGAGCACCTGAGCGGAAATCTCAGGTGGGGTGTATTGCTTGCCATTGGCGTCAATCTTCACGTACTCGTTGGCGCTTCCAACGACTTTGTACGGAACGATCTTCTCTTCCGATTCGACTTCGCTATGGCGACGTCCCATGAATCGTTTTACGGAATAAATCGTGTTTGTCGGGTTGGTGGCTGCCTGTCGTTTGGCGGGTTCACCGACGAGAACGTCACCCTTGCTTGTGAAAGCGACAACGCTGGGGGTCGTCCGAGCGCCTTCCTGGTTGGCGATCACTTTCGCTTCGCCACCTTCCATGACCGAAACCACGGAGTTCGTGGTTCCAAGGTCGATTCCGATAATCTTTTCTGAGACGGCCATTATTTACTCCCGAATCGATCTTGAGCAGTTTGCTCGATCGAGTATCCGCACTGCGGCATTCTCGATTGGCGAAAGACTGGCTCCCGCGTGACAGGTAACTTTTACTTCTGATAGTAAATCGCCTGAGGCGATTTGCGATGTGATTTCATGGTGCCCTTTCAGGAATTCAACAGCTGAAAGGGAATATCCAATACGATGTACAGTGAATTCAGGCGATCTGTGATAAGGCGCCGCAATCATTTCTGGCTGACAGCCGTTCGATGAAAGCGACTGCAATCGATTAATTGCAAGCCGCGTGCCGTATTTTGTTGTCACTGAAATAATTTTTAAGTCGTTTTGAGTAAATGGTTTGTGGTTTGTGTTGCTTGTGTGGCGGCTGTCAGGATGGCACCGTTGTGGCAGGGGGCAGACAAACTGGCTGCTGCCGTTTTTGCAGAGACAATGGAATGACAGATCTGCCTGACCGGTACTGGCACCTCGGGAACGAAAGCGAGCCTGTACTCACATAGGCAGTACAGGCTCGCTGTTTTAATCAAGTTCGTTAGCTGCGGTGCGGCAACTGATCGACCGAAACGGTCTAG
>JBEBTF010000168.1:0-8678 GCA_040393865.1 Planctomicrobium piriforme | reverse complement strand
CCCTGAAACTGGCATTCTGTCTTTTCCATTAAAAAGTCAGTTGCGCAGTTTGCTGGAGATTCTCTTTCGAGACAGATTCAGATTCATCCGGTCCAAGACAGGGGGACGCGACTTCCAGTCTCCCCTGAGG
The DNA here is from genome assembly GCA_040393865.1 of Planctomicrobium piriforme. Lineage (GTDB taxonomy): Bacteria > Planctomycetota > Planctomycetia > Planctomycetales > Planctomycetaceae > Planctomicrobium > Planctomicrobium piriforme_A. The sequence continues at coordinate 8,548 of JBEBTF010000168.1, read as the reverse complement.
CTCCGTTTGGATTTACGAATTCATTCTTTTGCCAGATGCTCTATACTGCCCGGTGAAAAGCAGTGTGGTGAAATCCGCGTTTTCCGAAATTTGCCCCAGCAGATTACCTGCAATCTGACAGGCACAACTCAATATCGTAGCCCGCCCACATGTCTCTGATTCGCCCAAATATTGAAAAACTGCACGGGTACGCTCCTGGTGAACAACCACAGGAGTCAGGCTGGGTCAAGCTGAATACGAACGAAAACCCGTATCCGCCTTCCCCGAAAGTCATCGAAGCGATCGAGAAAGTTGCACGGGAACGCCTGCACGTCTATCCCGATCCACTGGGCCGTTCATTCTGTAAAGCCGCAGCTGAAGTGCTGGGAGTCGATCCAGACTGGATTATCCCTGCAAATGGAAGCGACGAAAACCTGACAATTCTGGTTCGGACGTTCGCCGACGGAAACGACCTCATCGCGTATCCGTACCCGAGCTACATCCTCTATGAAACACTGGCGGATATTCAGGGAACCAGACACGCACGCCTGCGACTGAATCCAGACTGGAGTTGGGACCGGAAGCTCAACAAAGTTCTGATTGATCAGGCAAAACTTCTGTTCGTCCCCAATCCGAATTCTCCATCTGGAAACCGCTGGGACAATGACACGATTGCCTCACTCGTCCCTCCTCATGGAGTGCTGGTACTCGACGAAGCCTATGGAGACTTCGCGGACACTCCTCATAAGTGCGAACTTCTGAAAAGCGAACTCGGGAAGCAGATCATTGTCACCCGAACTTTCAGCAAGTCATATAGTCTTGCTGGCCTGCGGTTCGGATTTGCCGTCGCTCACCCAGACCTCATTACCGAGATGCGGAAGGTCAAAGACAGCTATAACTGCGACGCTCTCTCGCTAGCCGCTGCAGAAGCTTCCATTCGCGATCAGGACTGGATGCTGCAGAACCGTGCCAAGATCATCGCGACGCGAACTCGGCTTGAAAAAAGCCTTGTTGAACTTGGGTTTGATATTGTTCCAAGTCAGGCCAACTTTGTCTGGAGCACTCACCCGACTCGAAGCCACGAAGAGATCTATCAGGAATTAAAATCCAGAAAGATTCTCGTCCGGTTCATGAAATTCCCGAATGCTGTTCCTGCAGATGACCGTCATCCGGATGGGCTGTTAACCGGCCTGCGAATCACTGTTGGCACAGACCCACAGATTGACACGCTTCTCGCAGCGTTGAAAGAAATTGTGTAACCGGATTCGCTGAGTTTGGACTCACCCTGTTTTTGTCCCTATCCATTCAAACTTCCAGTAAAGCCAAGACTGCCATGCCTGCATCACGCTCCGCCAGAATCGATCGAACCACCGGCGAAACCAAGATTTCGCTTGAAATCAATCTGGATGGAACAGGGCAGGCTGACATTCAAACAGGCGTCGGCTTCTTCAACCATATGCTGACCCTGTTCGCGAAACATGGACTGTTTGATCTGAAAGTCCATGCCGAAGGGGATATCGACGTCGACTATCACCACACCGTGGAAGACACAGGAATCTGCTTGGGACAGGCAATTCGTCAGGCCGTTGGTGACAAAGCCGGAATCGTCCGTTACGGATCGATGACTTTGCCGATGGAAGACACTCTGGTCACCTCCGCACTCGACCTCAGCGGGCGATACTGGTTCGTCGACAACTTCAAATTCCCGACCGAGAAAATCGGCGATTTTGATTCACAACTGGTCGAAGTTTTCTGGCAGGCCGTCGCAGCAAATGCGCTCATGAATTTGCACGTCGTCCAGCATCACGGGCACAACAGCCACCATATTTCCGAGGCAATTTTCAAAGCAACCGCACGAGCGTTGCGGCAAGCCATCGTCGTCGACCCGCGACAAACTGGTGTTCCGTCATCCAAAGGGGTGCTGTAACGTCATATCACTTTGGCCGGGTGATTCGAGAGCAGACTCGCCCGGTCCAACGTTCCTGAACTTCACTCTCTCGTAATACAGCCATGGTTTCCGGTGGAAAACACTTCGGCGTCGACTTAATCTGATAAGAAGCCGTTCACACGCCACAGGCACATATTTTTCCAGAAAGTCAGCCGCAACTCAGCTCTTTTTCCGTCTGAAGTTGCCAGTAGCATGGGCATGGAACCAGCAGAGACGACACCAAATCTGGAAGGGTTTCTTGAAATCCTGCGGCATCTCGTCAGGGAACCAAGTGTTGTCGGATCAGAGGATTCATTCTTTCGTGCACTGCGTCGCGAACTTGAAGAAGTCGGGGCGAATGTCACCTACTTTCAGGGAGTCCTTGTTGCCCAGGGAAGTTCCCCGACAGATCTGATTCTCTCAGCGCATATCGATCGCCATGGGCTGCAATGCACTGGGCCCAATGAATTTCAGTACGCTGCCTTCATTGCAGGAAACCGCGGCGAACTGACCGGCGACTCTGTTTCCGAGCAGATGATGGACTCGATTCAGGGACGATTCGCCGGGCAACGAGTTCAGGCACATACTCCATACACAGGCACGTATCTGGGGCAGGCATCGATTGTCCGGTCTTACATTTGCCCTGAACGCAAGAACCTGATCTTTGAACTCGACGGTCTGGATTATCTCCAGCCCGGAACGCCCATTGCGTTTCTGGATCGCCTGAAGGTCAGCGACGGATTCATCTCTGCCCAGTTAGACAACGTTCTCTCGGTGGCCATTCTTGTTTATCTATTTCGTTGTGGCTTTCAGGGAACCGCACTCTTTACCGCACAGGAAGAAGCTGGGCGAAGTTGGCGGCATACTCTGGCCTGGTTTCAACGCCAGCGTCTGCGGACAGACCGTCTGCTCGTTCTCGATACGAGCCCTTTTCCCACCAGAGAAGCGGCAACAGCTCAACAGATTGTCTTGCGTCGCAAAGATGCCAGTGCGTCATTTGCTCCGGGGATCACAACTGAACTGGAAGAACTCTGCCAGAGAATGCAGATTTCGTACATCCACAAAGACGCTTATGTTGAAAGCCTGAATCTCGACCGGCCCAAGCCGCTTTCTCTGGGAAGAACCGAACTGGGGCGTCTCATCGCCGCGACCGGGGGAGCGATCAGCGGAACGACTCTGCAGATTCCCACCACGGATTACCACACAACTGTGGAAACCGCATCACTCGACTCTGTCGAAGCGACGATCAAACTACTCCACCACTACACGTCGTGACCGACTCTGACAGTCTGATCTTCTCGTCTGGCGACAATGCGTCCAGACAAGACAGAGCAGAGACAGCCTCACGATATCTTAAAAATTCCGTGACTTTTCTCTCGAAAAATCAAAAAAATCGTACGCGATTTCCGATGGAAAAGAGTTATAGCGACGTTCACGGATCGAACGAAGCGACGGCGTTTGCGGACCGAGGTTTGGCAGCCCTCCCCACAATCGCCATAACATTCTTTCACAAAAGGACGTTACAAGAAACCTGCCGATCCTCCACCGACCTTATTCCCTTGCCAGGCGTGCTTTGAGAACCGCAACAAGACTCACTGAGTTTGGTTGCACGAGAATCACCCCTAAAGCGTTTCCAAAAATCATGCAGTGAATCTGGCACGCGGGATTCAGCTTTTCTCCTATCGAGAAGGCTGCTGCGCGGCCACATGATAGACCGATACGGTCTAGCCATGACCACCGGAACATTCCGGTGCTTTTCAATTCCCTTGTGACTGGGCCGGACAAATCAGGCCCCAGACAATTCGCAGGCGATTTCCCTCGGTGAATTTGCCAACCGACTTCGATTCAATTCCGAATCACTGACTGCAGGGGAATTCGAATTCCCTCAGGCACGCGAATTGCAATAATAGGGGTACGAAACGGTGAGTAAGGTCACGACGCAGGTCGTTTGAGAGAAGGATGTCTCACCATGCAAACAGAAACGCCTAAATACCAGAACAACTTCACGACGGTATCACAGCCAGCAATCGGGACTGCTTCCCAGCCAGTGCATCACTTTCGGCCGGGAGAGATTCGACCGGTTGACGAGTTTGCCAACTTTCTGACGCACGGGTTCGGGTTCCTGTTGAGCATCGCAGGGGCAGTCATATTGATTAACAAGGCGGCTCAACATTCAGATTTCTGGATGAGCACTGCCTGCGTCGTTTACTGCATCACGCTAGTCGGACTCTACCTTGCTTCGACTCTTTCCCACGCATTCTATGACTGCCTGACACGGCGGTATTTCCGTACGCTGGATCAGGCCTGCATCTTCCTGCTCATCAGCGGCTCATATACCCCATTCGCGGCCACCTATCTGCGAGACGGCTTCTGGCCGCTGCTGACTATCGCAATGTGGGGAATCGCACTGACTGGAGCATGGCTGGCCTTTTACTGGGGCTACCTCTCGGCTTCAGCTCAAAAGCTCTACGTGCTGATCGGATGGCTGCCTGCAATCAGTCTGCCCACGATTGTTCATTCCGCTTCACCAGAAACCGTCACCTGGATCGTCACTGGGGGAATTCTCTACACAGTCGGTACGCTTTTCCTGTGGTACGATCGACACGTGAGATACTTCCATGCAACTTGGCATGTCTCGGTCATTGGAGCAAGCATTGCGCATTACTTGGCAATCACGTCCTTGCTCTCCTGATACCGATTCCAGAGCCCTCGTCGTCCGTGATGTTTGATTCCCGATCAGAACCAACGCATAAAAACATGCAAATCCACTGCTGCAACTTCTGAAGGTGAGTAGTCCACATCCTGGAACAATGTGATCCAGATTCGCTGCAAACGATCACAAACAGCTCAACAAATCCCCGTAACTCTTTATCAGAAAAAGAGTAAAAACCAGGCCTCTCTCAGTCTTCACTTGGTGTTTAGCCACAGCTTTTCGCGTTGTCGAAAACACAAATGAAGCGATTAAATCGAATTTTCAAGGCCCGCTGACGTGAAAATCGGATCACTTTTCTATTATGCTATCAATTGAAGCCGATGATTCGCGTACGACATATTAGAGCGGCGCTTGTCAGCTATACTTCAGAGCAATCAGCCAGAAAGAGGAATCGATGCTTCCAAATACGAACCGGCGAGAATTCATCGCCACCGGTGCTGCTCTCGGAACGGCATTCTGGGTTGGAAACTCTCAGGCACGCGCCGAAGAGAAGTCACCAAACAGTAAAGTTCGCTACGCCTGTATCGGGGTGGGCGGAAAAGGAAAAAGCGACTCAAGCGATGCAGCTTCCTTCGGGGAAATCGCTGCAATCTGCGATACAGATGAGCGCACGCTCGCGAAAGCAGCGGTCCAGGCTGGCTTTGAAAATGCAGCGAAGTTTTCTGACTTCCGCGAAATGCTCGACAAGATGGGTGACAAGATCGACGCAGTGACTGTGTCGACTCCGGATCACACCCACGCTCCAGCCGCCGCTCTGGCGATGAAGATGAAGAAGGCCGTTTACTGTCAGAAGCCACTGACACACACGGTTTGGGAATCTCGCCGTCTGACTGAAATCGCCAAAGAAACTGGCGTCGCAACTCAGATGGGAAATCAGGGAACTTCATTCGACGCACTGCGTAAAGCTGCTGCGTTGCTGAAGAGCGGAATCCTTGGACGACTGAAAGAAGTTCACGTTTCAACCAACCGTCCAGTTTGGCCACAAGGCGGCGATCGCCCGAAACCATCTGATTGCCCACCATGGGTGAACTGGGATCTGTGGCTCGGCCCAGCACCAGAACGTCCATTCGCAGAAGGCTACCACCCATTTGCATGGCGTGGATACTGGGACTTCGGAACCGGTGCATTGGGCGACATGGCTTGCCATACCTTCAACATGCCATTTGCAGGGTTGAACCTCGCCAATCCGAAAACCATCCAGGCCTGGACCACTGGTCACAACCGTGACAGCTACCCACAGGCTTCAACCATTAAGTTCGAGTTCGCCAACCCATCAGGCGGCGACCTGCTCCCAGTATTCTGGTATGACGGTGGAAAAGAACCACCTGAAAGCCTGCTGAACGGAACCCAGATCGAACGACAGGGCGGCAAAGTCCGTGGTTCGATCCTCGTCGGTGAAAACCTCACCATGTTCGCGATTGGCGATTACTCAGAGAAGGTGAAACTCTACGACAAAGAGGGCAAGGAAGTTCCATTGCCAGACGTCGAATTTGAGAAGTCACCTGGCCACTTCGCAGAGTTCCACGAAGCGATCCTCGGCAAGCGCCCAGAAGCGATGTCGAACTTCATGAACTATGCAGGTCCACTGACCGAAACCATTCTCCTCGGTAACCTTGCCGTTTACGACGCCGCCAGCGGCGAAGGACGCAAGATTGAGTGGGACTCCAAGAACATGAAGGCGGTTAACGCCCCAGAAGTCCAGCACCTGGTTAACAAACCATACCGTGGCGATTGGGGTAAAGACCTGATGTAAGAAATAAGGAGACCTTCCGGGCGGTTTTCCGAGCCGATTCACAGAGAAGTAGGGCAAAACGACTTTCGTGTTGATGCCCGTCTGACTTGGAAACTTTGGTTACGAAGAACTGACCGAGCTGCGTCGAAGCGATTTCTTAACACGATTTTCATATTTGAAGCGGCGTCTGACACATTGTGTTGGACGCCGCTTCTTTTCGTTAATTCCCTCTCGCGCAAAGGTCGATAAGACCAACGTAATCCACAGAATCGGCATTTTCAAAACAGACGCCGCAAAACTCCCATTTCAACAAAATTCCGACCTCGTGTTGGTAACCACACAACAGCATCACTTGCGGCTTTAGAGATCTCTCAAAAGCAGAGAGCGTTCCAGAAGACGCGCTTCCCCCAAACCACCACGCCATTTTTCGGGGCAGCCTCAGGCCCGACACAGAGTGCGATGTCTCCATCTCCTGCGCCACAGCAATCTTGGATCACAGTGACGTTCACCCGAGTTTCGGTCGTGATCCTACTGATTGCGTTTTCTCATCAAGCGATCGCTCAGCATTCGGACTTTCCTTTCCCAGCTGCCCATTTTGCGAATTCAATCGCAGACAACAGCGAGTCAGGTTCCACGCCACAAATTCAGCCAAACGTGTCAGGCGTCGACTTTGCCCTTGGGGAAGAAGCCTCACCGGGAACGCCGTTGATCCAACCCACGACGATCTTTCGACAAGATGATTCCGGTTCCGCAGGCAGCTCTGATTCCGAACCATCAGGAATCATGGGGTTGTTTGATGACTCTTCGTCTGGAAAGTCCAAGAAGTGGTACGAGAAGCTGAATGTTCGCGGCTATGCGCAGTTTCGCTTCAACGAGATCGTTCACACCAACGAAGGTTCTGCGCCTCCCAACTATCCGTCGGACGGCTCGATCAGCAACGAACGTAACTTCATTATTCGACGTGCCCGAATTGCGATCAGTGGAGATGTCCACGAAAGAGTCTATGTCTATCTGCAACCAGAATTCGCAAGCAACGTTCCGAACAGTACGGACTCGGACTACTTCCTGCAGATTCGCGACTGGTACGCAGACCTCTATCTGACTGAAGACAAAGTTCATCGTGTCCGTGCGGGGCAATCCAAGATCCCTTACGGATGGGAAAACCTCCAATCCAGCTCGAATCGAATTCCTCTCGACCGTGGCGACGGCATGAACAGTGCCGTTCGCAACGAACGTGATATCGGGCTCATTTACTACTACACCCCGGAGTCGGTTCAAGAGCTTTTCGACTATATCCAGGATAACGGCCTGAAAGGGTCCGGAAACTACGGGATGTTTGGAGCAGGGATCTATAACGGGCAGGGGGGATCGCTCCGGGATCGTAATGAGCGGCTACATTCTGTCGTTCGTTTTACTTACCCGTTCCGACTCGCCAATGACCAGATCTTTGAAGTTGGTGTCCAGGGTTACAACGGACGCTATGTCGTTCTCGGGGCGCCAATTGAGCCACTCGGTATTGGACCACCGACCATTCCGGCAGGGACAGAGCAGTCTGGAGACGACAGGGGATTGCTTGATCAGCGAATTGCAGCATCGTTCATCATGTATCCACAACCGCTCGGTTTTCAGGCCGAATGGAATGTTGGACGCGGTCCATCGTTGAATGATGCGCAAACAGAGGTTGTCGTGCGTTCACTCACTGGTGGGTATGTGATGCTGTTTTCGAAGCACGATACTGAGAACTATGGAACATACTTCCCGTTCGTCCGCTACTCGCATTTCATGGGCGGCTATAAGGCGTTCCGCAATGCCCCTTATGCAGACGTTCGGGACTGGGAAGTTGGCTGTGAGTGGCAAATCAACAAAGCCGCAGAGCTGACTGCAACTTATTTGTTCGCAGATCGAACCAACATTGATTCACAAAACAGTGGTCTTCAATACGAGAAGTTTGAAGGCAACGTCCTGCGATTCCAGCTCCAGATCAATTACTAGACCACCGGCCCAGATGTGACCGCTCAGCAGACACATCAACAGAAGAAAAGCCGAACTCCGCGTCCCCAAAACACCGCCCGATTTGGGGACGTGCTCTAATTCGCTGAAGTTGTTCCTTCAGACGCCTTCATCAACTGACGAAGTTCCTTCGGCAATGGGAACGTCACGTGTTCTTCTCGGGTCGTTATTTCGTCGATGGTGGCGT
>JBEBTF010000167.1:0-8821 GCA_040393865.1 Planctomicrobium piriforme | reverse complement strand
TTGGTATTTGCCGGGGCAGCGAATTTCTTTTTCAGAAATGTTGTTAAGAACACTGTTTTTGAGGCAATCTCACTTTTATCTGAGGACCAGTTTCTGCTTATACTTTGAAGGTTCCATCACGAGTTTCATGCTTCAACAAAGTTGAATTGATGCGCCTCTTCGCCATTGGCGATATTCACGGGTGCTTTACCGCACTCCAGACTCTAGTAGAAAAGGTCCCCCTCACAACACAGGATCAGGTGATCACGCTCGGGGACTATGTGGACCGAGGACCTGATACACGACGTGTTGTTGACTGGGTGAAAGACCGTACCGCATCGGGGAAATGCATTCCGCTTCGGGGCAACCACGAAATCATGCTCCTGGAGGCGCTGAACGGGCAAATGAGAATGTCGGACTGGATTCGCTTTGGCGGCCAGGAGACGCTCGATTCTTACAGCCCGGATTCAGGAAAAGGGCGTCCGGATGATGTTGATCTGGAGCATTTGAGATTTCTTGAGCAAGAACTGCTCCCCTATTACGAAACCGAATCACATATCTTTGTACACGCTTCTGTTGATTCCCGCTTTTCTTTGAAGCAGCAGACAGATGAAGCGTTGTACTGGAGACGTTTTGAGGCCATTACTCCCAGTCCGTCCGGGAAAGTTATCGTCTGTGGACATACATCCCAGAGGAAGACTGGCCTTCCGTTAGATCATGGATATGCAGTCTGCATTGATACCTGGGCTTGTGGTTCAGGGTGGTTGACATGCCTCGATGTCGCCACTGGACAATTCTGGCAAGCGAATCAGCGGGGCGATTTTCGCACCAGCGATTTGAGCTGTCTGGCTCTCTGATGACGGCTGACGTCACAGGCAAGAGCGTCTTATCAGTGTTTCAAAAACTTAAAGTAGAAAGTTGCTTAAACTCGAATGTGGGCTTTAGAACTCGGCGTAATGCTGGTCATGATTTTGCTGAATGCAGGTCTGGCCGCTTTCGAAATTGCCTTGGCTTCAATTTCGAATTCACGATTGCAGACTCTCGTCGATGAAGGACGACGGGGGAGCCGAGCCGCGTACGCGATGAAACAGTCAATGGAAGGCAGTCTGGCTGTTGTCCAGTTGGGGATTACCCTGGTTGGAGCGATTGCTGCCGCCACCGCAGGTGCTGGCGCACAGGAAGGGATCGCTCCCCATTTGCGGACATACTTTTCCCTCTCGGAGACTGCCGCTGAAGTGCTGTCCGTGGTCCTTGTGGTTATTCCGCTGACCGTGGCCACGATTATCTTCGGAGAGTTGATTCCGAAGATCTTTGCATTGCGAAACCCTGAGAATGTGCTGCTTAAACTGTCTCCATTGATGAAGTGGTTTTCGTTCTGCGTCTGGCCCATCGTCTGGGTGTTGGAGACATCCGTTGAAAAGCTGATCTCTGTGATTGAGTATGTTCTCTTCAGAAATATTGACAAAGAAGAGGACGAAGACTCCCGAACAATGCAGGAATTGCGGGCGAGTGCTGCAATTGCGAGGACATCTCGCCTGATTGGTCGGCGACAGGAACAGATCATCCTCGGTGCTACTGAACTGCACCAGCGCCCGGTTCGTGAGATCATGTTGCCAGCTGAGTTCATCAGCATGCTGGACGTCAACAGCACTCCCGGTGAAGCACTGGTGATTGCTCACATGGACATGCATACGCGATTCCCGGTAACGGAAGTTGCGAATGATCCCCATGCGATCATCGGGTATGTCATGTTCAAGGATATCGTTGCACACCTGCGATTCTCACCGAGCGATCCGTCGTTGCGGAGCTTTGTCCGGCAGATCGCCAGTTACGATTCGGAAACTCCAATCGCGCGTGTTCTGGAGCGGTTGATTCGCGAGCACTCACACATTGGTATTGTGCGGGATTCTCAGGGAGACGTGATCGGTATGGTCACGATGGAAGACTTGCTGGAAGAACTTGTCGGGGACATCGAAGACGAGTACGACCGCCTGCCAGCTCAGATCGTCGCGACCGGAAACGGTTGGATCGTCGGAGGGGGCGCAAGTCTGGAGTCACTGCAGAAGCAGACTGGTATTAACCTGATGAATGGAAGCGTATCAGGTCGTGATCGACGGACGCTCAACCAGTGGATCACCGAGCATCTGCACGGTCCGGTCAAAGGGTCGGAACTGATTGAACTTCCCAATGCCAAACTCCTGATTCGCAAAAGCCGACGTCATAAAGTGATGGAGGCCTACATTTCTACTCAGTGATGCCTGAGCCACTTCTTCTGAACTGAGAAGTGATCGTCGTTTGAAAAAGAAAAGCGTTGAGAGGCGGGATCATTCGCCCCTCAACGCTTTTGTCTTGAACCTGACTGTGCCAGCCAATGAACGCCGTTGCCGAAAGTGTCTGGCCTCTCTGGTACGCTGTGTTCAGCTGTTCTCCCGGTCGAGCGGGAGCGAGTTTCCTCCCTATCGGACGGCGTTAGTATCTCCCCTGTCGGGAACGGAGCTTGCTGCGTGATCAAATGCTAGATCGACGCGGTCTAACTAATCGCCTTCTTTGGCGAGCAAAAACTTGCCGACGGGAACGGCCGCCAGCGCACCGAGTGTTGGGGCGGCGATGTAAATCCAAAGATGCTGGAGCTTCATCGTCACCAGAGCAGGTGCGAGCGATCGGGCAGGATTCATCGATGCCCCGCTGATTGGACCTGCTGTCAGCGCTTCGAAGGCGATAACTGCCCCGATTGCGGCTCCGGCCATGATCCCCTTCTCTTTACTGCCGGTGGCAACGCAAAGAACGGTGAGCATCAGCACAAACGTGAGGACAAACTCGAAGATAAACGATTGCCACCACGGTCCGGCCGGGAGCGTTTCGCCGAGTGACGTCTGGTCTTGAAACATGATCTTCAACAAAAGGCTGGCTGCGAGTGCTCCGATTGCCTGAGCAACGATGTAGCCAGGAAGCCAGTTACGCGAGAATCGGCCATCCGCCCAAAAGGCAATACTGACTGCCGGATTCATGTGGGCACCGGAAATGTCACCGATGGCATAGATCATTGCCATAACGATCAGACCGAATGCAAGTGCGACTCCCACGTGAGTCACCTGCCCATTACTGACGTTGTTGACGACCGCCGCTCCAGTTCCCATGAACACAATGGTGAACGTTCCAAAAGCCTCCGCAACCAATCGCCTCATTTTGAGATCCTGCAACTAAAGCATTAAAACAGACACGTGCCAATTCAGCGGTGTTGTGGGAATGCAGATTGATCGAACCTGAATCCACCTGAATAGAAAGACTGCACTGAAAAGATGGAATCAGATGTGAGACACGAATTTAATCAATGGTTGTTGAATTGAAAGCGTGCTGGAGCAAGGATTGCAATAGAATCGCTTATCCTTTGGGAGTGGAAAGAGTCACTTTCAGAGTCTCTTCTTTTCCGTCTCGAATGATGCCGACTTCAACTTGTTCACCTGGTTGAAACTTGCGAAGGACCAGGTCGAAGTCTTCGAGGCTTCCGATCCGGTTTGAACCAAGACGGATGATGACATCCCCGGATTTCAGTCCTCCTTTATCGGCGGGGCTGCCGGGAGCGACTCCCTGAATTGCATATCCGGCCACATCTTTTCCAAAGTCAGGGATGCTTCCGAAATAGGGGCGGTTGCCGGTTCGTTCCAGCGAAGCCATGCCGGTAATGTTGATGTAGTCCGGCCGTTCTGGTGCCGCTGCTGTCTGAATAACAACTTCTTCCAGCAGGTTGATGATTCGTGCCACACCTTCAGCATTAATCTTTTCCCAGTCATCTTCCGGGCGGTGGTAATCCGGGTGAGTTCCAGTAAAGAGATGGAGGACTGGAATCTTCTTTGCATAGAAGGAGGCGTGGTCGCTTGGTCCCATTCCCTCTGGCTTCTTGGAGAGGGTAAAGCCCAGTTTTTCCGCGAGCGGGTCAATCAAGCCGTTCCATCGTTGCGATGTTCCTGTGCCGAAGATGACGAGCTTCTCGTCTTCAAGTCGCCCGATCATGTCCATGTTAAACATGGCAACTGTGTCTTCGAGCGGAAATAGCGGATTGTCGACGTAGTGGTTCGCCCCGAGTAATCCTTTTTCCTCAGCGGTGAACGCCACAAAGACGATCCTGCGTGGCAGCTTCTCTTTCCGTTCTCCAAGGCGTCTGGCGAGTTCCAGAAGCCCTGCTGTCCCGGAAGCATTGTCATCTGCCCCGTTATGAATCTCTTTCGCCCCTGGAGCAGCAGAGTTGTCGTCGCCTCTGCCGAGGTGGTCGAAGTGTGCGCCGATGACAATCGTTTCATGCGACAGGGGTCCTTCTCCGTTCAGAACACCAATCACGTTTTTGACAGGAACCTGAATCTGGTGAATCTCGGTTGTCGCTTCGATTGTCCAGCCGTTCAATTCTTTGCTGAGCGGTTGCTTCGTCGTGTCGATTTCCTGTTCGAGTTCCGTCAGACTTTTCCCGTATGTTGATTTCAGGAGTTCGTTGGCGATCTGCTGCGTAATCTGGAAACACGGGATCGATTTTCCTGATCGCCTTCCTCCGTACCCGAAGGGCATGAGTTGGTCCGGGTTGTATTTGCCCAGAATGTCTCGAACTTCTTTGAGATGGTTGACGGCATCGCGGAGTTTTTGAGTCTCGGATTCGAGGTTGGCACCCTCGGCGACAAGCAGCTCTGCGGTTTCCTCAAGGCTGGCTTGTGCCTGTTGGACTTTATCTGCGAGCTCCTGCTGTTCTGTGCGTCCTGTGAAAGGATCGTTCACAAACAGAATTCCTGCGGCACCATGAGAGAACGCCTGACTCAGCTTTGTTGTCAGAGCAGCGTGACGCGAAATTCCATGAACCACGGCAAACGGACCATGATGGTCACTTTGCAATGGATTCCGACGCATGATGAGGACAACCTTGCCTTTGACGTCGATATCCTTGAAATCGTTGTACCCGATATCATCGGCTTCGATCCCATATCCCAGAAAGACGATCGGAGCGTTGATCGTTCCTCCGCTTCCAAATGCACAGACCGAAAAGTCTTTGTCCATCGTCAGCGGGATTGATTTTCCGTCTGGCCCTTTCAGGGTGACGGTGTTGGTTTCTCCCAGTCGTGCACCGTCGTTGACTTCAAATTCCTGAAACGCATCCCCGTTGACCGCGGTGACATCCAGACCGGCGCGAACAAATTGGTCCCGGATATAGTCCGCTGCTTTCTGGATTCCGATGGTGGTGATCCCCCGCCCTTCGAGTTCGTCGGAGGCGAGGTATTTGATATCGTCCAGAATGCGAGTTGCGGAAGGAGAGAGTTCCCCGGCACATGTCTGCTTGGAAGTCGCTTGCAGAAGAACGACCAGGCTTGTCAGGACAAATGCTGTCAGGCGAACGAATCGTGGTAAAACAGAGGTGTGGGTCAAAACGCACCTGCCGCTGTTGAAGGAACAGACGAGGAACAGACAGAGAAATCCCGTATTGTTGCCGCCGGATTGTATACGGCATCGTGATTGATCAGTATGGTTTCCAGCAGACAATTTAGGAATTCATTAAGATGCCTGCACTCTTCGATTTTGACCTGCTGATTCCCCGTCGGATTGTTTTTGGATGGGGAAAGCGAACTGAACTGGGAAAACTGGCTGCCGGAATCGGACGTCGGGTGTTTCTTGTCGATGGTTCCAGAACACTGCAGAAATCGCATTACTGGACCGAGATTCTCAGCTCTCTGGCTGCTGCGAAAATTGAGGTCGTCCATGTCGCGACGGCATCTCGTGAGCCCACGATTGAGGATGTTGATACTGCTGCAGCGCTTGTGCGGTCCCATCAGCCTGGCGAAGGCGATCTGATCCTCGGAATCGGAGGCGGTGCCGCACTGGATCTCGCCAAAGCTGTTGCCGCGATGGTCACGAATGGCGACGGTGTCAGCGTGCGCGAATATCTCGAAGGAATCGGAACCGGGCGGACTTTGACCGTTGCTCCTTTGCCGGTCATCGCCATGCCGACAACGTCGGGCACCGGGAGTGAAGCCACAAAGAATGCTGTGATTTCCTGTGACGATCCTCCCTGCAAGAAGAGTCTGCGTTCGGATCGCATGGTTCCGGATATTGTCCTGATCGATCCTGAATTAACGGTTCCCTTGTCGCCGCAGCAGACTGCTTACTCTGGGCTGGATGCAATCACGCAGCTTCTGGAAAGTTACGTCTCCAGAAAGTCACAACCTGCGACAGAAATGGTGTGTCTGTTCGGCCTGGATCTGGCTTTACCTGCCATTCGGACGGCATTCAAGAAACCGACGGATCAGGATGCCCGTGAAAAAATGGCACTTGCCTCTTTCTATTCCGGAATTGCCTTGGCAAACTCGGGGTTGGGGATGGCGCATGGAGTCGCTGCACCGTTGGGATCAGTCTGTCATGTCCCGCACGGGCTGGCCTGTGCTGTGATGCTGCCTGTGGCATTGAGAACGAATCTTGATGAGATCCGCGAGAAGTTTGAAGACCTTGATCTGGCACATCTGCTTTCAAACAAACATACGGATCTGGAAGATGCTGAAGTGGTCATTGAGTTGATCGAAAATCTGTGTCGTGATTTGAAAATTCCTGCCCGACTCAGAGACATCGGAGTGACACAGGAGCAGATTCCCGCGTTAGTCGCCGGTTCCCGAGGGAACAGCATGTCTGGAAATCCTGTTGAACTGACGGACGCACAACTTCAATCCATTCTGGAGGCGAACTGGTGATACTTGCAGCCGGACTTTCCCCAGCCCACCAGCAAACACTGATTTTCGATTCCCTTCACCTTGGGGAAGTGAATCGGGCCACAAAAGCTGTCTGGTGTGCTTCTGGAAAAGTGATCAATGTTGCCATGGCGTCCCACACGCTCGGGGTGTCAACAACACTCATTACCTCCGTTGGCGGTTTGAGTGGGGAAATCATTGAGCAGGAAATGGAAGATGCAGGAATCAAAGCGGCCTGGATTCGCACTGTCGAACCAATGCGGGTTTGTACGACTCTCTTGACCGGCGATGGTCGAGCAACGGAACTGGTCGAAAATACTCGCGACCTTTCAGAAGAGGCCATCACCGAGTTCGTAGACCGTACCAGAACTTATTCAAACGTTGCTGATGTTGTTGTTTTGACAGGGTCGTTACCGGGAAACGCTCCTGCAGACACGTTCGCCAAAATCGTGCGTAATACTCCCCGTCGATTTATCCTGGACTTCCGTGGTCCGGCGCTGCAGTTCTGTCTTCCGTTGTCCCCGTTTCTTGTGAAGCCGAATCGGGCGGAATTGGAATCGACATTAGGGGGGAAACTCAATTCGCAAGAAGAGATTCTGAAAGCGATGCGTCGCTTGAATGATGGAGGAGCCACCTGGGTTGTTGTCAGTGATGGGGAACGAGGGCTCTACGTGACCAGTGAAGATTCTGCGTTTCGTCTGGTTCCCTCACGAGTGCAAACCGTGAACCCTATTGGTTGTGGTGATTCTCTGGCAGCAGGGATTGCCTGCGAGCTGTATCAGGGACAACACGTCGTAGAAGCGGTTCGATTTGGGATGGGGGCCGCGGCAAACAATGCAGAACAGCTGCTGCCAGCGCGGCTCAATCGCGAACGGTCACAAGAATTGGCCGAACTGGTGGAAGTTCAGGAAATCAATCTGTCCGATTTATAGGTCTGACTGGTTCGAGCTGAGGGTTGTGGATCCGGTTTTCGCGTCTTTTTCCATGTTTCAGCGTGGAGGAAATACCGCGGATGTTGAACTCGGTCCTGTTCACCGCTGGAAGTACAGGGATTGGGACGTAGAATAACCAGAGTCGCGGTCGCTTTCAGATCGGTATTCGCACATGCTGATCGTAATCCGCTTTCTGTCTGAATGAGCCTGTCGTTGCCGCGTTTGACGGTGACGGAATATTCAATATTGTTTGCTTGATCTGTGTCTGTGTCCTTCCGCTCCACATCGCGGTAGCCATGCGTTCAAGGAATGTGATGATGTCGAAGAAAGTCAATGTGGGGCTGGTTCAGCGCTCGGTCAGCCTTGATCCGGAAACCAACCTGCGTGACACCGTTGCGGATATCGAAAAGGCCGCCGAACAGGGGGCGCAGATCATCTGCACGCAAGAGCTCTACCGCTCGCAGTATTTCTGCCAGACGGAAGATCACAGTTTCTTTGAACTGGCCGAGTCGATTCCAGGACCGAGCACAGAAGCGTTTTCGGCTGTTGCTAAAAAGCATGGCGTGGTGATTATTGCTTCCCTGTTTGAGCGTCGGGCTCAGGGGCTTTATCACAATACGGCTGTTGTCATCGATGCCGATGGTTCGCTGCTGGGGTTGTATCGCAAGATGCATATTCCAGATGACCCGTTGTTCTATGAGAAGTTTTACTTCACTCCTGGGGATCTTGGGTTCAAAACCTTTGAAACCAAATTTGCCAAAGTTGGCGTGTTGATTTGCTGGGATCAGTGGTATCCAGAAGCGGCTCGCCTGACTGCGCTGTGCGGAGCAGAGATTCTGTTCTATCCGACGGCAATCGGCTGGCATCCATCCGAGAAGGCAGAGTACGGTGTTGCTCAGCATGCGTCGTGGGAGACGATTCAGCGAAGCCATGCCATCGCGAACGGGTTGTACGTTGCTGCTCCAAACCGAATCGGGCATGAAGGCGACAAAGCTGGAGGCATCGAATTCTGGGGGCAGAGCTTCATCTGCGATCCAAGCGGAACGATCTTGAAGAAAGCCAGCAGCGACAAGGAAGAGATTGTCATCGCTGAATGTGATCTTGGCAGGCTTGAATTCCAGCGAACCCATTGGCCGTTCCTTCGCGACCGTCGTATCGATGCATACGGCGATATCACGAAACGGTATCGCGACTAGA
>JBEBTF010000166.1:0-8856 GCA_040393865.1 Planctomicrobium piriforme | reverse complement strand
GCATCCTGTTCCAATTCCTGACGAATGGATTCAGCGAGCTGCGACAATTCCTGCTGTGCCAGACGAAGTGCCGCGTCTTCGTTCCCGAGGATGCTTTCTGCGGCCTCTTCAATTCCGGATTTGAGTTCATCAATCCCCTGACTGGCTTGCTTCTCGAAATCCGCGGCATTTCCTTTGAGTCCACGACGAGAAAGCAGGGCCGCCTGTTCGAGTGCCTTTTCAGGTTCGTACTTCTGAAGGTTGCGAAGCGTGTCGTAGAGTTTCTTGGAAAGAAGTGGCTCACTCGATTCTGATTGCACAACGAGTTCTTTGGCACGTTCAAGAATTTCGCTCAGTTGTTCTTTCTGTTCGGTGATGCGATCTGCGAGTTGGTTCTCGTTGGCATCTTTGTTTTCCCTCAGTGAACGCGGTCCCACTGTGGGAGCGTCTGGAGAAGGTTCCAGTAGCTTGGAAAGTTCTTCCTGACGATTGGCGAGTTTTCTGGTGTCATCTCGAAGCTCTTGCATCGTGTTATCAAAGCGACCTGACACTTTCTCCCGAACTTGCTCCTCCAGCTTTTCCAGTTGCTGCTGGGCGCGGCTTCCTTCAGTCAGAGCCTGTGAAGTTTGGCCCTGTTGCAGAGCGTCGGCTGTCTGTTGAAGATGCTGTCTGGTTTGCTCTGCTTGCTGTCTGGCCTCGTTGAGTTCTGATCGGGCTTGCTCCTGATTCATGCGTTCCCGAGCTTCGTCAAGTTCCTGAAGCAACTCACGTTGTTCTTCCTGCAGGCGTTTTAACTCACGCTGGATGGCTTGCTTATCTTCGTCTGTTTCTGCTTTGCGCAATGCGGACTCCAGCTCACGAAGCCTGTCGTTTAAGTCGGCCTGACGCTGAGCCAGTTCCTTGAGCTGATTCAAAACCCGTTGCATGGACTGGTCAGATTCGCTTTTTTCCGCCTGAGCCTGCCGTTCCTGTTCGTACCGATCCTGATCATTCTTTAATTGAAGCGATTGCAGTTGCTGGTTCATTTGTTGAGAACCTGACCGTGCGCTTCTGCTCTGTGATTGCGAGACCTGACTTTCACGACTCTGCATCTGCAGCAACGCACGATACGCCTGCTGAGCGGCATCGCGTGCGGGAGGCAGCGTTGCGATTGAGTTGGCTTTTACCGACTGTTGGAAGGTGTCCGCTGCGACCTTCATCCAGCGAATTGCCTGCTGAGCATGTTGCTTCAACTGAGGATCGTCGAGCATCGTTCCCAGTTGCTCGGCCTGCTGTTGAATGACTCGTTGAGACTCGGCCAGCGTGTTGACTTCATCTGGAAAACGACTGGTAGGCGGATCGCGACGTTCACGGCGAATGACATTCCATGTCCCGGTGACGACCTGCTTCTGGAGTTCAAGGAGTTGTTGCGATGTTCCCCCTTCGGCCTGTTCTCCTGCGGCATTGCTGTTGGGGGGAGGAACTTGGCGGAAGATTTCTTCGAACGGACGGACTTCCGCAAAGAAGAGATCACTGAATGTTCGGCGTAACACTCCATCCGGGCCAAGATCGTCTGCATAGAAGTAGTACGAAACCAGATCATCCGGTTTGACTGCGAGGGCTTCAAACGCCAGCAGATGCGACACGGTTGACTTCGCGTCAGGCTGCGGAGCCTCGTTGAGTTTCAGAGTTTCTTCCTGACCGTTCGGAAGCTGGTAGATCAAGCCAAGCTCTTTTAATCCATAGTCGTCGCTGGCCTCGGCGGACAACAATAGTTCCTGTAACGACGAGACTCGAAGATCCTTTGCAGGAAAAGCGACTTTCAGATCCGGTGCGCGATTCTCAACAACGGTGATACGAATCTCTGAAGGAAGTTTATTCTGGCGGCCTTGTTCGTCTTCCAGAATGAGTTTGTATTTCCGTTCCCCCGGTGCCATGTTCGCCCATGACATGAGTTGGGTATGAGGATGGTTCTCTGAAGCGGTTAATTCCAGATCTGGCATGTTCTCTGCAACGAGGCGTGCCGACTTGACGGGTTTATTGAGCAGGCAGGTCAGATCGAGTTTGGACCCTTCAACAACCGTCATCCGACGAACATCTGCAATCGATTTGGGAGCAATGCCCGTATATTCTGGGGAATTGATGACGGCATCGGCCTGAACCAATTCAGGGTAATCAAAGGTCGTCACCTGAAAGTCAGGGCTGCGTTTTCCGTCGGCCTCGATGTGATAAGTCAGATTGCGTTGCACCTGCGGAATGCGGCCGCCAAACAACGGGTCATTCAAACTCTTGTCGAGTGCAAGACGCGATTCGGTTCCGTTCGAGTCCAGCGTCACTAGCTCAACCTGCGACGGCATGGCACCTGTGAAGCGGGCCAGTACAAGGAGTGGAGTTCCCCGTTCTAATTCCACGTCACCCGGCTCAACGTCGATTTTGAGTGCTGGGGATTTTGAGTTGGCCAGAAGTTCATTTGATTCGGTTCCGGGGGAATTACTCACTCGATGTGAGATCACGGTCCATGCCATGCCTGCTGCCGCCACGAAAGCGACCAGATGAACGGCCTGAACCCATCGAAGTTGGCGTTGGTTAACCGTCTCGTGCCAGTTCTTCTGTCGAAGATGGGAAAAAACTTCGCCCAATAACTCGGATTGCAGATAAGTGAAATCCCACTGTCGCCCTTGGGGATGCTGTTCAACGGCCGTGATCAGTCGCCCATCGAGTTCAGGGTAGGTCTTTTCGATAAGGAGGGCCGTGTCATGACGGTCACGGATACGCCTGCGAGCTGCCCAGATTCCCGCCAGTATGACGATGATGAAGCCGGGGATGATCAGGATGTCGGCGAATCTCCAGGCCCCGAGCTTCGTCAGGCTCCAAAGACAGATGGCGAGCACCATCCAGCCAATCGCGGAGATCGCCAGACCTCTTTTGCGTCTTGAACGATCGCTGACCTGATCCAGTCGTCGGAGAAGCCGAGGGTCTGCCATTTCATCACCTATCAAAAATCAGGTGTATGCCGAGGCATTTTGCAATCACAACATCATACAAGTTTGATTTGAGCTGTCGTGGCCGGAGTTTTCGGATTTCTGAGGAAATCAGGGCAAATCGTAATGTTCGGGTTGTTTGGAGGATCTGCTGTAGATGGTTCTGAATTTGTCGCCTTTTCTATGGAATGCAGATGAGTTTGCGCCGCCCCCCATGGAAAGTTCTATTTTTGTTCAAGTCCACTCGATGTTCAACGTACGATCGTCGAGTTGAACAGTTCGGAAGCTCTGCATACTCTGTCAAATTCAAGGTTCCAGGATGGAATTATCGTTGCAGACTGCGCAGAGCTTTGGCAGCATGGAAGCACGGACGTTCGGGTCAGGAGGATTCGAAGAACACTATCGCGAATGCGAAAAATATCACCTGATTAGAATGTTCGGAGGAAACCTGTCATGAGACAACTTCTGTTCGGAGCTGCGGCTGCGGTCATGCTCTGGGCGGGGTCGACTGCCCAAGCCGGGCGGTTCCACGGGGTCGGTTACAGATATATGCCGGTTTCGTGTTGCGCTCCCACCTCGTGCTACACTGCGTGTAAGGTGGAACGTGAGACGTGCTACCGCACTGTCTACGACACCGTTTGTGAGCCAGTTCAGGAAACGGTCTATCGCACTGTGATGGACACGACCTATCAGGACGTGCAGCAGACCTGCTATCGCACCGTCTATGAGCAGGCGTTCCGTGAAGAGCAGTATCAGGTTTCTCGTAACCTGATGGAAACCAGCTATCAGGAACAGCAGTACACAGTTCAGCGACCTGTGTACGAAACTCAGTATCAGCAGCAAACTTATCAGGTTTGCCGTCCGGTCTATGAGACCGTGAACCGTCCGATCACCCGAACTGTTTATCGTCCTGTTACTCAAGTCGTGAATCGTCCGGTCACTCGGACTGTTTATCGTCAGGTGATGGAGACTGTAAATCAGGAACGGTGCTACACAGTCATGCGCCCAGTGACGACCATGCACACTGTGAATCGTGTGCAGGGCCAATGGGTTGATCGGCCTGTCACAATCCCAGGCCGCGTTGTTCCGACTGTCACCCGTGACTGCAACGGATGCCCACGCATCTGCATGACCCAGTGCCCACCAACCATTGTGAATCGCCGAGCATGGTGCCCACAGGTTGTTCAATGCCAGGTTCCTGTGACTCGCATGGTTCCAGAAGTAGTACGTCAGAACTGCCCAGTACAGGTCTGCCGCGTCGTTCCTGAATGTGTGACCGAGAACATTCAGGTTCAGGTTTGCCAGATGGTTGCAGAACAGGTCACCGAGAACTGCCAGACTCAGGTTTGCCGTTGGGTGAACGAAACCAAAACTTGCCAGATTCCTGTTCGGGTCTGCAAGATGGTCAGCGAAGTTCGCACCTGCCGCATTCCAGTTCAGGCATGCAAAGTTGTGACCGAAACCCAGACTCGTCGGGTTCCATACTGTGTCGCAAAACAGGTTCCTTACACGGTGACCCGTCGCGTTGCGACCTGCACACCACGTCAGGAAGCTGTGACCGTCACCCGTATGGTTTCCAAGGTCGTTCCTCGTCAAATTGCCTACGAAGTCTGCCGCATGGTTCCTGTACAGGCCTGCTGTGATTCTTCTGTCGGCGGATGTGAGACAGGCAACTGTGGGACAACCACGAACTACGGCAGCCCAATGACTCCACAACCAGAAGCGACTCTTCAACAGACACCAGCTCCAGCTCCAACACCAGCTCGTCAGCCAGCCACAAATGGCCCAACGACATAATTGGTTTGGTTCTGTCCAAGTGATTGGACTGAGAATTTAAGCGGCGACGACCTCGGGTGTTTTCACCCGAGGTCGTTTGCATTTCTCTCAACAGGTTCTGTTGCATCAATGTCGACTGATCGAGTTGACCAGTTTAACAGTGTTGGTACACTGGCCCGGTGGCTTCATCAGGGGATTTCCGAGAATGCTTCCTGACTGCGAGCTGATTATCTGGTTTGATCTATTCTGCATGCCATGCCATCGCGTCGATGCGTCAGCATAGGACCGACGAGCGATGGCAGAGAAAACGATGGCAGAGAAGAGGTGCCTTTTGAGTTGGTTTGTAAGCGATCGCCTGCGGCCAGTTGTGACCAGACTCATGCTGGGGCTGATTCTCTCGTTGGTGGGGGCTCAAACGCTCAGTCACGCTGCCGGGACTGCAAAAAAGATCCCGACAAGTCAGGCCTTCTATGAGAAGGCCATTGCGGACTCTCAAGGGCTCGAATGGCAACCGCTGTTTAACGGCACCAGTCTCGATGGCTGGAAGGTTGTTCTCGCCAATCAGAAGCCGGGGGAAGATCCTGAGAAAATCTTTCAGGTGGTTGACGGGGAAGTCCATGTCTATCGGGATACCCCTGCTGGAAAGAACATGCCGTTTGGTGTGATTCTGACCGACAAATCCTTCTCCGAATATCGCTTCCGTTTTGAATACCGCTGGGGCGAGAAAAAGTTTGCTCCGCGGCAAAACGCGATTCGAGACGCTGGCCTTCTGTTTCATGTCGTTGGCCCTGAAAAGATCTGGCCAATGAGTGTTGAGTGTCAGGTGCAGGAAGGGGATACAGGGGACAACTTCCTTGTTTACACCTCTGGCGATTCCCCTGTTGATTCCACCAAGAAGAAGTTTCTCGACGAGGCAAACGGCGGAGTCTTTTCGACCTTCTACAAAAAGGGAGGAGTCACTCGTGTCATTAAGAGTGAAACTCTTGAGAAGGACGGTTGGAACACTGTTGAAGTGATCGTTCGGGGGGATGCTGCCATCTATCTCGTGAATGGCAAGATCAATAACTACGTCGTCAATATGAAGGCTCCAATCGGCCCGAATCAGTCTGAAGTTCCTCTGACGGCTGGGCGTCTGGCGTTGCAGTGTGAAGGGGCCGAACTCTTCTACCGCAAGATGGAAATTCTGCCTTTGACGAAAACACAAGACTCGTCAATTCAGGTGGCTGACGAATCGATTGCCCCGATCCCGCCGCGGAGCCCTGAAGAAAGTCTGGCAGCCTGGCAGGTCCGTAAAGGGATGCGTGTGGAACTGGTCGCCGCAGAACCGCATGTCATTGATCCCGTGGCAATTGACTGGGGATTGGATGGGAAGATTTGGATTGCGGAGATGGCCGATTACCCATTGGGACTGGACGGAAAAGGAAAGTCGGGGGGGCGGATTCGTATTCTGGAACGCTCTAAAGAAACCGGGAAGTATGATCGATCGACCGTGTTTCTGGAGGGACTCAACTTTCCAACAGGTGTTGCCGCCTGGGGAAAAGGTGTCATCGTGACTGCGGCTCCAGAGATTATCTACGCGGAAGATTCCAATGGAGATGGGATCTGTGATGTTAAGAAAGTTCTGTTCAGCGGATTTCACGAAGGTAACCATCAGCTGAGACTGAATGGATTACGTTGGGGGCTCGATGGATGGCTGCACTGCGCCAGCGGGAGTCATCACGCCGGGTATGGAACGAAGAGTAAGATTCGTTCGCACATCACAGGGAAAGAGGTTCCCGTAGGGAGTCGAGATTTTCGGTTTGATCCGTCCACTGGTGAGTTGGAACCGCTCTCCGGCCCGTCTCAGTTTGGTCGGAACCGTGATGATTGGGGGAACTGGTTCGGTGTTCAGAATAGCTATCCATTGTGGCACTATATCTACGAGGAACGGTATTTCCGCAGGAACCCTGACTTTGTCTCGCCTGACATGCGAGTCCTTCTCAGTGAAGGCAGCCCACGTGTATTTCCTGTTGCACAAATTGAAGCACAGCCGAATCCCCATACACGTGTCGGCCGGTTTACATCGGCCTGCTCTGGGATGATCTATCGTGATTCTCTGCTCCCGCTGGATCAGGAGTTTTCACACGGATTTACCTGTGAACCAGTTCATAATCTGATTCAGCATCACCATCTGAAACGATCTGGTGCCAGCTTCATGATGACACGCGATGTCGAAGGTGAACTTCCAGATTTCCTGGCATCAACCGATCGCTGGTGCCGTCCGGTGATGGCACGAACGGGGCCTGATGGCGCCCTGTGGGTGGTCGATATGTACCGCTACATAATCGAGCATCCGGAATGGGTTCCGAAAGCCGCTCAGATTGAACTGGAACCGTATCTCCGCCTTGGCGACGGGCGAGGACGCCTGTATCGAGTGGTTCCAGAGAATGGGCAGCATCGCGAAGTTCCTGATGTCCTTGGAGCCTCGCCTGCACAACTGGTCGAGTTGCTCAATCATCCTAATGGCTGGGTGCGAGATGCGGCACAACGTCGCCTTGTTGAAGCAAAAAATCCGGCGGCAAACGCACTTCTGAAAGTGCAATTGCAGAAGTCTCCATCGGCACTCACACGATTGCACTCTCTCTATGCCTTGCACAATCAAGGAATGTGCGAGCCTGAGGTTCTGATGGGGTGCTTCAGTGATCCATCGGAAGACATTCGACGCCATGCATTGAAGCTGGCTGAGGGAATCAAAACACCTTCAGATGAGTTTGTGAATCAACTGGTGAAGTTGGTGAATGACCCCAGTGATGCAGTCCGGCTTCAGCTGGCCTTTTCATTGGGGGAATGGGAGCACCCCAAGGTGTTTGAAGCATTTGGAGCGATGTGGGAGAAATCTGGCAATTCGGGGCAGATCACAGACGCATTGAATAGTTCGTTGACCAGTAAGAATCTCTCTCATGCGGTGATTGCTGTTTCAAAGGAACCAGTGAAAGACACGCAATCTGCGGCAAGACTTCGAAGTCTCCTCCAGCAATCGATCGCCAAATATGAACCAGCTTTCGTTGTTGGTTACGTCAGAGGCTGGAATGGGGGAAGAGAAAACGTTGCCCAGGCAATGATTGCTTTGGATTTAATCAATCTCTATCCGCATAACGGAAAAATGTTTGCATCTATTCCGGAGAACAAGGTCAAAGAACTCAATAACGAGGCGCGTCGCATCGTTGAAGATGGCAAATCTCCTGACTGGCTGAGATTGCTTGGTGTTCAGTTCCTGGGCTCATTGTCCCCATCGAATGCTGACGATCTGGCTCTGGTCAAACAATTGCTCTCAGTGAACTCTTCTGCAGAGTTGCAAGCTGGTGTCGTGCAGAAGTTGGGACGGTTGCGGAGTCCAGATTCTGGAAGGGTATTGGTCTCTGGCTGGAGCAGTTATCGGCCGACGATCCGGAGTTCAATTCTCGATGTCCTCGCATCACGGGTAGACTGGCTGACAGTCCTTGTGGAAGCGATCGACCAGAAGATCATCAACCCCAACGAGATTAACCTGACGTTGCAACAGCGGTTTCTCAGTCAGAAGAGCTCTCCAGAACTCGACAAACTGAAAGCCCAGTTTAAGGCACATGGTTCCTCATCAGCTGCTGTTATGGTGAAGCTGGATGATGTCCTTAAACTCGAAACGGACCTCAACCGTGGACGAATTGCCTTCCAGAAACATTGCATCGACTGCCATCAGTTTCGGGGAGAAGGAGTCCTTGTTGGGCCGAATCTTTCTTCGGTTACAGGCAGAACCAGAGCAAGTATGTTTGAGGCGATCCTTGATCCAAATAAAGCAGTGGAACCGAAGTATCTGAACTATGTTCTCGAACTGGTCGATGGTCGGGTGCTTTCCGGAATCATTGATAACGACACCGAAAACAGCCTGACCCTTTTGAAAGCGAAAGCAGAGAAAACGTCAGTTTTGAGGTCGGAAATCGAGGCATTGCAGTCATCAGGCAAGAGTCTGATGCCGGAAGGATTTGATCGCACGATCACCCCGCAGGAACTCGCCGATCTCTTGTTCTATCTTGAACAGAGTGGTGACGTCGCTTCCACCAACTGACCGAAACCTCCGTTGAAATGAAATCACGCTGCACGAGTCACTGACTTCTGCAGCGTGATT
>JBEBTF010000165.1:0-8934 GCA_040393865.1 Planctomicrobium piriforme | reverse complement strand
AGCACCAGCGACGACTGACTGAGAAACAGATACGCATAGAACCGGCGGGTCTCTTTCTGAACCAGAGCCAGCCCTGCCGCATAAATGGCAGTAAAGACCGAGATCAGCGCCACTGTTCTGAGAATCCAGTCCGGTGCCGTCGGCAACAGCAACCGTGTCGCCAGATACACCCCTGGCATGGGGGCGACAAACATCAAAGCTGTCCCGAATGTCGCTCGCTGAAAGAGGTCAGGCAACCATGTCTGGAACGGAAACATCCCGGTCCGAATGAGAACAGCAAGCACGAGAAGGATCGTTCCGGCAAGCTCACCTGGCGAATGATCCGGCATGGACGTCACCAGATACTGACCGACAAACATCAACAGAACGCACGTCCCCATATAGAGGGTGTAGATCCGTGTTGGCTGCTGACGCTCGCGTAATTCCATCCATGGCGGAATCATTGCCAACGCGATTAATGATATGACGGCCCATGGGTCGCGACATGAAAATGCAGCGAGCAATACGGTCGACCGAAACAGAAACAAAGAGAATGGAAACTGCTTGAGTTTGGATCTCAATGTTGTCCATGCCACGAGCAACTGCAGCAACGACGTTAACGGCAATAACGGAGCATTCAGGTTGTCGATTGTCAGCAGATGTGGACCAACTGTGTCCCCTGAGTGCCATTGCATGCCCGATGACAACTGACCAGATGTCGCCTGCGCCGCAGGTGCGGTGGAATGAATCGAGAAGTCAATCCACGCTCCCAGTGTCATTACGAATGACACGGCAGTGATCGCAATACAGACTAATCTGGCGATCTCTGGGTTCTTGAAACGACGAATCAGGATCGACCCGACAAGCGGAACACCAATCGCACATTCCAGCCATGGAAAATGAAGTTCATTCATGTGCGTGACTCGCTTTGCTGATGACTTGGTTCCGAATGGTGAGGACTGTCAGGCACACCCCCTTGCAACAGATTTGCCCAAGCTCGTTCGATCCGATCACACCCACGAAACAGTTTGAGAAACGGAGTCACGAAAAATCGTGTCAGCAGCGTGTCGAGATGACCACGTTCAAGAGCAAAGCGATAGAGACGCACTTGCAACGGCCCCGGCAATGACGACGTGAAAAGAATCGGCCGATGCAGCAATCTTGATCCCGTCGCGTTTTCCAGCTGGCCATAGTCTTTCAACAAGGACGGGGCGCGAATGAACTGCAATGTTCGTAAACAGGCATGGCCGATGATATGCGAAAGAGCGAAATACCAGATCAGCTGTCCAATACGTCCTCCAATCGCCGCTCCCAGTCCAATCTCGGTGACAATGAGTCCAATTTGCGTTAACGCAGCAAACGAAAGTGCAGACTTAATATCCGTTTGCACTCGGGCTGTGATCGCGGCAAACATTGCAGTCGCCAAGCCGAGAGCAATGACCGCTCCCCAAAGCCACGGGGAGACAACAAGCACCGGGGAGACACGTAACAACAGGTAGGCCCCAAGATGGACTGACAATGCTCCATAAAAAATGGCGCTCGAAGGTGTCGGTCCCTCCATTGCACGTGGCAACCAGCCGGAGAACGGAACCAGTGCCGACTTGCCTGCTGCGGCGATCAACAGAAGATATCCGACAAGGATGGCGGTGCCCGTCTCTGTAATTTCGACCACGCCTTCTGGCCAGGTCTGCAGATTTGTTACTCCGGTCAGCACATCAAAATCTCCTCCACCGCTCAGGTGATGCAACATGATTGCCGCCAGAAGAAACGCGGCATCCGCGAAGCGATAGACAATCCAGACCCGTAATCCATTTCGAACAGGGGCGGCTCGGTTCTGGAAATAGGCCACCAGTAACGCAGACGAGAGCCCAACCATTTCCCATCCTGCAAACAGCATTTCAACCGTGCCCGCCACCGCAGTCAGAATCATGCCTGCCTGAAAGATCGAGAACAGAAGAAAGAAGCGATGAAAGCCTGTTTCCCGGTGGAGATAATGTCTGGCAAACGTCGCAATGACTTCGCAAAGCACGAAGATCAGAATCGCAAACGGAACCGAGAGACGATCGAAGATAATCTTGAACGTGAAGTGAAAATGCAGGCTGGGGTCATTCAGAATCACCCAGTTGCCGAGTGTCACATGGTTATGTCGGCTTCCTGTGATCAGCATCAGCACAAGAATGACAACACTGGCCACAATCCCGGTTGCCCCGACAAATTGTGTGAGCCGACTGGTCACACGCTCAGACAGACGCCGACTGAAAAGACTCGCAATGCCCAACACTCCAACCAGCATCAGCGGAGTCACCACTGTCGTCACGGCCAGAACCTGACTCAGGAATTCCAGATCCAACATTAGAAGACCTCCTTTGAGCGGGAAGTCTTGCGAAATGTCTTAGGCTCTGATGCCAGCACAGACGCGAATCCCATATCCCCACGCCACCCTCTAAACCATTCGTACGACGATCCAGCAACCGGCAATTGCGATGATTCAGGTCGGTAAGGCACAAAGGCCCCGGCCTGATAAAGATGAAGCTGACTGGAATTCGGATCGAGCAAGGCGAGTTGCACCCATTCGTTCTGAATCAGCTCGCGGATGTTCGTATCGCGATCCATGATGGATGTCATGAGTTCAGGTGTCGTTTCCACCACAAACAGGATTCGGATAGGTTCGTGAATCTCCACCATTTGACTGGAGAGTCCAGTACGCAGATCGCTTTGCGCTCCCTCCATGACACCCAGTAACGAGACAACATTGTGCGGGAGCTTGTTCCCGCATCCGTACCCCGCCGGGTCGACGCAGGAGAAGTAGTATTCAAGACTGATTCCTGCAGCGACAGGAGTGGCCGCCTGCAACACCCGTAGCAGGATCGAAGCGTCCGGAGTGTCCTGTTCAGGATCATACGACTGCAGGAATGCCCGACGATCGAGAAACAGACTTCGTGTTCGCTCGCGACGCCCAACATAACAGATGGCATTCGTCGCATGATTAAACTCTGGTCGTGCCTGCGAGAGATCTTCTGACCGGATTTTCACCTGCCGAATCGCTTCTTCCGGCGTCAGTGTTAAAGGGGCACTTTCAAACTTCCGACACCGTTCAAGAGCATTCCAGGCGAGCGCTTCATCCAGTTTTTCCTTCAGAGAGAAGAAGGATTTCCGAACCGGCTCACTCAGTTTATCGACATCAAAAAACTCAATCTCATCATTACATGTGTTGTGATATCCGCCCACAAACCATGTTGACTCCGGAATGACGATTCCCTGATCGGCAAGCAATTTTCGAATACGAGGATCGTTCGCCATCTGGGCGAATGCTCGCGCATTGGGACCTCCCCGAGAACCGGCACACGCTCCGCAATTGTATGCAGATTCATGTGGATTGTTCTGGCTTGAGGAACCATGCCCAATCAACAAAACCAGGCTCGCAAAGTTTGAAGTCAGTCCTGTGTCGCGAAGCACTTTCTCAATGATGCCTGCCATTTCCTGAGGAGAAAAGCCAATCTGACCTGGCTCATTTCCCGGTTCAGGCGTTGCCCGTTCAAGTCGAAGTTGTGTCGCGCTGGGCACCTCCATCAGTTTGCGCGCAACTTCGCTGACTCGTGCCGTCTGTAATGGAAAGAGAATTCTTGAAATCAAAGGAACCGAAGCAAACGGGCCCAGAAATGTTGCAAGAATCGCTCCACGAGTCATCGACCGGGACTCAAGGTGTAAGTGTCGACTCAATTTCCCGACGACTTTACGAGCCTTTCGACGGAGTTGATCCGAAGACTCGAATCCGTTCGCAACTTCCTCATGCACCCAATGTCGAGGGCGAACATTGCCGGGGCACAACGGTGTTTCCAATGCGTCAGCAACGCCCTTGTAGTACATCGCGACAGAGAAGAACCCAGGGGCTCCCCATGTTTCCACATCAGGAGCGACTTCTTCAATATGACGACGAAGAGATTCCTCACGGTCATCAATACAGGTAATCACCTGCGCCCGAACTGGTGTCGCAGCAACGTGCGGCTTTCGGGCATGAGCAGTAAATGCATCGAGCGCCTGATTGCGATACCGTCGTTCATAAGCGAGTTGCAGTAAACGGCGACGTTCGAAATTACTGAAAGACTCAATCTCTGCCAGCAGCGCCCGCCAATCCCTCCGCGGGAGGTGATAGAGAGTTTCCGGCGACCACCCCAACAGCTGCGCCATCTGAAAAACAACACTCGCACATTGCATCGCCGTCAGTTCGTACGGCAGTGGCTGCGGAGAAGCAGGCAGCTTTCGAATATCTGCTAATGAACCCGTCCAGACTCCGGCCTCTTTGGCGACATACGTCAGCGCATGGCACTCCAGCAGGAGCTTCACTGCCAGAAATCCAACAAGGGTTCCTTGTGGAGAAGGTCTGGCGATGCGACTGGCCTGCGTCTCTGTCTGCCAGATCATGCCAGCCCAACCACGCAGCGACAGCAGAGTTTGAGTCAGAAATTCTTCTGTCTCCTCAGGAGCAATCCCCAGTTTCGGCAAGAGTTCATGAATGAGATCCAGAGCCGAAACATTCTCCGCCTGCAGACGTCTGACGTGAACGTTTCCGTCGTGGAACCAGCGTTCGGCAAGGAAACCTGTCTGACTGGCATGCAACAGAAATGCTTCATAAAAGCCGAGATCGCGCCCCGGCAGACTCCACTGTGACAACCCTTGATCCAGAAATGCCGCTGTAAACGGGATCAACAGTTCGTTGACCAGTCGATCGACATCTTCTCCGGCCACCTGCTTCAGAATGTCGCACGGACGCATGAGCCTGGCAGACTCCGTCCGTTCCCGCCGATTCCTTTTTGCTCCTGCGACACACACCTTCCACAATGCAGTCAGGCAAAACTCTTCCCAGCGGTGCTCTGTCCAGCGATCCATCGCCGATTCAGACGCTCCAAAGCTAAGTTCTTGCAAGAACGGCGCCAGGTCGATTCCCGTCGCAGATGGCTCTTCAGATATTGTTGTTTCGACAGGAATTCTCTGACGCAGCGCCCAATGTCGGGTGCTTTCTACCATCCCTTTTCGAGTCGCTCCGGAGACTTCACTCCGCATCTTTTTCAGAATCTGCGTCTCTGCAATCTGCCATTCCAGTTCTTCGCCCGACCCGAGATACAGCGGATCTTTGGCCATGGTCAGCCGCAGCTTAAAGCGGGTGGTCAACCCGGCAATTTTGTCCTCACCATGAGCCCCCAGTTCTTCAGACAAGACCTGCTCAATGTCTTCCAGCCGAATTCGGCCATCGGCCAGTTTATGGTGAAACGCCTCTTCAGAAAGAAAGGGTTCGCATCCATAAACCTCAACACCGCGTCGCAGAGCAGTAAAAAATGGAAGGTGCTGAAACGCATGTAAGGTGTTGTGGTGCACGAAGACCGAGATTGGTCCTTGAGATGGCAGGAGATGCACGGCATGCTGAATGATACTCAGCAAATCGCCATCGCCGTGTGATGTGCTACCAGATTGACTGTCGCCACCTTCAGACCGACTGAAATCGACCATTGTTCACAGGTCCACATTGAAATCACAGGGAACGAAGCAGGCTGTCCATTGAATCAGATTGGCAGTACGAAGCCAGGAAGCAAGGAGACAGACGGAGGACAACGCTTTGAGGAGAGCTGGAAGTCGCGTCGGATGCAGAAAGCTACCGGGAGGGTGATCGTCGATGTCTTAGTCGAATTCAGAGGCCAGTCGTCAGGACAAAAAGGATGTCCAGATCTCCAAAAATTATTATGCAACTCCCGACTCTGGAAATATATGATTGGTTACATTTCTGTAATGAACAAGCATACTGGGATGCAACCGCACAAATTTATCGACATTTTTCACACCGAAAACACACCACCAATTGACAGCCCCACAGCCCGCCGGTTTCCAGATTGGAAAGAATCACAACACATCAACCATCTGTGATTCGCCTTCATTGATGGAGTGATTAATAATTTAAGTACAATCACATTTCTGCTTGAACAACAGAGAACAAAAGCAGGGTACTTTTGAACGCGACATCTCCTGCTGTCGGTCTGAATCGTACCGGGTGGGGATGCCAATCATTTTGAAATGCGAATGATCCACAAGTTGAGAGGACGGAAACGTGGCCCAATCCATGGATGCAAAAGACTCTGACGCCGCTGCCACAGTCGAGAAATCCTCCTATAACATTCTCCTTGTCGAAGACGACCTGGTGTTAGGCAAGGCTGTTGCCCGAGGGCTGGAAGACGCTGGAAACCGTTGTACCTGGGTACGCAACGGGCAGGAATGCCTCGAATCACTCCAGATCGGTCAATACCATGTCATCGTGCTCGACCTGATGTTGCCTGATCAGTCTGGACTGGACGTGCTGGCAACAATCCGAAAATCAGGCAATCTCATTCCCGTTCTGATTCTGACCGCCCTCGGGTCGGTTCAGGAACGTGTTGATGGTCTTGAAGTCGGCGCCGACGACTACATGGTGAAGCCGTTTGCACTCCCGGAATTACTTGCACGACTGAAAGCTGTCACCCGACGAACACAAAAGGTGGTCAGCCAGCATTTGCGGATCGGCCCAGTCTCTCTGGACCTTTCTACAAGACGCTTTTTTCGGGAAGGACGAGAGATCGATCTGACGCCAACGGAATCCGGGCTTCTCGAATTCCTGATGCGACACGTTGATCAGGTCGTGACACGCAAGATGCTCTGCGAGCATTTATGGGAGTCAGACTGGGAAGGTGTGACCAACGTCATTGAAGTCCACATCAATCGACTTCGAGGAAAAATGGATCGGGACTTCGATAAACAACTGATCCAGACCGTTCGTGGTCGTGGATATGTGATGAGGGTCTCCTGAGACTTCCCACGACCATAACCTGAACGTTCCGTTTGAGAGGTCGCTTCCGTCTCTGGAACAGAAACCAGCTTCATGGAACTTCGCAGAATCGTGCGAACACTTCGATTTCAACTTGCGGTGATGAATGCCCTGGTGCTGGGCGTGATCACGTTGAGTACCCTGATCTTCGTTCGGCAGGGGGTAGAATGGACTCTCTATCGTGAGTTCGATCAACTTCTGCAGGAAGACTTTCAGGAAGTCTCGCTGGGGCTGCAACAACATCCGCCGATCCGCTTTGCTCTGCTGCAGGACGAACTGAATCGAAAATCACAGGGACATCGACAACATTCCTGGTTCACGATCTTCAGAGATGCGGAAAACCGGTCTGTCTGGAAAAGCGAAGGAGTTCCCGAAAACGTTCACATACCAACGCCCGTTCGTCCGTTACAACCTTTCGAAAGCGGAGGATTCCGTCTTATTGTTGGTGAGATCAAACAGGGAATGAACGGGGTTCGATCAGTCATCGTCGGAGCAAGCCTCAAGTTTCTTCAACGCGATCTTCAACGCATCGACAACATTGTCACCATCGCTCTGGTTGTCACAACTCTGTTGGCCCCGCTCTCTGGTTACTGGCTGGCAAAACGCGCCACACGGCAGATTGGTGATATCATCCTCACCGCGTCCCGGCTGCGTCCGAACCGACTTGAAGAACGTCTGAAACTTCGAGGAACAAACGACGAACTCGATCTCCTTGCCAAAACAGTCAACGGGTTTCTTGATCGAATTGCAGAGTACCTCAAACAACGTCGGGACTTTCTGGCGAACGCAGCACATGAGCTTCGCACGCCCTTGGCCGCGATCCGCAGTTCCATCGAGGTCGCACTGGACGGCCGCGATCTGACTCCAGATGAGCAATCACTTCTGGAGGATCTGATCGACCAGTTGAATTCACTCGAATTACTCGTGAATCAGTTACTGGTCCTGACCGAAACGGAGAACACCCCCTGGCGGCATACCCCTGAACTTGTTCCGATCCATGATGTCCTCTATCGGGCAACAGAGATGTTTAACGGGGTCGCCGAGCAGAACGGCGTCACGCTCACGTTGACCTCAAACGCCGAATGCTTCGTTGCCGGCAGTCAGCGTTACCTGAGACAGGTGATGAACAACCTGATCGACAACGCAGTGAAATACACGCCTGCAGGCGGAACGATTCAGATTTCACTCGAACGTCACGAAGCCGACAGAACTGCACGGCTGACAATTACAGACACTGGACTCGGGATTTCAGAAGAAGACCTGCCCCGCGTGTTCGATCGATTCTTTCGAGGAGATCGTGCTCGGGGAAGAGAGCAGGCCGTACGCGGAACCGGTCTTGGACTCTCCATTTGCAAAGCCGTTGTGAATGCCCACAACGGGAGTATTTCCTGCAAAAGCACCAAAGGGGTCGGGACAACAGTGGAGGTTGCCTTACCATTGGCAGAAGAGCCTGCAACGATCTCCAGCGATCATTCAGCCGCCAGATAACGCCCCCGCAGACAGTCATTCACAATCTGTCATTCACAATAAATCCACCATACACTGATCGACCATGCTCCAGTGCTACATGTGCACACTATGCATGCACAATTGTCTGTGTGCTCGACATGGATAATGGTGGGATTGCTCCTGTCGCTTCCAGTTGAATCGCTTCTTCGCGGATTGCCTGAAACCCCTCACGGAGAGTTGCCATCACCTCTCTGGCCGACACCCATGATTCCACTGTGGGAGTCGCAATCTGACCGATACAGAACACACACAAGTCATGAATGTTTGACGCAACACTGCCGGATTCGACATTGATTCCATCAACGAGATACAGAATTCGCTCGGTCACTTTGATTTGAACTGCTGGATAAGAAACCAAATCGCCACGGTTCAGAAGATCGATGCCATCATCCAGACACTGGATCGTGGAATCGTAAAGCGCGAGCAACATATCGACTCGAGTCCAGGCTGTCTGAACGTTTTTGCGATAAGCATTATGTGCGTACATGCTGGCTGTCTTCTCTAGATGTAACTCTGAAAATTGTGCGTGTGTCTGGTCTAAGTGAATCGCCCGTCAGCGAATGGCCCCATTCAAAGTCAATGTCTCAATGTCTCAATGT
>JBEBTF010000164.1:0-8951 GCA_040393865.1 Planctomicrobium piriforme | reverse complement strand
CTTACTTTGGAAACGGAATATCCATCACTGCCGTGGCCACAAACATCATGAATGTTGCAACGACAACAACTCCGATGATGTTCAGCACCAAACCATAGGCCATCATCGAGCGAATCGGAACGCGGCCGGTGGCGAACACAATCGCATTAGGCGGAGTTCCCACTGGCATCATGAAGCCGCAACTCGCCGAGACAGTAGCCGGAATCAACAAAAGTCTCGGGTCGATATCCGATTGAATCGCGACTGCGGCCAGGACCGGCATCAACATATTGGCTGTTGCGGTATTACTCGTGAACTCGGTCAGAGCTGTTACAAGAGCACAGACCATCAGCAGAATGACGAAAGGAGACTGCCCACTAATCCAACCTGAAAGCGAGACACCCAACCAATCGGCCAGTTTCGTCGAACCGAATGCGTTCGCCATGGCGAAACCACCGCCAAACAACAACAACATTCCCCATGGAATCCCCCGCTCTGCTTCCTTCCACGTCAGCAATCGAGGCCGTGAAGCAGCAGGTCCGTCCCCGGGAAGAATAAACAAAAACAATGACATCAATATTGCGATAGTAGAATCATGAATATTCTTCGCGAAATAAGATAAATCAAAGCCAATCCAACTCGCAGCTTTAACAACCAACGACGGCCAATCAGGAAGCACTTGCCAGTTATCGATCTTCAGTGGCTCTTTCAGAATCCACATCGCCGCAGTCAGTCCGAACAAAACGGCAACTTTCATTTCTGCCGGACGAATCGGGCCTAGTTCTCGGAGCTGATCCTTAAAAAAGTCACGAGTTAGAAGCTCTGACTGCGGCAACCGAGGAAGGTTCCAAGTCGTCACAAGACCACAGAGCGCTAACATCAAGGCACTAACCGGAGCAAACACGATCATCCACTCGGCAAATGTCACATCAGGATATCCCTGCGGTACATACTGCTGCCCCCAGAAGCCTCGAAACACCATGTTTGTCGGAGTGCCTACATATGTTCCAATCCCTCCGACACTTGCTGCATAGGCAATGCCTAGCAGCAATGGAACTGAAAGCTTTCTGATAAATGTGTCGGAGTCTTCAACATTTGATCTGGCTAGTGATTCGCCCAATGTTTTCAAAAGTGCCAGCCCGATGGGAACCATCATCAATGCGGTTGCACTGTTGCTGATCCACATTGAGAGCCCGCCTGTTGCAAACATAAACCCGAAGACAATCCGGCGAGGACTTGTCCCCATGAATTGAAGGACATGCAAGGCGATCCGTCGATGCAGCCCCCACCGTTCGATTCCCAAAGCAAGCAGGAATCCACCGAGATAAAGAAAGACAGACGGGTCGCTATACGCCTGCGTAACTGTCTTCCCAGGAAGAATATTACACAGAGGATACAAAGCAATTGGCAGCAGACTCGTCACCGCCATCGGGATTGGCTCGGTAATCCAGTAAATCCCCATCAATACTGTAATGGCAGCGAGACGCTGTGCTTCAGGAGACAACCCTTCTGGGCCAGGCACCAAAAGAATTACTAGAAACAGAACGGCCCCAAAAGCCAACTTGAACAAACGCCAGAATCGCTGAGACGATCCAGCATTGCCACCATCCATGCCTTCTTCGGTCATTAACTGAACACCTTACAAACAAGCAAATCAACATAAAACAAAAGCAATATTAAATAGCATCACAGACATATCGGCATCCACCTCGAACCAGTGCGAGACTAAAGGATGTCCTGCGTTTTAAACGTCACCTGAAAGTGTCACTCACCAGTGCTTTTTGTCTCGTCGGCCACCAGTGAGTTCCATCCATCAGTATGAATCGAAACCGGATTCTTCTGTTCATCCAGAGTCACAATCAACGCCTGAACATCGGGAAATTCCCTCTTCAACAAGGCCATTCCCTTTTCCGGTCCAAGCACGCTTACTGCAGTCGCCAATGCATCAGTCTGCGTACAGTCGTTCGCAACAACCGTGACGCTCATTGGTGTTGTGACACCGACTCCTGTTCGAGGATCAACAATA
This sequence comes from Planctomicrobium piriforme, assembly GCA_040393865.1. Taxonomy (GTDB): domain Bacteria; phylum Planctomycetota; class Planctomycetia; order Planctomycetales; family Planctomycetaceae; genus Planctomicrobium; species Planctomicrobium piriforme_A. The sequence goes on along the minus strand of JBEBTF010000164.1, from coordinate 6,946 downwards.
TGGGAGTACCGAACGCCGTTTAACTCAACAAACTGGTACAGGTCGGCTGACGTCGAAACCGCGCGATTTTTCAGATTCAGAACAAGCGGTGGACGGACGTCGGTACTGGACCTCGCCCGGTCCTCCACTTCAACACGCCAGCCTGTTCTTCCAGGTGGAGGGTCCCCTGCTCGGATCTCGCCGGCCACTGCGACCAACGAACGTGTGAGGCCATGTTTTGCCAGCATCTTACAGGCCTCTTCCGACCCGTAACCTTTGGCGATCCCACCGAAATCAAGCTGCATGCCAGGCAACTTCAAGGTTGCCGTTTGCTTCGAGCAATCCAACGAAACGAGATTGTCTCCGATCAGTTTTTTTGCTGCTTCTAGACGGTCTGACTCTGGGAAAACTTTACGGCGTCTAGCGATTCGCCACAATTTAACGACAGGACCGATTGTGACGTCAAACGCCCCATGAGAAACGGTGGAATACCTTTTTGATTCCACCAGCATTTTCCAGAGATCATCGCTTACTTTCACCGGCTCGCCTGCAGCATGCCTGCACAGCTGGTTTAGTTCACTTTCCGGGTCATAATCACTCAAACAACGATCCAGTTGACGCAATCGATCATATGCGGCATCTGTGGCTTCTTTTGAGGTGTTTTCATCTGGGGCATAGACTACAATTCGAACGGGGACTCCCATCCGAATTTGCACGTATTCAAAACGCTGTAATTCAGGTTCAGCAGCCTGAATTACAGTTGTAAAAAAGAGAAGCAGTGCAAAACATAGTCCCCAACTGGCCCACCTGATGTCGACCGACAACGAATGATGTTGTTGCATTGGCATAGTTGCGACTCATATTCGCATTCAACGAAGCAAGTGATTTGTTATGACAGTACGCCCAAGACACCCATTCTGGCAAGTGGCATGCATGTCGATCCTCTCGGCGGGGATCTTCGCATCAGACGTGGCGACTGCAGCCGAACCGAACGCACAAGAGCTCTACCTTCGCAGTCCAGACAGCGAAGCGAAGACTGCTGCAGAGATGAAGCCGTACGTTCAAAAGCTGCGTGATACAGACATCTCCTTCACCATGATTCCTATTCCAGGAGGTGAATTCCTGCTGGGAAGTCCTGAAAGTGAAGAAGGACGAAATGAGGACGAAGGCCCACAGCGTAAGGTCAAAATCGCTCCATTCTGGATGGGAAAAACCGAAGTCACCTGGGATGAGTACGATGTCTGGCGATTAAGTCTCGACAAGCAACGTCGAGAACTGACAGGCCGAGAACTCGACAAGGTCGACGCCCTTTCTGACGCGATTTCACGGGCAACAACCGAATACACTGACATGACCTTCGGGATGGGTCACGACGGCTTCCCAGCCATCGGGATGACTCAGGCTGCTGCAAAGAAGTATTGCGAATGGCTCTCCGCCAAAACTGGTCACTACTATCGTTTGCCAACCGAAGCCGAATGGGAATATGCCTGCCGTGCAGGGACAACCACCAGCTATTCGTTCGGGGATGACGTCGAGAAGTTAGGTGAGTACGCCTGGTACTACGGCAACTCAGACGACATTTATCACAAAGTCGCAACCAAGAAGCCAAATCCTTGGGGACTCCACGACATGCACGGAAGTGTGTCAGAATGGGTGCTCGATCGATATGAACCGAGTTTTTACAACTCAATCCCAGAAGGGGGAGCGACAAACTTTCTCGTCAACCTGCCAAATGGAGATGAGTACCCACGCGTGACTCGCGGAGGATCATGGAAAGACGATCCAGAGTTCCTGCGAAGTGCTGTTCGAATTCCATCCACACCAGACTGGAAGATTCAGGATCCTCAGTTGCCACGCAGCATCTGGTATCTGACCGACGGAGACATGGTCGGGTTCCGTGTTGTTCGCCCACTGGAGCGTCCATCTGCAGAAGAGATCAAACGCTATATTCTGTACACCGACATTCCAAACGAGTTGAAAGAGCGATACGCCCGCGAGCTGAAAGCTCAAGGGAAATCTCCTGACGCCGAATAATCTGTCCAGGTCTCCACTCAGGTGACCGCTCGGATTTTGATTTCAGCAGCAGACAAATCTCAGGCAGCTCCCTTCAACTGGAGCTGCCTTTTTCTTTATTCTGCCAACTTCAGTTGTCAGCTGACCACCACGCTTGCCACATTCCAGGTGTGATCCTCACAGTCCGGGCGTTTCAGGACTCTTCTTCACCGCGATTAAGTAATCCCATTTACAGACGAACGGGCAGATAAATGAATTTGACGGGCACATCACACATTGCATGTTTTCCCTTTTCACGAACCATCTTTCACAGTTTGGTAATCTGCTGCCTGGCAATGTGCTTGCCCAAACCATTGCTCGCACAAATTGCTCCTGCTGCTCCTCAGACCGCCGCTCCTCCAGCTGCTGATCAGATCACACAAATCTCGGTCATCAATGCGTTGCTGCTCGGCCAGTATCAGGGAACAACTCCGCTTGGCGAGGTTCTCAAGACAGGCAACTTCGGTCTCGGCACATTCGATCACCTGGATGGCGAGTTGATTATTCTGGACGGGGTGGCGTATCAGGCGAAGTCGGATGGCACTGTCCACCGTTGCCCGCCCACAATGACCACTCCCTTCGCAGTTGCGACTCCATTTGAAGGGGAATCCACGTTCGATTGCGCTGCTGTCAGAAGCCTTGAAGAACTGGAAACGATGTTGAACGCTCGCCTTCCATCACAGGATGTCTTCGTCGCTGTGAAAGTCGAAGCCACTTTCAAATCAGTTTCACTTCGGGCCGTTCCAAGACAGGAACCGCCATTCCAGCCTTTGGCGGAAGTCGTGAAAACGCAGTCTCAATGGACACGAGAGAATATTGAAGGCACATTCATTGGGATTCGTTGCCCGAAATGGGTCACCGGCATTGGTATCCCTGGCTATCACTGGCACTTTCTGAGCAAAGATCAACGCAGCGGTGGCCATGTCTTTGACTGCAAATTTGAGTCAGGCACCGTAGCCTATGATCGTTGCCGAACCTGGGTGATCAAATTGGGGAATGCTCTGGAATCCCAACAGCATGATTTGAGTCAGGATCTCAGTAAAGAACTCGAACAGGTGGAACGGCAACGGGGAACTTCTGATACCGCGAAACCAGCAAAATAGCTGCTGTCACACAACAGTGACGCCATGCATGCTGAGCACGAGAACGCGGACGTGATTGGCGAGCGAGTTGGCTCTGTGTTTTATGGCAGAAATCGATCCTGTTCACCGGGACGAGGCATTCGACATGCTTCCAGTTTCCCGAACAACCGGTAACGAGATCGGGCAATGACTTCATAACCCAAATCCCGAATAGGGCCGGGAATTGCCCATAACGTCCAGCCAGCGACCCCACACAAGCCTCCCAGGTCACGGAGAATCTGGACGACGCCTGCCGACTTGCGGTAGTTCACCCCGTTCGACGTCACAACGATTGAATCCGCGTTCTCGGTCCACTCTTTCGGCAGATTCTCTTTCGCTGTTTCCCCCTGCAACGGGGCAAATTTCAACTTCCCCTGCCGATCGAGGTCGAGCAACGTATTCACAACGCCATTACAGAAGCCGCAAACCCCGTCATAGTATACGGTTGTTTGCGAATTCCGATCTGAACCCATTTTCACAGGCACTTTTTCCATAAGGCCCCCAAATCGGTCTCTCATGTCACCAAAGAGAATTCGTTACTCAGAATGAGACATTCTCTCTCTGAGCATCTCAACTGCAAAATGAGCGACTGAACTCTCGTCATCCCCGAAATATGGTAAAAATGGAGAATCTGAAACAAGATCCCGCAATTCTCCTGAGATCCCGTTTTCTCTTTTGTCTCGGCCACTTACGTCAGTTACGGTAAATCGAGGCGAGAGAAGAATCGGATTCTGTCGATTCAGATAATAACGAAATCCGACTGTCTCTATTCCAGTTTTTCCGATTCACGCCCAGATCGGGCGATGCATGAAGACGCCGTGAGCCGCAGAACATGACTGTTTCTGAGCTTGTGAACCCACCTGAAATTACCGACACCCCTCCCTCGGGGACGGTTCCCTATTTGTCGCTCGCTGTGTCATCGGCGTTACACCTTTTCGGGCTCTGCCTCTTCGCTGCGTTCGCTGTCCCGACACTTAGCCGGCCTGTTGATGACGCCGTCGTCATTGTCAATCAGGAGATTGACACAACCCTTCCCGGGGAATTGCTGGAAGAAGCCCACATCCATCTCAGCCCTGGCGGTAGCACCGGTTCGGAAGAAGTTCCGGCTCAGGAAGATCTCTTCAATTCTGTTCTTGCTGTTCAGGATTCAAATGCCGTCTCAATCAACGACAACATTGCCGATGCCATCATGGTTGCCGATGCGACTCCCTCTGAAGGGGCGTTGAGCCAAAAGGTCGCCCTGTCCCCTCGAGCCGGAAAGTTTAATGGAATTGGTTCCGGGTCTGGATCAGGGACAGGAACTGGAGATGGAACAGGTGGCGGAGTCGGACGACGTCAATTTTTTGCACTTGAGAGCAAAGGCAAGAATATCGTCTTCGTTGTCGATGCATCCAAAAGCATGAATCTCCCTCACCCCGGACCTGCCAAAACACGATTCAATCGCGTCAAACAGGAACTCGTAAAAACCATCTCCCAGATGACCGAGGATGAGAAATTCTTCATCATCTATTTTGGAGATGACGCGCTCCCGATGCCTGCTCCTACACTCGTCGCCGCAGACGAAGGGACACGAACCAGTTATTTACGGTGGATGACTCAGGTTCCTGCGGAAGGTCAGTACACGAAACCACTCAATGCCTTATTGATTGCACTGGCGCTCGAACCGGATGTCATTTACTTTCTGACAGATGGTGTTTTTGAATCAGTTGTCATTCGCCAAGTGACCGGCGTGAATCGAAATCGGATCCCAATTCACACCATCGGGTTCGATCTTCCGGAGAAAAAGAAGGTCAACCTCAAAGAAAAACAGGGAAACCAGCAACTGGAAGAACTGGCCAGATTGAACAGTGGAACCTACATGACGATTCCAAACGAAGAATAGACCATGAGGTGGTTTCATAACCGAATGCTGCGTGGATCTGGGAGGGCGAAGCTCCTGCTGAGCCGCATGAGTAATCACGCCCTCTGTTGGATTGCGGCTCGGCAGGAGCCTCGCCCTCCCGGTTGTGAAACGACTTTATGCCTGTCTCTCACATGACACGCCACATCGTCTTGAATACCGCTCTATAACCTGTTCGTGGTCGCAGTTCTTCCAACTTAAAACGTGCGAAGCAGAAACAACACGAGGCCGCAGGCAAATGCTTGCGGCCTCGTTCGTATTTAAAGCTTCCACCTGTCAGAACAAGTAGCCATGCCCTTACTTGGCGATACTCCAACGCAGGTAGGCTTCGATAAACGGCTCCAGCGCCCCGTCAAGAACTTCGAGCGGGTTGCTTTGCCGCAAGTCTGTTCGATCGTCTTTCACGAACTGCTGCGGCTGAAGCACGTAGTGCCGAATGGTCTGACCGCCGAACCCGATCTTTGACTTTTCGCCACGTCGAGCTGCGTTGGCCGACTCTTCCTTCTCCTGCTGAATCTGATACAGCTTGGCCACCAGCATTTTTCGAGCAAGTGCCCGATTTTGATGTTGGCTGCGTTCGTTCTGACACTGCACCACAACCCCACTTGGCAAGTGAGTCAACCGGATCGCGGAGCTGGTTTTATTGACCTTCTGCCCCCCTGCTCCACCGGCGCGGAACACGTCTTCACGAATAACTTTGCCGTTTTCCCAGTCGACTTCGATCACTTCAGCATCTCCCAGATCGGGAGTAACGTCCACAGCCGCAAATGCGGTATGGCGACGCCCGGCAGAATCGAATGGGCTGATTCGAATCAGTCGATGATTTCCGGTTTCGCCCTTCAGATACCCGAATGCATAGTCCCCCTGAAAATGCAGGGTGACATTGCGAATCCCGGCCTCTTCGCCTTCGGATTTGTCGATTTCCTCGACCTTGTATCCGTTGTTCTCGCTCCATCGCAGGTACATCCGCATCAGCATTTCGGCAAAGTCAGCTGAGTCGGTTCCCCCTTCGCCAGCCTGAATTGTCATGTAAGCATTCCCGGCATCTTCCGGGTTCTTCATGCTTGCCTGCAACTCTGCTGCTTCAACCTTCTGAGACAATGTCTCTAGAGCAGATCGCAATTCCTCTGTGGTTTCCGGAGTCTCCTCTTCTTCAGCAAACTCCATCAACACAGCGATATCGTCTAACCCGGAGATCAACTCGTCGAGAGGTTTCAGAATCGCCTTTTGTCGGCGCAGTTCGCTAATCAAGACCTGAGCCTTCTCCTGGTTATCCCAGAAGTTGGCTGCCCCCATCAGTTCATCAATTTCTTTGACTCGTTGCTGTCGGACGTCGTAGTCAAAGAGAGTCCTTTAGCTGAAGAGTGCGCTCCGTCAACGCTTGTGTCAATTCGCGAATTTCACTGTCCATGACAACTTTCCCACTAATGCGGTATCCGAAAAACGATGGCATTTCCGACAAGCGGAAGTCCGCCTTATGCCAATCGATTCCTTGAGCGGTCTTGCTCTGATTGAATTACGGACATCATACGAACAAGCTTTCGGTCTGTCACTCTGGCATCCGTCCGAAGTCTGCCTGCAACTGATCCGACAAACACTGGATCGCGAATCGTCCTCCCAACAGGAAAAGACTTCACAACACGCGATTGAATGCCGCACACAGAGGACGCCAGATCCCTCCAGCCGCCTCCTCGCAAAGAACGGCCGACTAACAAAAAAACTCCGCATGATGACCAGCATCACACGGAGTTCTGTTTCAAAGGGAGAATGCCGTTTTCTAAAGACTCGGCAAAGTCACTGCCCGAGACAGCATCACCATACAAACGACGCTGAAAACGACACTGTCTGGGCGAGTTTGAACAACGATTAGAGCACCTTGCGAAATGGTTTCCAC
>JBEBTF010000163.1:0-9087 GCA_040393865.1 Planctomicrobium piriforme | reverse complement strand
GAAACGGCCGCTGCGCGGGCACTCGGTAGAGCAAACTGCTCTAGTATTCGCGGCGTTGTCTTGAGGAGGGGATGTTCAGGGCTTTTCGGTATTTGGTCACAGTCCGGCGAGCCAGATTGAAACCATGCTTTGAAAGCTCGGTGACGAGAGCGTCGTCGCTGAGTGGATCTGACTTGTCTTCCTTATCGACAATCTCTTTCAACTTGAGACGGATGTTCTCCCAGGCGACATCTTCGCCGTCTGCGGTTTTCGTTCCCCCACCGAAGAAACGCTTCAGCGCGAAGATCCCGCGCGGTGTCGCAATAAACTTGTCATCGACCGCCCTTGAGACGGTTGTGACGTGGACATTGACGACATCAGCAATGTCCTGCATCTTCAATGGTTTGATGAACTCTGGACCCAAATCCAGAAACTCAGTCTGCTGATCGACAATCGCCTGAGCCACTCTCTTGAGTGTGTTGTATCGTTGCTCGATGGAATCGATGAGCCATTTGGCCGACTCGATTTTGCGTTTGATGAACTCTTTCGTCGCCTGATCCGGGTTTCCTTCCAGCATCTTCAGATACCGGCGGTTAATACGGAGTTGCGGGACGTATTCATCAACGAGTTCAACACGGTATTCACCGGTTTCACTCTGTTCGACTTTCAGGTCCGGAGTAATGGACTGCACGTTTGTGGATTCGAACATTCGTCCTGGATAAGGATCAAGTGTCCGCATCTGTTCAATCGTCGTCTTGATAGCATCAAGTGAGTAACCGGTCTTGCGCTCAATGAGGGGCAGACGGTTCTGAAGAATGTCGTCCAGGTGGTCCGAGATCAGTACCGTCATCATCTCGCCCAGTGGTGTCTCAGGCGTGATTTGCAGTAGCAGACATTCTTTCAGATCTCTCGCGCCGACGCCGGGGGGATCAAGCCGTTGAATCAGTTTGAGAGTCTGATCCGCGTCCTGCAATGAGATATTGGCTCCAAAGACTTGAACCAGTTCCGGCAGGGAACTTTGGAGTCGACCATTCGCATCAAGATTATGAATCAGATATTCCCCGAACTCCCGCAGATGTTCAGGGGCGTCGCAATGGAACTGCTCCAACAGATGGTCATGCAGAGTTTCCGGTCGATTCTCTGCGTTCGCCATGACGTCATGCTGGCGATCAGAGTCATCGTCGATCTGATTGCCAGATGGGCGTGAGCCAGATGTGTAGTTGTCATCCGGCCATTCCTTGGAGATTTCCAACAGGCGTTCAAAATCCGAAGCGTTGTTGTCGTCGGTGGTCAACTCGCGACGTTCGATTTCCAGCTTGGGCGGTTCTGGCGCCTCAGTCGCCTCGGCGTATTCTTCCTTATGGCTTGCAACCTGCTCCAGGACAACGTTTTCTGCCAGTTCTTGGTCGATGCGTTCCTGCAGCGCCATCAGGGGCAACTGCAGGATCTCCATCGATTGGATCATCCGCGGTGCCAGCTTCATTTGCTGGCTCATCCGCATCTGTTGGGAAACGTTCAGGTGCATTGCTTGTGATTCTTATTCAAGGAGCTGGAACAGGTTCTCAACTCCGGTCCCAATCTGGTGTATGAGTCGAACTGAGTCGGTGAAGGCGAGTTGTTGCGTTCACCATTCATTTCGAATCGACCAGCCGCACTGGAAAAGCAGGGAACGCTCTTGGGTCCGGTGCAGTTGAATTCTGCTTCGCCGTCGTTTCGACGTCGCAGAACTTCTTCTTAAATCCCGTATTTACTTAACTGTTGTCAGGTGACGTAACGGACAAATGAATTGTTCCAGGGAGCACGCTGAAAGCGATGTCGCTGTGACCTGACTGGGCCTCCGTTTACTTGACTGATTCTCGTTGACCTTTTTTAGAAGTGCTGTCGTCCCCGCATGGCGTCCGCCAGCATCTCTTTGTTTGCGAATTCTAACACACTTCCGGTGGCAATCCCTCGGGCAAGTCGCGTGATTTCGACACCGTGATCTTCCAGCAGATTAGAGATGAATAACGCTGTTCCATCCCCTTCCAGTGTCGGATTGGTTGCCATAATGATCTCTTTGACCTGATCCCGTTTGACCCGTTGAACGAGTGGGCCAATTGTCAGGTCCTCCGGACCGATCCCTTCCAGTGGAGCGATTCGTCCGCCCAGAACGTGATAGGTCCCTTGATATGCAGCCGCTGCTTCAAGGGCAGCGACATCTTTGGGTTGTTCAACAATACAAACGACAGTTCTGTCTCGTCGCGGGTCTCGGCAGATCGAGCAGACTTCCTGTTCAGTCAGGTTGAAGCAGACCTTGCAGCGACGGATGGATTGTTTGACGTCTCGAATGGCGTCCGCCAGAGCGAGAGCTTCCGTTTCCCGGCAACTCAAAATGTGGTTAGCCAGTCGCTCCGCAGACTTGCGACCAATGCCAGGCAGGGACGCAAACTGTTCGACCAATCGACCGACGGCTGGCCCGAATGGATGTTGTTCAGGTTGATTTCCTCGAACCGCCATGTGAAATTGTCGCTCCATCGGCAAGTGTTAAAACGGAAACTGAAATCAGCGGAGCAGGGCAGCTCTGATGGCCTCTCGTAGTTCAGGAATCCGATCCTGATCAGTTGATACCCATTCCGAATTTTGACATCACCTGAGGTAGCCCAGGAACGCCAAGTCCTTCCGCGAGCGCTGCAACTTCCTTTGCTGCGGCTTCTCGTGCCTGAATCAGGGCAATGTTGGTTGTTTCTCTTACCACAATTTCCATGCGATCCGTCTCTGTTGCCAGATGCGGGCTGACTGAAAGTGAAACAACCTTCAATTCCCCACTGACGACGACTGTGACAAGTCTGCAGTCGCTGGTCGCTTCGATTCGCATATCAATCAGGCGAGCTTTCATCTCCTGAGCTTTGGCCTGCAACAGAGGCAAATTCTTCATCAGGCCTGCTAGACCTGCGAGTGCATTAAAATTGAACATTTACGAATCGTCCTGCGTGTCCTCAGGTGGGACTTCTGAATCTGAGTCATCATCGGCTGGAGGTGCTTCCAGTACAGGTCTCACCTCCAATACCTGCCCGCCGAAGATGGCAACTGCGAGCTGTACAAACTGGTCCGCTTCAACTGCTGACGGTTTTAATCGTTCAACGACAACCGCGTTCTCTTTGCGTTCAGGTGCTTTGATCTGAACTTCTGCCGTTGGGTCAATGGTCAGCTTGCAGTCAACCTGTTTGCCAGCCACCTGAGAGGTAACAAAATTGAGCCGCTTCAGAGTTTCTGGCTGTTCACAGTACTGCTTTGCGAAACTATAACTCTTTGGAAAGAATATTTCCACAAGATTTGGCCCAGAAATTGCTACGCGGTTGGCGCATTTCAACTTGCCCACCTGGACTCGCGACATCTGGTTCAGAACCGTTTGCCAATATTCCGTCAGGTGAGCTTCATCGAACGAGATTCGCGGAATTTCCGCCGCATCGTCCATGTCTGAAACATATTCCGGAGCGGAATAGGGGACCGGGGCGACCTCAGCAACGGGCGGCGCCGCTGGTGTTGGAGGCGGAACTGGTGCCGGATTCGCCTGAGGGGGCGAGATTGCCGCCGGTGGTTTCGGGGCGGCTGCGATTTGTGAGGCTGCAGCTGGCGCAATCGATTCTCTCGGTAGAACCGCAACTGATTCTGGTTCAGTGCCAGGAGTCGATTGGGTTGTAATTTGGCTTGTAACCGGAGCCGCGGCTGGTGTTATTGCGGGGTTACTGTTTTTTTTTTCCTGCATCCCCTGATAGAACGGCCCCGTCGGAGCAGGTCGTCCTGATTGTTGTGGGGCGGAAACTGCTGCTGTGGAAGGGATAGCGCCGGCTTGCAGGAGCACGCTGATCTGGTCGAGTCGTTCCAGAGTGGCGAGGCGGACGACGGCGAGTTCGAGAAGTGCTCGTCCGTGAGTCGTTCGCTGCAGGCGATTTTTGGTTTCGGCGACAATCTGCATCGCTGAAGAGATCGTCTGTAAACCCCAACGCTCTGCCTGTTTCTGGACTTGCGCTCGCTGATTGTCTGTAACCGCCGACAGCGGGACCCCCTTGGCGCCCGCAGCCGTGACGAGCAAGTCCCGGAGATAGGCCAAGAGTTGGTCTGTGAGCCCTCCCGTCTGAACTCCTTGCTGCATCGCGGCTTCCAGCACTTCAAGTGCAGTGCCGGGTTGGCTTTCGATACAGGCATCGATCAGTGTGAAGAGGCGTTCGTCGGATGCGGTCCCCAGCAGATGGTGCACATCTTCCGCCGTGATTCGCTCGCCCCCGAACGCCAGTAACTGGTCGAACAGCGACTGGCTGTCACGCATCGATCCATTTGCACGCCGGGCGACGAGTTCGATCGCATCCTCTGCAACAGTCTTGCCTTCTGCTTCGGCAATCTGACGCAATCTTCCGGCGATGCTGTCTTGGTCAATCGTTCCAAAGTCAAACCGCTGACACCGGGAAAGGATTGTGTCCGGAACTTTGTTGGGTTCCGTCGTGCAGAAGATGAATTTGACGTTCGGCGGCGGTTCTTCCAACGTTTTCAGGAGCGCGTTGAATGCTTCCTTTGTCAGCATGTGAACTTCGTCGATGATGTACACCTTGTACGGTGACCGCATCGACCGAACTCCAACGTTTGCACGGAGTTGGCGAATATCGTCAATCCCGCGGTTGGATGCGCCGTCGATCTCGAGAACGTCGACATCGCTTCCGGCACTGATGGAGTCACAGACTTCACAGTGATTGCACGGCACCCCATCTTTCACGTGAGGGCAGTTGAGTGCTTTGGCGAAGATTCGAGCGGACGATGTCTTCCCGACCCCACGAGCCCCTGTGAAGAGGTAGGCGTGGGCGACCCGACCAGCACGGATTGCGTTCTGCAATGCCTGCCCAACGTGTTCCTGCCCCACGACCTCGTCGAACGATTTCGGCCGAAAGCGTCTCGCCAGAACGGTATACGGGGATGGAGATTGTCGATCTGTGACCATTCATCCTCATGGTGTCGCAGTCACTCAGTTGAGCACGACGAGCACCATTCCTCTTTCTGTCGCAGTGGATTCCAGATTTTCACGAACCTGTTTTCACGACAGTATTTCCGGGAATACTGACTGCTGATGTTGACTGTCTCGATTTGCGGCAGGTCCACTGCGAACCGCTCTTCTCGATTGCGTTCACGGGTGCAATGTGAAATGCCGTTAGACGTTCATACGGGGAGTTTGCCGGTTTTGCAATCGGTGATGACGTCGGACGGAAGAATTCTGTCCCAGATTGGTACAGCGGGTGTTCTGTAACGCGATTGTGTTGCGTCAGACTCAGATTTATCGCAGCTGATCCTTGCGAATCGCTGTAAAATGTCTCTCAGTAACGGCTTTGATGGAGGGCTGGGGCAATTTCTCCTGATTTCAAGTGGAATAATCAAATCCGGAAGGGCGACCAAGCCCAAGGTTTCATGCTTGGTTAGGGGAGTTGTCTGGATATTTGTTTGCGTATATGGATAAACTTCACTATATGCGATTTTGTGGATACGGCTGGCGCTGCTGTCAGTTTGTCTCCATCCCACCTTTGTTGCCTGCGATTTAGAACTGTCTCAGCTTTTGCGCCCTGCAAGAGTGATTCGCGCACGACTGCCACCACAACTTCCCTCCCAGTGACTGGTAACCTGCTGTTCTCGACGCCGACGATTTACACCGAAGATTTTTGACACTGAACTTCATGGCGTGAAGATGACCCGATTTCTTCCAGCGTTGGCCTTAATCGTTCTCTCCCTGAATGTCAGGGTGGTCGCTGGAACTCCGGAAGAGGACTTTGAACAGGTTAAGCCGCTTCTCGCCAAATACTGCAATACGTGTCATTCCGCCGAGAAGAAGGAAGGCGAACTCGACCTCGCTCGCTTCGATACCTTCAACAAGGCGTTTGAAGAGAAGAAGATCTGGGACACAGTGCTGGCCAGGTATTTTACTCGAGAAATGCCCCCTGAAGGATCTCCTTCTCCGAATGACGCCGAACGGGTGATTCTGAATAACTGGTTCACCGCAATGACCAAAGATGAAGGTCACTGCAACCGCATTGCGAACGATCAGAACACCAACTTCTATCGTGGTCACGTCATGAGCCGACGGCTCACCAGAACAGAATATGCGAATTCCATTCGTGATCTGTTGGGCGTCGATGTTCCGGTGACAGATCGCCTGCCGTCTGATGGTTCAGGTGGTGTTGGCTTTGATACCGTCGGGGATTCACTGTTTCTATCGCCGATCCACTTTGAAATGTACGTGGACATTGCAGAGCAGGTGAGTGAAACGCTCTGGCCGGATGACTTGAATGCTCAGAAGGACGCGACCGAACGGCTCAAGCAGAAACAGGCCGAGTTCGCGGCGCATGCTGTCCGTGATAATGAGCTTCCACGCGAAGCTGCAGAGCGAATTCTATCTGGCATCGCACGTCGCGCGTTCCGTCGGAAGCTCGATGAAGGGGAGATGAACCGTTACCTCGCTCTCTACGATCAGGCGATCAATCGAGGGCAGGGGCACCTTGCCGGGATGCGGCTCGGATTGCAGGGGATTCTTGTTTCTCCTCACTTCCTGTTTCTGGCAGAACCTGAACCAGAGAAGGAAGGAGTCTACGCACTCCCTGACCATCCGCTGGCTGCCAGAATCGCGATGCTGATCTGGTCGTCTCTGCCTGATGAAGAACTCTTGGCTGCTGCCGATGCCGGGTTGTTGCAGAATGATGATGAATTAAAGAAGCAAGTGCATCGAATGTTAAAAGATCCCCGTGCGTATGCACTGGGGGAAAACTTTGCAATTCAATGGTTGGGCTTGGGACCGTTAGGAGTCACTGTCCGACCAGATGCTGGCAAGTTTCCTGAATTCACCCCGGAACTCTCGGATGCCATGTTGAAGGAGACTTCAACTTACATCGCCAAGCTCTTCATGGAGAATCGGAGCCTGCTGGAGCTACTGGATTCCGACTACACCTATGTGAATGAAGCACTCGCCAAGCATTATGGAATTGAAAACGTCACAGGTCCGGAAATGCAACGAGTTCAGTTGCAGGATCGCAGACGTGGTGGCGTCATGACTCAGGCGAGTGTGTTGACTGTGTCCTCATACCCATTGCGAACGAGCCCAGTTCTTCGAGGCCGCTGGCTGCTTGAAGAAATCATGGGGAGTCGCGTTCCGCCTCCGCCGCCGGATGTGCCACCATTGCCATCGGAAGGGGAAGACGGTTCTCACCTGTCGATTCGAGAGCAGTTAGAGAAACACCGTTCGAATCCTCAGTGTGCAAGTTGCCATTCGCGAATGGACCCATTGGGGTTTGGGATGGAAAACTTCGACCCGATTGGGCGTTGGCGCGATGAGATTTCGGGAATCGCAATTGATGCGTCCGGAAAGCTGCCTTCTGGTGAGCAGTTCAATGGACCAGCCGAGATGAAAGCGATTCTCTTGAAGCGTAAGAACGAAGTCCTCCGACACCTGAGTCGGAAAATGTATGGGTTTGCAGTCGGCCGCGATCTGAATAAGTTCGATGACTGTGTGATTAAAGAAGCGGTAGAAAAACTCTCTGCGAATGATCACCAGGCGGCTCTGTTGGTTGAGCACATTGTGCTGAGTTATCAGTTCCGACATCGTTACTGCAAAAAGTAAATTTCCCGGAGCGTGTACACGACTCCGGACTGATATGAAATTGGATGTTGTTTTCGTCTCGTTCGGCGAAACAATAGAGTCAACGAGACAATTGAAAGAGCGTACGTGCTCAAGGAAAGCAAAGTCATGAGTCATTCAATGAACCTTTCCCGCCGTCAGTTTCTGCGTGGTGCTGGAGTGGTCTTGTCCCTGCCGGTGATGCAGTCGCTGCTGCCACGCGCGGCCTGGGCAAATCCATTGCCTCGTCCGCCGGTTCGCATGGGGTGTCTGTTCTTCCCGAACGGGGTCTGGCAGCCAGATTGGATTCCGAAAGAAACCGGCGCCAATTACACGCTTCCGTTCTCGCTTGAGCCACTTGAGAAGGTGCGAGATCAGGTGCTCGTCATGTCCAATTTGGACAAGAAGCACAGTCGCGGGGGAGACGGTCACTATGCAAAGACCGCCAACTTCCTGACGGGGCTGCATGTTGAAAAGACCACTGGAAAGAACATCAGCACTGGCGGAATCTCGCTGGACCAATTGGTGGCTCAGTACACCGGAAAATATACCCCATTGCCATCGTTGGAATTGGGCATTGATCCCGTTATTTCCGGGATCGACAGTAACGTTGGATATACTCGTTTGTATGGATCATCAATTTCATGGCAGACACCGAATCGTCCTGTCGCGAAAGAGATTAATCCACGACTGGTTTATGAGCGTCTGTTTGGAATTCGTCAGGCGACCCGCAGCAAAACAGGGGCGTCTGACAAGTTTGATTCTCGCCAGCAGCTCCTTGATCTGGCTCTCGAAGATGCTCACAGTTTGAGAAAGAAGCTCGGGCGAGACGATCAGTTCAAGCTGGATGAGTACCTGGATTCTGTTCGCGGAGTCGAACGCCAGATCGAGTTCTTTAACACTGCTGATCCTCGTGAATGGCAGCCGTCGGTTCCTGACCATGCTTATACGGCACCTGCAGCTGGCATTCCGGGACACTATCCAGATCACGCCCGCATTATGCTGGACCTGATGGTGCTGGCGTTCTGGTCAGATTCTACCAGAGTCAGTTCGTTCATGTTTGCGAACGATGTGTCTGGTCGAAACTTCTCATTCGTCGATGGTGTAAAAGGCTCTCACCACGAGATGTCACACCACGAGAATAAAGAAGACAAGATCGCTCAGTACAAACGCATCTCTCGCTGGTTTGTGCAAGAGTACGCGTACATGCTCGAAAAGATGCGAGGAATCAAAGAAGGCGAAGGGACTCTGCTCGACCACTCCATGATCCTGATGGGGTGCGGCATGTCAGATGGAAACCGCCACGATCCAAACAACCTTCCGATTCTGCTCGGTGGGGGTGGAAACGGAACCCTGAAAACCGGCCAGCACATCGCCAGCGAGAAGGGAACTCCGCTGTGCAATCTCTATATGAATATGCTGCAGCAGATGGACATCCCTGTTGAAAGCTTCGGCGACAGCACCGGCCCGATCAAAGAAATCGC